>NZ_JBGTDD010000001.1:0-23176 GCF_041748495.1 Parasphingorhabdus sp.
AGCGATGAAGGACAAGCACGACTATATGGGCACATTCGGCGTCGACAATGACGAGGATATCGCCAAGACCCTGGCGATGTTCGGCGGCTTCACCGAAGGGCTGCAACTGTTCGCCAGCTTCGCCATGCTGATGAACTTCCCGCGCTTCAACAAGATGAAGGGCATGGGCCAGATCGTCACCTGGTCGATCCGCGACGAAAGCCTGCACTGCGAGGGTATCATCAAGATGTTCCACACATTCGTCAAGGAACGCGACTGTCTGACCAAATCGGTCAAGGATGACATCATCGACTGCTGCCAGAAAACCGTGCGGCTGGAAGATGCCTTCATCGACCTCGCGTTCAGCGACGGCCCGGTCACCGGCATGACCGCCAAGGAAATCAAGCGCTACATCCGCTATATCGCCGACTGGCGCCTCGGCCAGCTCGGCTTCCAGCCGATCTACATGATCGAGGACCACCCGCTCCCCTGGCTCGCGCCGCTGCTGAACGGCGTCGAACACGCCAATTTCTTCGAAGCCCGCGCCACCGAATATTCGAAAGGCGCGACCAAGGGCGAATGGAACGACGTGTGGTCGAGCTTCGACCAGCGCAAGGGCAAGGTCGCGAACGAAGATGCGCCGGTCGAGGATGAAGGCGTGGATATGTTCGAGCAGGCGGGGGTTGCTGCGGAGTGAATATTAAGCCGCTCCTCTTGCGGAAAGAGGAGCGAATTGACTAATGCCCGTCGTCTTTCGCGAACGCGGATTTCGATTCCATTTCTATTCCAACGAAGGCGACCCGCGCGAGCCGATTCACATCCACGCGGCAAAGCCGGGAGTGGACGCCAAATTCTGGCTATATCCGGACGTCGAATTGGCCTATAATCGAGGCTATGATGCGAAAACGATCCGGCGGTTGCGCGACATCATCATCGCGCGCCGTCAAATAATAGAGGAGGCTTGGAATGAGTTCTTTGCCTAGACCAACCGCCGTCCGGTTTGACGAGGACCAGATGTGGGTAGAATTGGAAGATGGTCGGACGCTGGGTGTACCGCTTGTCTGGTTCCCTCGCTTGCTGCACGCGACGGCCAAGCAACGCAAATCGTTTTTTCTAAGCCCCAGTGGCCTGCATTGGGAGGAAATCGACGAGGATATCTCGGTCGCTGGCTTGCTTGCCGGCCGAGGGGATATGACTCGGAGCGGGAAAGAAGCGGCTTAGCGAGCTCCCAAGAAATGAATTACGAAATTACCGGGAGTTCGCTAATAATTTTCTGACTAAATTAAAACTCGTAAACGGCACTTCTTCACATCTGACATTGCCTCACAATATAGATAAGTCTATCACCTTGTGATGGCAGGTGTTTTTGTTCATCGTCGCGACACGCACTATACCGATCGACCCGATGAACAATATCAATTTCCCAAAAGCTATTTGTCCCGCGCGTTGCTGTTCAAGGGCGATTGGGCAGTTTACTACGAACCGGTAAAAGCCGGTGGCCGTGGTTTCTATGCAGTTGCGTTCGTCGAAGATATTATTCGTGATCCGACTACACCGGATCATTTCCTCGCACTGATTGAACCCGGCAGCTATCTTGATTTCGGACAGAATGTATCCCATCGGATAGATGGAGAACTGGTCGAATCAGGCTTGCGAAATGCACAAGCCGCCGTTCGTCCCTTGATACCCGAAGACTTTGTTCGAATTATCAACCTTGGCTTGGGTGAGGATTCATCTGCGCTCCCACGTACAGATATCGTTGGCGGATCTGCGTTGCACGAAGACCGAATGCCGTACCAATTTGAAAGCGAGCAGGAACGGCGTAAAATTCTGATCTCCAGAACGGCGAGAGATGCTAATTTCCGTAAGGCGATTATTCGCACCTATGACCGGCGCTGTGCTTTTACAGGATTGCAATTTATCAATGGCGGTGGGCGTGCTGAAGTGGAAGCAGCCCATATAAAACCTGTATCCGCAAAAGGACCAGATAGTGTCAACAATGGGCTTGCGCTCTCCGGCACGATGCACTGGATGTTTGATCGTGGTTTGCTCTCGCTGGGCGATGATCTTTCGATCATGATTTCCCATCATGTCAACGATGTCGCGAGTCTCGATCGACTTTTGCTGCCGACAAGAAAAGCTGTTGCACCCCAGGATCCAACGATGCGGCCCTATCCACATTTTTTGGAGTGGCACCGCGAAAATTGCTTCAAACATTAGGTCGGGTATGACGGTATCAGCCCCCCAATTCTCCCCCTCGTGATCCTGAACTCGTTTCAGGATCCCTCAAGCTTGGCGCACACCCTCCCAAGGTCCTGAGTCAAGTTCAGGATGACGACGGGTTCCTTCCAACAGTTCTCCATGACGGGTCCGTCCCCACCACGCTCACCACTCCCCAAAAGCCTTCGCCTCAGTCCGAATAGCATTCCCCGGTCCGCACCGTCGCGACGATGCCGTCGTCAACATAGCGGATGGTCAGCTGCGTTCCGCCGCCGGAGATCTTCTGGATGACGGCGCCATAGACCTTGCCGTCGGGTCTCCAGACACAGCTGACGAAACTGCCGTTGCGCCAGTCATAGGGGCGGACCTGGCTGGCGGGGCGGGTTTCGGTAGTGCCGTCATCAAAATTGATCGTGACCTGGTTGCCGGACATGCCCGCGACCACGCCGGGATAAAAATGACTGCCGCCGACCGCGCTGCGCGCCAGCACCCACTGGCCCTGGCCAAAGGCCTGCGCCCCGGCCGCGGTCGCGCCGGTCAGCGCCAGCACGGCGCCCGCGATGATCGATAATTTCTTCATGACTTTCCCCCTCCGTTTGTTCGCGCATTTTATCACGATGATCGCGAACAGGCTAATGAAATGGCATTTGAAATGGCATCGTCATCCTGAACTCGTTTCAGGATCCCTCACGGTTCGCGCGCAATCGCCCGAGGTCCTGAAACCAGTTCAGGATGACGATTCTCCTCATGCCGCATTCGCATGATCCGCGCCGCATCCGATAACCGCCGCTCGCCCCCCCGACTGGCGGCCCGCATCTCCTGCGCGCTCCTTAAGCTATCCTTAAAGCTATCGCGTGTACCTGATACAGTGATCGTACTTGCCGAAAGAGCCGAGTCCATGTCCAAATTTCCATCTCTCCCCGACAATCCAGAAATGGTCGAAGTCCTCGCCGCGCATAGCGAGGGGTTCGAATATCTGTGCGACTATCATGACGTGATCCTGCGCGGGCCATCGCCGCTCAGCGTCGCCGAGCGCGAGCTGATCGCCGCCTATGTCTCCGGGCTCAACCAGTGCGATTTCTGCTACGGCTCGCACCGGGCGTTTGCCGAAGTGCACGGCGTCGCACCCGATACGTTCGACAATCTGGTCACCGACCCGGCGGCTGCGGGAATTGATGAAAAGCTGTTGCCGCTGCTCGCTTATGCCCGAAAGCTGACGCTTGCCCCGACCAGCGTGACCGACGCGGACGCGGCGGCGGTCTATGCCGCCGGCCGGGACGAAAAGGCCCTGTTCCACACCATTGCGGTGACCGGCATCTTCAACCTGATGAACCGTCTGGTCGAGGGAACCGGCATCACCGCCGATCCGCTGCGACTCAATGCCTTTCGCGACCGGATGGCCAACGAACTGGACAATCCCAGGCCCTATGCGGAATTCGCCGGGATGGTGAAGGGCGTCAGCGAGAGCGGAATCCTGGGGGATTCGATAATGGGCGGCGGCTGGGAAAGTGCGTCCCTGACCTAGCCTGCCCGGCCGTTGCTCGCCAACGGGATCAGCCAGGGCGCGCAATATTCACCCATGCTGACAATCCAGGTCACCGAGTGTTCATCTTGCGATTTGTAAAACCCGTTCAGCTTTTTGGAAATAACAGCAACGGGAATTTTACCATGCGCAAGTTACTTTTGTCCGTCGCCGCCGCTACTCTGGTCGTGCCGACCGGGGTCGTGCTCGCCGATCCGCCGCCCCATGCCAAGGCCTATGGAAAGCACAAGAACAAGTATAAGAGCCGCTATGACGACCGCGGCCGCTATTACGAACCGCGCCGCCTCAGCCGCGACGACCGGATCTGGCGGGGCCGGGACGGCCGCTACCATTGCAAGCGCGACAATGGCACAACCGGCCTGATCATCGGCGGCGCCGTCGGCGCTCTCGTCGGCCGCGAAATCGACAGCAGAGGTGACCGCACGGTCGGCACCCTATTGGGTGCCGCAGGCGGTGCCCTCCTCGGCCGCGAAATCGACCGCGGCGGATTGAAGTGCCGCTAGGGCAGAATGTTCGCGATATTTGAAGAATGAGTGGTCACGCTGAAGAACGAGCGGTCACCCTGAACGGCGAGTCGTCATCCTGAACTTGTTTCAGGACCCCTTGAGCCAGAGCCCGAACCGTGACCGTGAGGGATCCTGAAACGAGTTCAGGATGACGAATCACGCCAAATTCATGATGCCGATCATGGCCAATCACCTGATGGGCTCAAACCCCAGATCCACCGCCAGATCACACCACGCGGGATTGCTCGCCTCGATCAGGTTCAGTTTCCACTCCCGGTGCCAGCGCTTCAGCTGCTTCTCGCGCGTGATCGCCAGTTCCATATTGCCATATTGCTCGAACAGCACCAGCTTGTTCAGATTATAGCGTTTGGTAAACCCGTCCGCCGCTCCTGTGCGATGCTGGTAGATGCGGCCCATCAGGTCGGACGTCACCCCGACATAAGGCAGGCCGCGCGGCTTGTTGGTCATGATGTAGACGCAGGGCTGCAAGGGCATGACAAAACTATATTCCGGCGAGATACCTGGCCACAAGGTCCGGCTGCCCAAAATACCGCTTTGGTCAAACTCACTTCCCCGCCCTCGTCATCCTGAACCATCCCCCGTCATCCTGAACTCGTTTCAGGACCCCTCAAGCTTCGCGCGCTGCCTCACGAGGTCCTGAAACAAGTTCAGGATGACGACTTATTTTGACAACCCCTCACCACAACCATTCGGCACTACTGTGGCAACAACCGCCGCCAGTCGCCCCACAGCACCACCAGCAGACAGACCGCAATCACCACCAGATCGACTGCGGCGGCGAGCGGCATATATTGCAGGCCGGCCAGCGCCGATAATCCGCCGATCACCGACCAGATCACAAACAGCTTGCGGCCGCCGTCCCAAGTCTTGACCAGCCCGATCCCGGCGGCGAACAGCAGCATCGGCGAGAGCATCATCAGCACCCCGCCCAGCCCGGGCAGCAGCAAGGCCATCGATGCGGACAGCATCGGCGGCAAGGCCGGCAGAGGCAGAGGGAGAAAGTTGAGCGCTGCGACGATGATCGCGCCCCAGCCGATATAGCGGCGATAATGTTCCATAGAAGATCTCATGTTCGGGTTCCTGTCGCTCCCTATCAGAACGCGCGACATTATCCATCCGTTGCGGCTTTTTTCGGATTGCCGGTCTGTCCTACAATCATGGTTTCTGCTAAGGCACGGCTAATGGAATATCCTGCCATCAGATATCTGCAACCTGCTGGAAAAAGGCGCAAAATCGTGCGTCCGGGACAGGCAGGAATTTTCTCTTTTAACATTGTAAAGATTGTCAAGAATAGGCCGGTGGTAGCATGAAATCTGTCCGAATCATTTTTGCCCTGGCCGCCGCATGGGGCTTTCTCGCGCTCGTCCCGGGTCTGTTCGGAGAGGCGGGCGCGCGGCCGGAATATTATTACGGCTTCATCGGACTGGCCTTGGTGTTCCAGCTGATTTTCGTGATGATCGCGATCGACCCCGTTCGCTATCGCCCGCTTGTTCCGATTGCGATACTGGAAAAGCTGGCCTTTTTTCTGCCGGTCACATGGCTCTATTGGCAGGGCCGGGTGGCGATGGGCGCGGTGTTTTTCGGGGCGATGGTCGACGGACTGTTCATGCTGCTGTTCGCGCTGGCCTGGTTTCTGGGACGTCCGAGGAGTCGTCCGGGAAAAGCGGGCTAGCACCAGTCGCGGCGATGGCCCTGCCAGCGTTCGGCCAGACCCTCGGTCACCAATATCTCGCCCAGGCTTTCGCCATCGCGGGTGATGATCCTGAGATCGCGGCCATATCTGTCCTGATCCCGGTCGATGCCTTGCAGGGTGAAGCGGCCCTGATTGAGCAGGTCCTGCAGCCGCAATTGCGCCTGCTGGCCGAGTCTTTTCTCGGACGCGCAGCCGGGTTGCGAGATTTCCGGCGTGTTGATATCAGCGATCCGGATCTTGCGGCCCTCGAACCAGATGGTGTCGCCGTCGACGACGCAGCTGTAGCGGTCGGGGCCAAAACATATGCCGAAGCTGGCCCGGTGCGGATCGCTGCCGACCGCGGCGCTGGTAGCGACCGGACCGCCGCCGAGGAAGATCGCCAGAAACAGCGCGGTGCACATGGCGAGCGTGATGGTGATGAAGGAGGGCCAGCGGATGTCGCTCACCGGCTGGGAAATAGCGGTCAAATGTTAAGGGAGACTAAACGGGAGGCGATGGGGCAGGGTGAGCGGGAATGAGGCGGCCAGCCCCGGTCGGACATCTCCGGTGATCAGATCACCAGAGATGCGCTGTTCTGGACCGCGGGGCCGATCGAGGCCGTCAGGAAGATCGAGGCGGAAACGAAAGCGGCAAAGGCGGCGGCGAGGCGGTTTTGAAACTGGGGAGAAAACATGGTCAGGGTTCCTTTATCGGGGTTCAGGTTTATCGGGGTTCAGGCAACCAGAGCGGCGGCATTGATGGCGGGGCCGACGCTGGCGCTGACAAGAACAGCGGCGGCGAAAATGGCGGCAAAAGCGGCGGCGACTTGATTTTGGATGTTCAGGTTGGTCATTTCAAATTCCTTCTGGTTCAAATTGGTGCTTCACAAATGTTTCTGCGAAGATGTCCCTAGCATTGCACAGGGCGTGCCAGTTTTGAAAAACCTAAATATATCATATAGATAGAAGAAATGACTCGTTCGGCCAATATGAACCGAAACTGAATAATAGTGAAAAATACCAATAATTGGTATCTGCATTTGCGCGACCGGGCCGCGAACCGGCTCTTGGCGCGATGGAGTCGCTGCGGCCATGCGGATAGCCGCGGGCCAGCGCCAGCCGCCGCTCCCGCTTGCCGCTGCCGCTCAGCCAGGCAGAATCATTTTTGCGTCAGGATTGCATCAATATTGCGCGGTCCCGCCGTCGACGCTCAGCGTCCCGCCGGTGATGCCCGCGCCGGCATCGGATGCCAGCAGCACTGCCATCGCTGCGACTTCCTCGACCTTGCCCGGGCGCTTGAGGGCGCTTTCCTGGGAAAACATGTCGATCATCTCGTCAAAGGTCATGCCCATGCCGGCGGCGGTCGCGGGGCCGCCCTGCATGATCAGGTCGGTCAGGATCAGTCCGGGGCAAATGGCGTTGACGGTGACACCCGATGTGCCCACTTCCTGCGCCACCGCCTTGGTCATGCCGTTGATGCCATGTTTGGCGATCGTATAGGGCGCGAAGGTAGGCTTGCCCATCTTGCCTTCGGTCGAACTGATATTGATCACCCGGCCCCATTGCTGCGCGATCATTGGCCTGAGCGCCCGCCGCGTTGCCCAGAAGGTCGAATAGATGTTCCACTTCATCGCCTGGTCAAAAGCTTCATCGGTCAGATCAACCAGGGGCGCGAGATCACCGGCACCGCCGGCATTGTTGACCAATATGTCGATCGTACCAAAATGCGCGACGGTCTGGTCGATAAATCCCTCGACCTGATCCTGTTCCATCACGTCCCCGGCAATGAAGATCGCCCGGTCACCGGCATCCAGTTCCGCAATGACGTTCGCGCCCTTCTCAGGATTGCGCGCCATCAGCGCGACATTGGCTCCCTCTGCCAGAAAGGCCTCGGCAATACCGCGGCCAATCCCCGCTGTACCGCCCGTTATCGCTGCTGTCCTGCCCTTCAATTTCATCACTCATCCTCTTCGCTATGTCTGTCCGTTGCTATCGGAGAGGATAAAAAGCGGCAATGGATTAAAAAGCTAGTCCTCCGGCCTGCTCCCAATCCATTCAGGAAAAATGCTTGAAATATGAACCTGAGATAAAACCGCCATTCAGTATCTGGTCAAGCCAGCGCCCCTAGAAGGACAGTCGTTGGGTAGCAATTGATTTGGGTTTCGAAAAATAATTCTGGAGTAAAAAGATGATCAACAAAATTCTGGGAAGTATCGCAGTATCAGCCGCAGCCGTCGCCACGATGGCCTTCGCAACGCCAGCAGAGGCGCGCGGCGGCTATTATAACGGCGGATATTATGAGCAGGTCCGGGGCGACCGATATCGCGAATATCGTCGCGGTGACACCTATCGCGGTGATCGCTATCGCGGTGATCGCTATCGGGATAGTCGGGATTATCGTGACCAGCGTCGCTATCGCAATAGCCGCTCTTATAATGATCGCCGCTATCGGGGCTGTGACCGTGGAACTGGTGGTACGATCATCGGCGCGATTGCCGGCGGCCTGCTCGGTAACGAAGTCGCTCGTCGCGGTAACAAGACCGAAGGCACAATCATTGGCGGTGCCGTAGGCGCATTGGCCGGTCGCGCGATCGACGGCAACTGCTGAAGGTTTCGCTTCTGAAGCAATATAGACAAAGCCCTGCGCACAAGCGCGCAGGGCAATCATTCCTCCGAGTTGTGTAACGGGGGACAGGGGGTCGGTGCCACTTGATGGCCCGGCCCCCGCTCGTTGTCATTTTCTCGCAATCATCGGCGGAACAGGCCCGATCCAGTCCGCCAGATCCGGTTCATCCTTCACAAAATAGGGCTTGCCCTTGCTGTTCAGGTAAAAGCGCTGCATCTCGCTGCGGGTGAACGGACGAGAACCCAGCCGCCCGAAGACAGCCATCTGACCGCCGGTCTCATCCACCGCCCGGTCACGATCCAGCCCTTTTGACAACGCCAGCGCCGGCTTCGGCGTGCTGGCAAAGGCTATCAGTTCCGGCATCGGTGCCGGTGAAAAGCCATAATAATTTTTCTGGCTATCGGGTGTGGTCAACTGGATCACCTTCAGGCCATTGCGGCCATCGGCGACATAGGCAAACAGCGTGGCGTTGGTGGAACCGACGATGACATCTTCCGCGTCGTTCATCGCGCCGCCGAATGTTTCTTTTCGGTAAATCGTTGGTGCTTCCGGCCGGGTGATGTTTGCGATGACCAAGCCTTCGTCCTTGGCAGCGATATAGGCATAGGTCCGGGCGAGATAGAGTCGGCGAGCGTTGCGCAGGGAAATGGTCCCCGACGGCACTGCCACCGGATTTTCCATGTCCGTGACATCGAACAGTTTAACACCATCGACATCGGTCACCCAAAGATAGCGGAATTGCAGAGCCGACGCGCGCGCATCGGTCATCGGAATGGTGACAACGTGGCGGGGCTTCAGCGGCTCATCAAGATCGATCAGGGTCAATCCGGCAGCGGTGGTGATATACGCATAATGGCCTGCCAGCGTAATATGCTGTGCACCGTCAAGCACCCCTCCTTCGTTCCAGGTCAGACTGCGTTTGAAGAAATTATTCCGGAATTCTCCATCGGCGAGCGTATTGACGTCGACCAGGATCAGGCCTTCTTCACTATCGGTGATGACGGCATAATTATAAATCGGATGGAACGGCTGTTCTTCGTTAATCTCCCGCAATTCCTTGGTGTTACGCAAGGGCGCGATGGGCTGGTTGGTAGCCAGCGCCATGCAAGTCGCGTTTTTGGTGCGGACATGCGTATCATGGCCAAGCGAGGAAAAGGGCGCCTTGATGATCCGCTCCGAAAAACCCTTATTGCCGATGGATGCAACGTCATAGGCGCGGAAACCACCGCTTCCTTCCGCCACGAACATATATTCGCCGCGCAGCTGCAGGCATCGAACGGCATCTTTCGTCCCTTGAATAACATTCTTGAATTCTTCGAGCGCTTTGGTTTCGCCAGAAAGATTCTTGTCGAGCCGTTCACCGCGCACCCAGTCGATCAGTTCCCGGTCATTATCCTCAACGTGCATTCGCCAATAGTCGGGATAGGCATATTTTTGCAGATAGGAGCCGATGACTGCTTGCGGTTCATCCCATTCGGTCACCCGGACGGCTTCAAATCCCTTTTCTAGCCCGACCCAAGCGTGGAGGCCGACAAAATTTACGAAATTCGTACCTTGCAGCAAGGTTTGCGCCATGATCGCATTATTGTCATTGGCCTCGCTGACGTGACAATCGGAACATTGCTTGGTCTCGGTTTTGCGCACGGTGTGCGGGAAATGGGGTGCAAAAGCTTGTGATGAAAAGCCGATGCCGGAGATTGGCGGCTGCTGGACATAGATGCGTTCGCGATTGATGTTGGTCGAAGACAGGACCAATGCTGATGTCGACCGCACTGGAGCGATAATATTGCCCTTCGTGGTCTGGTGGCGGCCCAGCTGGAACATCTGATCGCGAGCGACCTGAGGATTGTAGGTCGCATAGTTTCGGGTCGTGCCGCCTTCATATTTGTGGCTATCCGATTGCCAGTTCGCTTCGATCGGCAAATGGCAGCCACCGCAGCTTGTCGTCCAGCTGAGGTGGCAGGTGAAACACACCATATTGTCGTCCTTGTGCGCCCGATCGTCTTTCGGAACGCCGCTGCCAAAGGCAAATTTGCCGGTTTCTGAACCGGTTTTGGACATAAGCTTGGCCCGGGCGGCCTTGAGATTAAAGTCAGGGTGGGAACGGTCGACGCTGTTCTTCACAAGGCTGACGCGCCAGCTGAGCTCGGGATCGATGATCGAACGCTGGATCAATACGCGCTGCCCATTGGGGTCTTCAAACCATTCGAATCTCCGTTCGCCATTGGCATTGCGGAGCAGACCCAGATTCTTCCCTTTCGGACGCGCCGCCAGATTGCTGGTCATCAGGTTCGGATAGGCATCGGCGGTGCCATGGCAATCCTTGCAACTGATTTCGACGGCATTGGCAACTTCGCCATAGATCAGGCCATTGCCGTGGCTGTCCTGGGCAAAATGGCAATCGGCGCATTGCATCCCCACTTCGGCATGGATGCTCATCATATGGACGGATTTACCGGGATTGATTCCCGGTTCGACGAACTGGCCTTCGCCTTTCCTGCGGAATTTTTCCGGATCGTCATTGGCCACGATATTGTCGGTATCGGTGGAGTAGCTGGCCTGGTTGCCATCCGCATCCAGCAGATTGCCGTCTCGGTCGCGTTTCAGGATCGCCCGGAAATTCCAGCCATGACCATGATAGTCGGCAAATTGCGTGTCCTTGGTCTCGCTGTTGAGGTCGTAAACATTGCGCAGAAAGTCGATGTCAGCCCAAAGCCCCTTGGGTGCGGCGCCTTCCG
The DNA here is from genome assembly GCF_041748495.1 of Parasphingorhabdus sp. Lineage (GTDB taxonomy): Bacteria > Pseudomonadota > Alphaproteobacteria > Sphingomonadales > Sphingomonadaceae > Parasphingorhabdus. The sequence continues at coordinate 11,305 of NZ_JBGTDD010000001.1, forward strand.
GGTTCCGGTCGAGCACGGCCCGCACTTCTTCGGCATCCGGATATTTCTGCTGCTTGTATTTCTTCTGATATTCCTCGTCGCTCATGCCTTCCGGCCTGGGTGTCAGATTGTCTGGCCCTGGCCACATATAAGGCGCGTCCGACTCATAATCCCACATGGTATAGCCGAGATAGCTGTTCAGAAAGATGTTCGGCTGGTGCATATGACAGTTCATGCACTGGGCGGTCGGGATTGCTCTGGTGAAGGCATGCTGGATCGGATGCCCTTTTTCCCGCTGCGCCGGATCCGTATCACCGGTCTGGTCTTCGCCATGGCCTTTTTCTTCGCCGTGACCGCCCTTTGCGCCATGCGAGGCATCATAGGTGCCAAAGCTGCCGAAGCGCTGTTCTCCCTCTTTCAGGTTGCGAATGGTCGGATCGACCGTCTGGGTCTGTCCATCCCGGCCATATTTGGCCCAGATCGAACTGTGCCGCGGTTCGCGGTCATTGGCATAGACAACGTGACAGCCAGCACAGCCGGACTGGCGATAGTCACCCGGCTGATCATTGGTCCCCATGAACCACATGAACGGGTCGTTGAGCCGGGTCTTGTGAATATTGAGCACCGGAATGGCGACGCGAAGACCGGTGCCGGGGCCGCGATTGGATTGTTTCAGATCCGGTCGGCCGGGCTCTTCCAGCCGCTGGATGATACCGCCGATATTGGGCAGTCCGATTTCCGGGAACTGGGTGTTGATATTGCGCCCCCCGCGTTCGAACACCCGGAAAATATCCCCTGGTGGAACCGTGTGCCAGGTGGGCAAGGGATAAAGAATCGGCAATGCACCGCGCTTCTTCTCGGCGTCGGTCACCGTGCCATGCGGATTGCCGGGAGACTTGATCGTGGCGGGTTGGCCGTCGCGCGTATAGGCCTCGCCGAACACGTAATTTTTGAAGGGGACAATGCCGTTATTATAGGCCGCTCCACCCCAAAGCATCGCTCCGGTTGCCATCAACGACCGTTCCGAAGCCTCGATGATTTCCATATGACAGGCGCCGCAGGATTCGCGCGCCACCCGATAGTCGGATGGATTGACAAAGCGCACGAATTCCGGCGCTTCCGCGTTCAACAGCGAATAGCTCCGCTTCGGATTGGCGGAAGATGGCCAGTGCCAGCTTTCAGGATATTTCGGCAGAACATGTGCCTTTTTGAGCGCATCCATATAAGCAAGGCTGTTGCGGCCCCATTTGTTGTCACCGACCACCGACGCGTCGCCACCATGACAATCCACGCAACCCAGCACCACCGCGGGCGTTTCGTGCATGGTCTTCTGGTCGGTCTCGCTGTGACAGCTCTGGCAGCCGCTGCTTTTTGCCTGCGCTTCGTCCCAGGTTTGATTCTGCGGAGCAGGGGGGGTGAAACTATAATCGATTTTCTGTGGTTTTTCCTTGCCTGCGGCAAGCAGCAATGACGCTGGCGCAATGGTCAGGGCCATTGCCCCCAATCCTGCAAGGATCCATTTGCTATTGCTCTTCATGATCTTTCGCCAATGCATCAGAAAGCCAATATCGCGTTGAGCAGAATCGAATAATGGAAATCGCGCTTGTCGGTCTGGTCAAACAAATCCTTGAATCCTTTTCCGGGTAGCAAAGCCGCACCGGACAAGCGGAATACGATATTTTGCGTGGCTTTGGGCCGGTAGATCGCTGCCACAGAAAGATCCCAGCCAATATCTTTGGGTATCGACCCTTCGACCCGCAAGGCTTCCAGGCTCTCGGTCTTGTGGAACCAGAGATGATTGGCATTGGCGGAAATCCGGAAATCCGGCGTCAGGTCGGCATCGACGCCGACACCGGCCAATATGGTGCCGGGATTGTTGAAATTGCTTTGTCCCTGCTCCTTGGAGGACCGAAGCGAATTGAGGATACCGTTGCGACCGTTGATCGAGATCACCCTGCCGCCCCCCGCGAACGGGATGGTCTGGCGGATCCAGTAGCTGGTGTCGGCTCCGGCAAAAATGGGATTCTCGAAAATCGCATCAAAGCCCGCTTCGGTGTTGTTGTAGGGATTGCCGTCTCCGCTGGCGAACAGTCCCGAGGCACGAAAACGCAGATAGTCGACGTCATAACTCGCTTCCAGAGCGCCAAAATAGGCGGCGATTTTGGCCGGTTCGCTGGTGAAGAAACTGTTCCGGTCCTCACCAAACGCCCCGTAAACCTGTCCCGATAGATTGATCCGCCCGATCCGGCCATCAAAGGCATAGCCCGGATAGACGACATCATAGGCCCGGCCCCGGAGGTCGCCGAGCAGCGCCGGACGGACCGGAAAGCCATTGGTGTCGATTTCCACATCGGACCGCTCGCGATTCATATTATAGGTCAGGCTGAACTGACTGGTCAGACCGACAAAGGGCAGATCCTGGCGATAGAGATTGGCGAAGAAAATATAGCTTTCGCGCGGGGTCTGGGTGATGTCGTTGAGACCGGAATTGGTGTCTTTTTCCAGCTGGACAAAGGCCCCGAGATTATACTGGACCCGATTGTTGTCGCGGGTGCCGAACAGGCGGAAACCGAGCTGGTTGTCCTGAAACAGGAACCCTCTAAAGTCCGCCTGCATCGGCTGGATGCCGATCCGGAAACTGTCAAAATCATAGCGCGCCGAGGTGTTGCGGATATGATAGTCGAAAAACGCCTCCTGCACGCCAACGAACCAGTCGGTGCGGCGGGACGGCTTCGAAGGCTCGACAAACAAAACCCGGCGTTCCGGCACATTCACATGATTGACCTGAGTCGCCAGGGTCAGGCGATATTCCACATCCGGCGGTTTATAGGCGGTCGATCCCTTGATCAGGGCAAAGCCGGTGATGAAAGTCTGGGCATAGACTTCCGAACCGGATCGCCCGAACACGTCGATATTATTCGGTCGTTCCGTGGTCTGTACGCCCACGGGAATGGGGAAACTGCGTGGTTCGAAAACCGTATCCGAAATCAGATTGGCGACAAAGAACCAGTCGTCGCCCTTCAGGAAGCCCGGTTTCTTGTCGGCCGGGATCGGCTTGTCGCCCTTGAGAACATTCTGACGGTAGGGATTGAGCGTGCTGTGGCAATTGTTCCGTAAGGCGCCGAACAACGTGTAGATCGCGTCATCGCCCCCCTTCGCGGGACACAGGCTCTGCATGATGCGCCAGCGATCGGGTACCGGGAATTCGTCCGTTGGAAAGGCTTCGGGCGGCGGCGCATTGACCGCGCCCGGATTGTTCTGGGTTACCGGATCCGGCAATTCCTTTTGCACACCCGGCCGACGCCGCCCATCGATCAGGGCCTCGTCGGCATCCAGCCCATCAAGCTCTGTTTCCAGTTGATCGGGCGATTCCGGCGGTTCCAGAATGGAGGCATTGGAAGCATCTTCCAAGGTAGGCTGATCAGCGGCCGCTTCTACGTCCTCTTCCGCCGCTTCTGCATCCGGATCCGGTCCGCCCATGGCCGCTTGTGGTCCGAAATCGGAAGTTTCTATGCCTGTTCCGCCCTTATTTTGTCCGGCGAGCATGGCGATCAGAGACGCCTCCATGTCATGAATCGAAGCCTGCCGAGCTTCCAGTTGCTCCACCTGGCCGGACATCACCGCCAGGATCGGCACGAAAGAGGAAGCAAGCCCCGACATCCGTCCTAAAGCCCCTCGCAGACATTCTGGGCATTCGTGTCGAGAAACGGAGCGAATGGGCAGCTCACATAACGCAGCCGGACATTGGCGTTGCCGAGATTGACGACGATATTGTCGGCCCGGATCGCTTTGGGTGCATTGCCGATTCCGCCGACGCGCTGGGCCGCATTGTGCAGTCCGAGGAAGCTCGCCATATCATCCTGATCAATGCCATCGCCGGAGACTCCGATCCCGCCGATGAGCCTGTCACCGCGGTAGATCGGCACGCTGCCGGGGAATATCTGCAGACCGTTGGACAGGCGATTCTGGCCGCCGCTATTGGCTATGCTTGGCAATTGCGTGCAGCGTTGCGGCGTATCGGGGCTGGCGCCATTGGAACCGACAAAGGCCAGATGGGCAACAATGTTGGGAACGACCAGATCGAGCTGCAGCCCGACCGCGAAAGGACTGAATTGTGCGGACTGGGCAACCGACAGTGGACCAGGAGGGCGTCCGATCTCGCCATCAGGGAAATAGGGTCTGGCAATATTGCCGCCGGAACGATCGGCAAAAGCGACCGTGCCGGTCAGGGCATTGGGATCGCCCAGGAATGTGCGCACGCGCTGTACATAGCCTGGCACATTCGTGACGCCGGGCAGCACCGGTGTGCCGAGCAGTTGCTGGGCCGCGACCGAATTGGAGAAGAAGGCAGCGGTGCGGGCCTTTTGCAGGGATACGTCCGTGCCAAAAATCGGGCCATCGGGAGTGCGGACAATTCCCAATATCTGTCCATGGGTGTCGACCACGCTCACGGTCGCCTGCATCCGGCTGTCAAGCGGTTGGCGGATCTGCGCCCTGGCGCGGCTGAAAATGATGAAGGCTTCTTCCAGAATTGCCTGCACTTCCGCTGCGGTAAGCGGTGCGGCTACCGCAGCACTGTCGGTACCGCCGCGGATCGGGAAGCGGTTGGCGCCCGTGCCATCGGTGAGGACAAAGGCATCCCGATTGCTGAATTCCCCTGCGGTTGACGCCCGGATGCCGGACGCTTCCGTTCCGTAAGCGGTGCCAGCGATGATGGCGCCATCGGTATAGCCGGTAACCGCCAGCAGATTACCGATCGTGCCGTTTATCGCGGCGAAATTGCCTCGCAGCGGGGCCAGATCACCGACCACCATGTCGCTGAACCGCAAGGAGGTACCATCGACCGATATCCGGTTGGCAGTAATCGAGGCGGGCGGTGCAAAACCCTGAATGCCGGCCAGCGCAATGGCTTCTTCGTCATCCACTTCGACATCGAGGATATTGGGGTCGAAACCATAGTCTCCATCCCCCATGATGCCGATGCCGCCGACCACCACGCCGTCTTTGTACAGCGGCAATCCGCCGGGATCAGCGGCGAGGCCAAGCGGCGACCGTTTCGGACCGATCAGCGACCCGGCACCGCCCATCGGACTGAATCGCTGGGATAGGTCCGAGCAGGGCAGCTGACTGAACTGAACGCCGAACAGCGGGCCGCTTTCCAGGCCAACGGTGGTGGGTGCCGGTGGAAAATGCTCCTGCGCGATCTGACTGGCCGTGCGGCTGGAAAAGGCATTGCCCCCGCTGGAAAGATAGGCCCCGGTTATCGCCTTGGCTATGGCCGCGGCTGCACCAGGCACCATTGCCCCTTGCAAACCGATGGTGTCGCCGGGACCCGCAATGCCACCAATCTGCCTGGAACTCACCGCCACTGCGCTCGAGCCGTTGTTCGAACCATTCATATCGAACACCGCCAGCACATTGCCGACCCTGTCGACTACGGCAATGACCGCCGGAAGATTGCGGGCTTCGGCTTCACCGGCCGCCTGCGCAATGATTTTTTGCACATCTGCAACGGTCAGGGCGCGCTGGGCCGGGGTAGCGAACAGCCCGCCAGCCGGTGGCGGCGCGGGCGTCGGCGCCGGAGACGGCGAGGGTGTCCCGCCGAAATCATTGCTGCCGCCACCACCGCCACAGGATGTCAGCAGGAGCGCGGCGGCGGAAATGGCGGATGTCAGAAACGGTTTGCGCATTCTTTATCCTCTATCTCAGCGACCGGATGGTGCGTACGGCGCTGCCCAGGGATCTGCGGAATTTCAGCGGTTCATAAGCATTGGGTTCGGCGACAGCGGCATAAGCGACATTGATCTGCCCGCGCAGGCTGGCGGCAGCGGATTGGCTGACCTGACCGCTGTTGACCAGTCCGTTGAGCAGGGTGTCGATCGCCATGACCGACTGCACGCTGCCTTCATAATCGGTGAAGCGCGGCGAAATCGCCTGACCGGCAATCGTCTCCATGATCTCGAACGTCTGGTCCCGGCCAAAACTGGCGCGGGAGAAGCGGTCGGCGAGCTGTGTCGCATATTGCCGCAACCGGGCCGCTTCCTGAACGGCGGGCTCTCTGCCCTGAGCCATGGCGGCATGAAACGCCCTCGACCGGCTGTCGAATTCGCTCGCGAGGTCCGGTGCAGCCACCTTGATGGCTGCGCTGAGCATGATCATATTTTCATCATTATAGGGCGGCATGCCTTCCGGAATGGGTCGTCCGGGATTATTGACCGCGGTCGGACGTGCGGACGGATCATCAAAAATCCGGCGGTGGCAGCTGTGACAGTCGTAAAAATAAAATTCTGGGAAAATGCCCTCGGTGGCCAGAGCCGGTTTGGAGAAAAGATTCAGCGAGCGTTCGAGCGCCATCGCCTGACCGACCGCCCAGAACTGGACGCTGTTGGTGCGACCCTTGCGGCGCACATAATCGACATCCTCGTCATGATGCTGTTGCAGCGTGGAGAAAAGGTCCATTTCGAACGAGATACGCGGGTGGCCGGCAGCCATGATCCGGTGATCGACAAACTGGCCCTTGTTCGCGCTCCCGAAATGACAGTCGAGGCAGACGCTGGCCCTTGCTTTTGGATTGGTCAGCGGCACCAATCCCTGCGCAACATTGCGGGCATGGCTAGCGCCGACAGCATAATGGCTGGAGAGCCAGCCGGAAGACGCACCGTGGCAGGATTCGCAGCCGACGCCATCGTTGAGCTGGAATCGGGGGCCTTTGCGGGCCGCCTGCGTGGTGTGACAGCCCAGACATTCCGATGCGGAGGCCGCATCCTTCAGACCCAGACGCTGGGCGATGGCGATGCTTCGCGGCTCACGCAGGACGCGGAAGGCGCGGCTATGCGCGCCGCCGGGTGTGGAATCTTCCTGCCAGCGCAAGATTTCATCCTGCCGGACGATTTCGCCATCGGCTTCCTGTCGTCCGTGACACGTGGTGGCACCGCAGCTTGCCACGCCGAGATAGGTGCCACTGGCAAGATCCGTCGCAGCTTCCACCGGAGCCGGGCTTGCCATGGTCGAGATGAACAATGCGGCTGCGACGAGGGTCGAGCAGAATAGGGTAGCGGCCAGTACTGGCCAGCCTGGTACCCACGAAAAGATTTTCTTCGTTTGCATCGTTGCCCAATCCGGTTTTGAAACCGGTCCCCTCATTCAGCACGACGCGACCCTTACCGTTCGCTAGAACGATAAGTTTATCTATCGCCCATCCGATCCTCAATGCAAACGAAAACCGCCCGATTTCTATTATTTTTTAGGGTCTTGGCAGCGGAGTCTTGCGGTATCGCAAGCACAGTGTGGCGCATTGGCAACGCTCATTGGCTTGCGCCGGGCCCCGGCGCATTGGTAGTTCTTTCCTACAACTGCCCCAATCGCATATTGTCTTCCCGATCCTTCGGCAGTTTCGGAGACCGGCTCTTTGACAATCTGAATGAATCAGCGCTTTCAACCGGACGGGAGTGCGCCCCGCCGGAAGGTCACAGTCCGCATCCGGCTGGCTTCCAACAAAGGCCGGAATTCTGGGGCTTTGGGGCAAAGGTCACAGAAAATAAAAACGCGCGCCGCTGTCAGGCATTTGCCTTGTCGTGCCGCTGCGAAAGCAGGGGGCCATCTCCCGCCATTGCGTCTGTTCGATGACCTGGATGTTGGACCGAAAAGCGATCCCATATGCTGCCCCGATCGGTCCGGAAAAAAAGACAAACGGGACTTGCCGAAATCCAGAAACGACCGGCAACGGGTGCCCGCAATACGCTTCATTGGCCCCAACTTTGACAAACTTTGGGGACGGATGCCCCGCTTCTATCCCGCTGTCGCGAGACCGGATCTAACCTGGCTTGCGGCGAATCACCAGATTGCGGATTTCGGTCATGTCTTCCATGGCAAATCTTATGCCTTCGCGGCCAAGGCCACTGTCCTTCACGCCGCCATAAGGCATATTGTCGACCCGATAGGACGGCACATCGTTGATCACCACGCCGCCGACATCGAGATGATCCCACGCATCGAGGGTCTTGAAAAGGTCGCGCGTGAAAATGCCGGCCTGCAGGCCGAACTTGCTGTCGTTGACCTCTTCCAGCGCCGCTCCGAAATCGCTGAACTGGGAAAGCAGAGCAAGCGGACCAAAGGCTTCTTCGCGATAGGCGTCGGCGCTGGTGTCGACATTTTCCAGCAACGTGGCCTCGAGCATATTGCCCTCGCGATTGCCGCCACAGAGCAGCGTTGCGCCTCCGTCAACGGCGGCTTCGATCCAGCCGTGCAGACGCTTGGCTTCGCCTTCGGAAATCATTGGACCGATGAACGTGTCCCGTTCCTTTGGGTCGCCGGAGACGAGTGATTTTGTCTTGGCAACCAGCATGTCCTTGAACTTGCCGTAAATGCTTTCATGGATGATGATCCGCTGCACGCCGATGCAGCTCTGGCCGGACTGATAAAAGGCGCCGAACACGACCCGCTCCAGAGCATCGTCGAGGTCCGCGTCTTGGTCGATGATCACCGCCGCATTGCCGCCGAGTTCCAGAACCACTTTTTTCTTGCCGGCCTTGGCTTTCAAATCCCAGCCGACCCCGGGCGAACCGGTGAAGGAAAGCAGCTTCAGACGCTCATCAACCGTGAACAGGTCAGCGCCATCCCGACTCGCGGGCAGAATCGAGAAGGCGCCTTTTGGCAGATCGGTCTCTGCCAATATCTCGCCCATGATGATCGCGCCAAGCGGCGTCTTGCTGGCCGGTTTCATGACGAACGGGCATCCGACGGCAATCGCCGGGGCAATCTTGTGCGCGGCCAGATTGAGCGGGAAGTTGAACGGAGAAATGAAGCTGCAGGGACCGATGGGTACCCGTTTCCACATGCCCATATAACCTTCGGCGCGCGCAGAAATGTCGAGCGGCTGGACCTCGCCATAGTTGCGGACGGACTCTTCGGCGGCAATCCGGAACGTATCGATCAGGCGTGTGGTTTCGCCTTCGGCATCCTTGATCGGCTTGCCGGCTTCGACGCAGAGCGAATAAGCCAGTTCATCAAACCGCTCCTTGAACCGGTCGACGCAATGTTGCAGCACATTCTGGCGTTGATAGCTGGCCATTGCCGCCATCGGTTCAGCGGCGGCGACCGCTCCGGCTATGGCCTCCTCGATAACATCCGGCGTAGCCAGCGCGGTCCGGAAGGCGACTTCATTGGTATATTTGTCGGTGACTTCCAGGTCCGTATTGGGCTGCACCGCTTCATTGTTGAGATAAAGCGGATAGACGTCTTTCAATTTGGTCATAGGCTATCACTCACACCTTCGCGCTGAGTTCCTTGATCTCGTGATTCAAAATGCGATCATTGTCCGAATAGTCGACCGGACAATCGATCAGATGAACGCCTTCGCTGTTCAGGCATTTGTCGATTGTTTCCTTCAGATTCTGGGCGCTGGTGATCCGGTAGCCGTTGGCCCCATAAGCTTCTGCATATTTGACGAAATCGGGATTGCCATAGGTCAGCCCCCAGTCCTTGAAGCCCATATTCGCCTGTTTCCAGCGGATCATGCCATAGCTGTTGTCGTTCAGCACCAGCACGGTGATGTTGAGTTTCAGCCGGACAGCGGTTTCCATTTCCTGGCTGTTCATCATGAAGCCGCCGTCGCCGCAGATTGCCATGACCTTGCGTTTGGGATAAACCATCGCCGAAGCCATGGCAGAGGGCAGGCCGGCGCCCATTGTCGCCAGCGCATTGTCGAGCAGAACCGTATTGGCCTGCCGTGCCTTGTAATTGCGGGCAAACCAGATCTTGTAGACACCATTGTCGAGACAGATGATGCCGTCCGCAGGCATGGCGTCGCGGATCACCTTGACCAGATGCGGCGGGTAGATCGGGCAACGCATATCGTCGTCCATTGTATCGGTATGCTCTTCTTCCGCTCTGCGCGCCTTGTACATCGCGTCGAAATTCCAGCTGCCGGACGGAACGATATCTTCCTTCATCTGCCAGATCGCATTGCCGATATCGCCAATCACTTCGATCTGCGGGAAATAGACCGGATCGACTTCCGCGCTGTTCATCGACACGTGAATGACTTCGGTGCTGCCCGTCGCCATGAAGAACGGCGGCTTTTCGATCACATCATGACCGACGTTGATGATCAGATCCGCCGACTCGATCGCGCGGTGGACGAAATCATTGGCCGACAGCGCCGCGCAGCCCATGAACTCCTTGTGCGTTTCATCGACCACACCCTTGCCCAGCTGGGTCGTGACAAACGGAATGCCGGTCTTCTCGATGAATTGCGTGAGCATGCGTCCGGTGGTCGTTCGGTTGGCACCGCCGCCGACGACAATGATCGGTGACTTGGCGCCTTCAATTTTCTTGGTCGCTGCCCGCACCGCCTTTGCTTCGGCAATCGGACGCCGCGTCAGGCTGGGCGCAATCGGGGTCGAATCGGTTTCCTCGTCGGCAATGTCCTCGGGGAATTCGATATGAGTGGCGCCGGGCTTCTCTTCCTCGGCCAGACGAATCGCTTCGCGGACACGGCTGGGAATATTGTCGGCGGATGCCAGCTGATGGGTGAATTTGGTGATCGGGCCCATCATGTCGACGACGTCGAGAATCTGGAACCGGCCCTGTTTGGATTTCTTGATCGGCTTCTGTCCGGTCACCATCAGGATCGGCATGCCGCCCAGTTGCGCATAGGCAGCTGCGGTCACCAGATTGGTCGCCCCGGGTCCCAGGGTCGCCATGCAGACGCCGGTCTTGCCGGTATGCCGACCATAAGTGGCCGCCATGAAACCGGCACCCTGTTCGTGACGGGTCAGAATGAGTTTGATTTTTTTGGAGCGGGACAGGCTGTCGAGCATGTCGAGATTCTCTTCGCCCGGGACGCCGAATATATATTCGACGCCTTCATTTTCGAGACATTCTACAAATAGATCGGATGCTTTGGTCATGTGGCCCCCTCTCTGATCGTGATGATCAGTGCTTGTGCAAAGAAATGGCAGCGACCCCGATGACTCTCAATCCCCTCTAGAAAGAGACTCACCATACCCTATGTTCTTAGTTGATAAGTTAAAATAAACGAGGTGTCACCCCCTCAATATCCACGATCAAAATCGGCCACGGCAATCATCGGGTCGCCATTCCGGTAACGCTTCAGATTTTCGACAAAGCGGACAGCCGCGCGCTGGAACATCCGGGTTTGCGCCGTGCCCGACAAATGCATGGTGATCATGCAATTGGGTGCGTCCCAAAGCGGATGATTGGAGGGCAATGGCTCGGGGTCGGCGACGTCGAGCGCGGCGCCACCGATGGCTTTGCTGTTCAGGGCTGTCAGCAAGGCGTCCTGATCAACCAGAGTGCCGCGTGCGACATTGATCAGCCAGGCAGAGGATTTCATCGCGGCAAATTCATCCGCGCCAAACATGTGTCTGGTGTCGCTCGTTGCCGGTGCGGAAACGAACACCCAGTCAAATTCCCCGAGCCGGTCCCGCCAGTCGTCCAGCCCGATAACGTTGGCTTTTCCGGTCGCGGTGCGGCGGACAGCGGTCACCTCAACGTCAAAGCCGGAGAGCTTTTTGGCGATCTGCTGACCGATCCCGCCATAGCCGATGATCAGCGCCTTGCTGTCATCAATCTCGGTTGTTCCGGGCGGCGTTTCCAGCCAGTTGTGCTGGCGGTGATTGTCGTGGATGATATCGCTGCGCTTGGCGGCGTCGAGCATCATCATGATCGCAAATTCGGCAATCGGGGCGCTGTTCAGGCCAGCGCCATTGGTGAGAATCGTGCCTTGAGCCTTGAGCTGTTCGAGCGGAAAATGTTCGACCCCGGCATAGATGCTGTTGAGCCATTTGAGATTGGTCGCGGCGGAAATGATCCGGGCCATTTTCTCTTTGTCATACATGTCGAACCAGCCGATCTCGGCATCGGGCGCGAC
>NZ_JBGTDD010000002.1:0-14511 GCF_041748495.1 Parasphingorhabdus sp.
TGGCCGATGCCTTCTATCAGGAGCGGGTCGGCCAGCATCTGGCGATCGGCCTGCGCGCGATCGAGCTGCTGGCAAAAGAGGCCGATGCGGGGACGTTGCACAGCCGGAAATTGCGGAGTTTCGGGGAGCCGCTGTTTCGGTAGGCTGATCCTGTCAGCGCAGCGGATCCACGCAAAAGCCCCGCCGGAGCGCCTCCAGCGGGACTAGGAGAAAATCTTGCACTATTCTGCGTGTCAGTCCCGTTATTGCGGGGTTGCTTGTTCGTGGACCCAGTCTGCAACCTTGCGCCCGTGGCGGCTGATCAACGTCATATTGAAAAAATGCATCGCACCCAATACGAGGGTGGCAATGCCGACATACCAACCTAAAAAGCGCATAACTTCCACAATATTTTCGGCGGTGCCTGCAGCACTGAGTGCGAGAGCGATAAATCCAAAATTTACGAGATAAAAGCCTACGACGAGCAAATGGTTGATTGACGTAGCGAGTTCATCATCATGTCCAAAGCAGCGGATCAGATAGATTTTTCCATTGGTGGATAGCGTGAATGCAACCCAGATGGTCATGCTGATCGCGATGAGAAGATACAGGCTATAAGCAATGATGGTCATTTCAAATTCCTTTCGAGTCGATTTTATAATTTCTGTTTTTTCTGAAATTTAAGAAATAGCTAAATGTGAATCTGCGCGGGCGGCATGTGTCTTTCCCCAATCTTATTCGCTGTTGTTTTTGTTAGAGCTAGGAATGAAACGAGCGACTTTGCTCCCAAGCTTCATCAACGCAATCAAAGTGCTTTTCTTCAATCCACGCACTTGCTCATACCAGTTGGTCAAGGTACCGATAAATTCATGCATTCGACCAATGCGCTCCCGTATATGGCTGGGTAAGTCGTTGCTCTCTGCAAGACGCTGCTCCAGCTCGGCGAGTTTTGAGATAATCGGGTCAATCTCGCGCCGTTTTCGTTCAGCGCTAATCGCCATGAACATATCCCACAAATCCGTTTCCGCAACAAAATGATCGCGGCGGTCACCCGGAACATGGGTCCGTCTGACAACCCCATAACCTTGGAGATCCTTGAGAGCGTTAGACACGTTCGATCTTGCCAGCCCGAGAGCTTCGCAAATCCTCTCTGCGTCGAGCGGCTGGTTGCTGAGATAGAGCAGCGCATGAACCTGGGCGACCGAACGATTGGCCCCCCAATGCGTCCCCATTTCTCCCCAGTGAAGAATGAACTCCATTGCTTCCGGATATTTCTCAACGCCCATTGCGAGTCGTCCTTTCGTTATTTCTGTAATTACAGAAATAACGAAATTGGTCAATACCTGTGTTTTTCTGGATGATCTTTGTTGTGAAATTATGTGCGCGATGGCTAGAGGCCAGCTTCCGCTATTGCTCCGAATGCGAAGCCAGGTTTACGCAAATAGCGCCATTCCCCGCGATCAAACCCCCAGTGCCGCCGCCGCTTCTCTAATCCGCTTCGCCTCTGCCCCATCATTCTTGAAGGCAGCCAGTCCGCGATCCCGCGCCTGTTTCGCCTGGACCGTCTGGCCCAGTTGCATGCGGCTGCGGATCAGCATGATCCAGCCGTTGGCGTCATTGGGGTTGGCCTGCAGGCGCTGGTCGAGGCCGTCGACCATATTGGCGATCATCGCTTCCTGCTGGCCGGCGGGCAGGGCGGCGGCTTCCTGCATCTGCTGGCGGCTGGGTCCGGGAATGGCAGCGGTGGCGACCGTGGGGCCATCGGTGGAGATGCCGCCGGTGGGCGCTGCGGGTGCGGCCCTGGCGAGGCGGGCGGCGACATCAATGCCCTCATTTTCCGCGACCTGGCCGATCACCCGGCGAATGTCGGCGGCATAAGGCGCGTCGGCGGGCGTGTCCTCGAGCAAAGCGAACCAGTCGTTGATCGCGCCTTGATGGTCGCCGGATATGTCTTTCTGCACCGCGAGGAAATAGCGCGCGCGGGGATCTTTCGCGTCCTGTTCCAGCGCGTTGCGGAAGGCATCGGCAGCGTCGGGCGGGACCTGCTGGCCGTCGCTCGCCATCACCAGCGCCTCGCCCAGCATCGACCAATATTCCGGATTGTCGGGGTCGAGCGTGGTCGCCCGCTTCATCGCCGTGGCCGATTCGGCGAACTTGCCGGTTTCAAAATAGCTCCACCCCAGCATCCGCCAGCTTTCGGCATCGTCGGGGTTTTCCTGCAGCTTTTTTTCCAGACCGGCGATGACTTCATCGACGGAAGGGGCCGTTTCGGGGCTGGCTTCGGCAACCGACGGAGCCGCAGCAGAATCGCCGCTGAAGCTACGGTACACCGCGACCGCTACCGCAGCCAGTGCGAGTAAAGCCGCGATTATCAGCGCGATACGGCTGATATTTATCGAAGAAGCTGATTTGGCCATGGTCGATCCCCGAGCTGATTTCTGTCGCGATAGTCCCGAACAGAGATACGGAGCCTCGCGCTAGCTGACAAGCGCCGAGATGATGGTGATATTTTGCACTGGCAATGGAGAAGCTTTTTGATAAGATACTGCCAAAGTTCAATCTTTTGGGTCGCGCTACAACCGGAATAATAGCTGAACCGGGTCTGCAAAACGTATGAGGGTGCGTTGGTCGGGGAAGCAAGGGGGGAAGCGAGCGCGTGGCGGACAAGTTTCGAGTGGTCATTATCGGGTCCGGACCAGCGGGCATGAGCGCCGCTGGCCGTGCGGCGCAGTTGAAGCTCAAGCATATATTGCTCGAGAAAACCGACCATCTGTCCGACACCATCTACAAATATCAGAAGGGCAAGCATGTCATGGCGACGCCGAGCCAGCTGGTGCTGCGTTCGGACATGGATTTTGACGCGGGCAAGCGCGAGGCGATTCTCGGCACCTGGGACGAACAGACCGCCGGTCACGGCGTCAATGTCATGTATAATGCCGAGCCGGTGAAGATCGAGGGTGAGCAAGGCAATTTCACCATCAGTCTGAAAAATGGCGAGTCGGTGCAGGCCGAAACCATCGTGATGGCGATCGGGACGCAGGGCAATCCCAATCTGCTGCGCTGTCCCGGCGGTGATAACAAGCTGGTGCAATATCAGCTCGACGACCCCGGCGAATATTATGACGAGCATATCACGGTGATCGGGTCGGGCGATGCGGGTATCGAGAATGCCCTGGGCCTCGCCGCCGATTCGGCGCAGAATAATGTCGTGACCATCCTCAACCGCTCGGCGGATTTCGCCCGCGCCAAGAAGGCCAATGTCAAGCTGCTGATGGAAGCGGGCGAGCAGGGCAAGGTGATCATTCGCAACGAAACGACCCCGGCCGAGGTAAAAGACGGCGAACTGGTGCTGGAAACCCGCGACGGTCAGGAAGCGATCAAATGCGACCGGATCATCGCCCGCATGGGCAGCGCGCCGCCGCGCAAGTTCGTCGAGGAATGCGGGATCGAATTCACCAGCGAAGACCGCGAGGCCTATCCGAAATTGTCCCCCGCCTTCGAAAGCACCAAGGAGGGCATTTACGTCATCGGCGCGCTCGCCGGCTATCCGCTGATCAAGCACTGCATGAATCAGGGCTATGATGTGATCGAGTTCATCAATGGCAATACCGAACTCAAGCCCGCCGACGAACCGATACTCGAAGCCAAGTTCGGCGATTTGCCGCGAGGCCGGTCGGTCGACGAATGGCTGGAATTTTTCCGGTCCAATGTCACCATTCTCAACGATCTGTCGCCGCTCCAGATGCGCGAATTCATGCTCGACAGCGAGCCGCAAATCTATCGCCGGGGCGAGGTGATCTTCGAGCGAAACGATCCGGGGAGTTCGCTTTTTGCCATCGCCGAGGGTTCGGTCGCGGTCGAAATCAATCCGGACGATCCCTCGATGACGGTGCCGATCGAGCAGGGGTCGATCTTTGGCGAGGTCGGCCTGATTTCCGGACGGCGGCGCGGTGCGACGATCAAGGCGGCCGAAGAGGTCATCGTGGTCGAGATTTCCCGCACGGCGGCACTGAAGCTGCAAGCCTCCGTGCCAGCGGCCAAACGCCGGATCACCCAGATTTCCACGGAACGGCAATTGCTGCAGATGTTCGGCTCGGGCCTGACCAAGGAGGATATTGCCGAAGTCGTCGAGACCAGCGAGATCATCAATGTCCGGGCCGGGGAAGCGATTATCGAGGAAGGCGGCGAGGGCAATGACATTTACGTCATCCGGGTCGGATCGATGGTGGTCGAGAAGCAGATCGGCGGCAAGCCGGTGTTTCTGTCCTATCTGCCGGCCGGTTCCTATGTCGGCGAAATGACACTGATCGCGGGCGGTTATCGCACCGCGACGGTGAAGGCGGCGATCAAGTCGGAAGTCATCAAGATCAACGGCGATGCGTTCAAGAAGGTGCTCGACGCCCATCCGGACCTGATGCGCAAGGCCAAAAAGGAAATGGCCGCACGGCAGGATATCAACGCCTTTGTCGAGGCGAAAAAGGACAGTTTTTCGGGCGTGGTCGACATGTATTCGGGGATCGCCAATTTCCTCGTCGACAATGGCATTGGCGAGGCCACCGACGTGCTGTTGATCGACGAGAATCTGTGCGTCGGGTGCGACAATTGCGAAAAGGCCTGCGCCGACAGCCATGAAGGCCTGTCGCGTCTCGATCGCGAGGCCGGGCGGACCTATGCCCATCTGCACGTGCCGACCAGCTGCCGCCACTGCGAGCATCCGCATTGCATGTCCGACTGCCCGCCGGATGCGATCCATCGTGGTCCCGACGGCGAAGTGTACATCGATGACAGCTGCATCGGCTGCGGCAATTGCCAGCGCTACTGCCCCTATGGCGTGATCCGCATGGACAAGGTGCCGCCGAAGAAACCGGGGCTGCTCAGCTGGCTGTTCTTTGGCGCCGGGCCGGGACCGGGGGAGCCCGACAAGCAATGGGCCAAAAAACATAGCGACCCGGCTGTGGAAAAACCCAAGAAGGCGATCAAATGCGACATGTGCGCCGGGATCAAGGGCGGACCGGCCTGCGTGCGCGCCTGTCCGACCGGCGCGGCGATCCGCGTGGCACCGGAAGAATTTCTGACCGTCGCCAAGCTCGAAGGGGAGGAGCTATGAGCCTGTCCCTTTCCCTCCAACCCGGTCATCCCGAGCTTGCCAAAGGACCGCGATCATGCGCCTGCTGTGCTTCGACAAGCTCAGCACGAACGGCGGACAACTCAGCACGAACGCTTGCCAAAGCCGGACACATCCAGACGGGAGGGCGCGTCTAATGGCCAGCAATGCCATTCCTTCCCAGCCCGGCCGCAAGAAAGTTGCGATGCACGATGGTTTCCTCAAGCATGCGGGGTATCGCTGGCTGAAGGTTTCATCGGCGATCATGCTGATCTGCGTCGTCAGCTATATTTTCATCGACGTGTCGCCGCGCCACAATGGCGGCAGCTGGTATGGCTATACACTGGGCACCATCGGTGCGCTGCTGATCCTCTGGCTGACCATGCTGGGAGTGCGCAAGCGGGCGATGACGCCGGGCCAGTGGTCGCTGAAGGCGTGGACATCGGCGCATATCTATCTCGGGCTGAGCCTGATCGTCATCGGCACGCTGCACACCGGATTTCAGCTAGGCTGGAATATCCACACCGCCGCCTATGTGTTCATGATGATCGTGATCATTTCGGGCATCGTCGGGATTTATTTCTACGCGACCATCCCGAAGGCGCTGTCCGACAATCGCGACGAGATGACCGAGACGGAGATGCTAGAAAATCTCCGCTCGCTCGACCGGCAGCTGCACGAAGCGGCGCAGCCGCTGTCGGCGGAACATGCCGGTCTGGTGCTGCTATCGCTGGAGCAGGATCCGTTCGGCGGCGGTTTTTTCCAGCGGATTTCCGGCAGATATCCGGATTGCGCTACTCGGCAGGCGCAGGCGGATCTGCGCCGCGAGCGCGCCTATCAGCCGAAAATGGGTGGCGATGATCCGCTCGACAAGGTCGATGCCCTGCTCGAGAAA
Source organism: Parasphingorhabdus sp. (assembly GCF_041748495.1). GTDB lineage: Bacteria > Pseudomonadota > Alphaproteobacteria > Sphingomonadales > Sphingomonadaceae > Parasphingorhabdus. The sequence continues at coordinate 5,979 of NZ_JBGTDD010000002.1, forward strand.
AAGGAAGCCACGCTGGCCCGCGTCCGCCGCCATCTGAAGCTCAAGGCGATGCTGCAGGTCTGGCTGTTCATCCATGTGCCGATGACGTTCGCGCTGATCGCCTCGCTCACCGCGCATATCATCAGCGTGTTTTTCTACTGGTAGGATGGAGAGCCCAGCATGACCTTCATTGTTCGCCAGATTGCCACCACCGCCGATGGCCGGGAAATTATCCGGTCCAACCCCTTTGCTGCAGAGGAGATCGGCATTGGCCGCAGCACCGCCAATGCCATCCATCTGCCCGACCTTGCGGTCAATCCGGACCATGCCACGATCCGCAAGCGCGACGATGGACAGATCATCGTCGAAAGCACGTCGGGCCAGAATTTCACGCTGGACGGCAAAGCGCGGATTTCGGTCACTGTCAATCCGGCGGTTGGCGCGGAACTGGGTTTCGGCGGCCATGTCATCACCGTCAGCGAAGAAGGCGGGGATGTCGTCCTCACCGTCAAGCGGGTCGAGGCCCTGTCCGATTCGGCGGAGACGCGGAGCGAGACGACCTTATACACGCTCAAGGGACTGCTGCCCGGCAAGCGGACCAGCGCCTGGGGCTTTATCGCGCTGGTGCTGGCTGCCTTCCTCGTCTGGCCGGTCTATACCTGGGCGACCTGGCGCGGCGTCGAGGAACGGCCCGACCAGTTCCACGCCGACACCATGTGGTCGTCGGGTGCATTGAGCAGCGCCCATCATGCGCTCAAGAAAGATTGCCAGGCCTGCCATGTCGACGCCTTTGTCACCGTCACCGACAAGACCTGCCTCACCTGTCATGAGGATGATGCGCATGACCATGCGGCAAAGCCGCGGCTGCTGACCGCGCGCGGTGGACCGGAGGGACTGGAGAAAATTGGCGCCGCCTTTGCCACTGCTTTCAACAAACCACCGGGCAGGTGTGTCGAATGTCACACCGAGCATGAGGGCAGTGGTGCTATGGAACCGACAGCGCAACAATTCTGCGCGGATTGTCATGACGGGATGGATGGACGGTTGACTGATACCAAACTGGAAAATGCGTCGGATTTCGGGCTCGCCCATCCGCAGTTCCGGCCCGCCGTGCTGGTAACCCCGGGCGGCGAGAACCCGCTGCGCCGGCGGATTTCGCTCGACCGCAAACCGACCGAGAATAATGGTCTCAAATTCCCCCATGACGTGCATCTGTCGCGCACCGGCGGCGTCGCCCAAATGGGGCGGCGGCTGTCATCGAAATATGGTTTTGGCGAATCTCTCGAATGCAAGGATTGTCATACCCCCGATCCCAAGGGTGTGCGCTTTGAACCGGTCGACATGAAGGAGGATTGCAGCATGTGCCACAGTCTCGCCTTTGACGAGATCGGCGGCACTGTCCGAACCCTGCGGCATGGCGAGCCGGAAATGGTCCAGGCGGATCTCCGCGCTTATTATCGTTCCACTCGTCCGACCCGCCCGATCAATCTTGGCGGGATGCAGCGCCGCCGTCCGGGTGACAGCAACGAAGCCCGCGTCGCCAGCGACTATGCCCGCGCCGTCCAGTTCCGCCCCAGCCGGGCCAATCTGGCGATCAGCCAGGTCTTCTCGCGCGGTGGCGCCTGTTACGACTGCCACGGGATCACCCCGCCCACCGCTCGCGGCCGGGTGGATTATGGCATCAAGCCGGTGACCCAGACCGACCGCTATATGCAAAAGGGCTGGTTCAGCCATGAAGCGCATAATGACGAAACATGCAGCAGCTGTCACAATGCGAAGACATCCAAGCTTGCCGAAGATCTGCTATTGCCGGGGATCAAGACCTGCCGCGAATGTCATGGCGGAGAGTTTCAGAAGACCGCCGACGTGCCATCGTCATGCGCCATGTGCCATGACTATCACGCCGATGATGGCGCGCCCTGGCTGATCAGGGAAGAACAGAAAGACAAACAGAAACGACCGGGCAAGCAGATTGTTCGTCAATAGCGCTAATGGGCCAAAGGGAGGGCGTCCATGTTGATGGCGCAGATCACCGATATACATCTGGGCTTCGACCCTGATAATCCGGCAGAATTCAACCGCAAGCGGCTTGATCAGGCGATCAAGGCGATTTGCGCCATGCATCCGCAGCCCGATCTGTTGCTGGCCACCGGCGATCTCGTCGATCGCGGCGACCAGGAAAGCTATCGTCGGCTCGAAAATGCTCTGTCGGTCGTGCCCTTCCCGGTCCATATGTGCATGGGCAATCATGATTTGCGCGCGCCGTTCCGCAAACAATTTCCCGATGTTCCGACGGCGGACGGCTTTGTTCAATATGAGGTCGACACGCCGGCCCTGCGGCTGCTGATTCTCGACACGCTGGAAGAAGGCCGGCACGGCGGTGCCTTTTGCGACCGACGGGCCGCTTGGCTCAGCGCCAGACTTGCGGAAAACCGCGACAAGCCGACAATCCTGATCCTGCACCATCCGCCAGTCGAAAGCGGCATCGAGTGGATGAACACCCATCCCGACGAACCCTGGGTCGGGCGGCTGGCCGACGCGGTCACCGGCCATGCCCAGGTCAAGGGCATGATCACCGGTCATTTGCACCGCAATATTTCCACCTGGTGGGGCGACATCAGCCTGGCGGTTTGCGCCTCGACCGCGCCGCAAGTGGCGCTGGACCTCAGTCCGATCGATCCCGACCGACCCGATGGCCGCAATATGATTGTCGCCGACCCGCCAGCCATCGCCCTGCATTATTGGAACGGCCGCCAGCTGGTCAGCCATTTCGAGAATGCCGAAGACCATGTCATGCTGGCCCGCTATGACGAGAATCTGCAGCCCCTGGTCCGGGCGCTGCTGGCCGAGCGACCGGAATAGCCGCTCTCTTTGCCAAGTCGTTCATCGACAGGAAATTGTTGTTCGTCTAATAGATGATTTCCAGCGCAACCTTTTTTGCGTTTCCGCTCGGCATTGGGTAGATGATCCCCAACTGCGCTTCCGGCGTTTTTTTGCGATCCGCTGCAGCGGTTCGATATTTGGAGAGATAAAGATGCGATTCACCATTTCCACCCGCAGGTTTTTTCTGGGCGTTTCCAGTGCCGCACTGATTGGCGCGACCGCGACCCCCGCTCTGGCCGCTCAACAGGACAATAAAATGACCACAGCAGAATTGAACAGGATGAGCGCGACGCAGGCGGCACCAGCCGATGCGGCGGGGAACAGCATTCTGCAACCCTGGACCGGACCCTATGACGGCGTGCCGCCATGGGATGAAGTCAAGGTCTCCGATTTCCCGGCCGCCTTTCAGGCGACCATGGACAAGATCCAGGCCGAAGTGAACGCGATCCGCGACAATCCGGCACCCGCGACCTTTGAAAATTTCACCGTGCCGATGGAACTGGTCGGCAATGAAGCCAATAATCTCTTTTCGATCTGGGGTGTGCACAGCAGCAATCTGTCCAACGACGAGGTTCGCAAGATCCAGGGCGAATGGCTGCCGAAAGTGTCGGCCTTCTTCGATCAATTGACTCTCGACCCCAAATTGCTGGCCAAGACCAAGGCGGTCTATGACAATCGGCAATCCGCCGGACTGGACGCCCAGCAAACCCGTCTGGTCGAGCGCAATTACGAACAATTGGTCCGCGATGGCGCGCTGCTCGGCGACACTGACAAGCAGCAGCTGATTGCCTATAATACCGAATTGTCGAAAGCGTTTAACGACTTTTCCAACAAGGTGCTGGCCGATGAGGAAAGCTTCATCTTCCTGACCGACGAAGCCGATCTGGCCGGACTGCCGGACAGCTTTGTCGCCTCGCTGAAAGAGGCCGCCCAAGAGCAGGACAAGACCGGCTGGGCGCTGAAAAACACCCGCTCGGTCATGCAGCCGTTTCTCGAGAACAGCACGCGGCGCGACCTGCGGGAAAAAGTCTATACCGCCTATATCAACCGCGGCGACAATGGCGGCGACAATGACACCAATGCGACCATCGCCAAGATCCTGAAATTGCGGGCGGATCGCGCCAAGCTGCTCGGCTTTGAGACCCACGCCCATTACCGGATGGCCGACACGATGGCGAAGGAGCCGGATGCCGCGATGGACCTGATGATGCAGGTCTGGCCAGCCGCCGTCGCGCGGGTCAGCGAAGAAGTCGCCGACATGCAGGCCATTGCCGATAGCGAAGGCGCCGATATCACCATCGAACCCTGGGATTACCGCTATTATGCGGAAAAGGTCCGCAAGGCGAAATATGATCTCGATTCCGCCGAGATCAAACCCTATTTCCAGCTCGACAAGATGATGGACGCGCTGTTCGACGCGGCCGGCAAGCTCTATGGCATGACCTTCACCGAAACCACCGGCACCATCCCGGTTTTCGATCCGGACGTGCGCACCTTCGAGGTCAAGCGCGGTGACGAGGTCATCGGCGTGCAATATTTCGACAATTATGCCCGCAACGGCAAGCGCTCGGGCGCGTGGATGACCACCTACAAGAACAAATATGAGCTGGGCGGGAACAACAATTATGTCGCGACCTCGAACAACAATAATTTCGTAAAGGGCGGCGACGGCGAACCGACGCTGATCAGCCTTGACGATGCGACGACCCTGTTCCACGAATTCGGCCATGCGCTGCATTATCTGAACTATGACATCACCTATCCGGGGCTTGGCGGCACGCCGCGCGATTTCGTCGAATATCCGAGTCAGGTGAACGAAAACTGGCTGATGACGCCTTATATCCTGTCGACCTACGCTCTCCACTACAAGACCGGTGAGCCGATCCCGAAGGAACTGGTCGACAAGATCCAGGCATCCCAGACCTTCAACGAGGGTTTCTCGACGGTGGAATATCTGTCCAGCGCGATCGTCGACATGAAGCTGCACAACCGCGCCGAACCGGTGACCGATCCCGACGCTTTCGAGCGCGAGACGCTGACCGAAATCGGCATGCCGAAGGAAATCGTGATGCGGCACCGCCTGCCGCAGTTCAACCATCTGTTCTCGTCCGACGCTTATTCGGCCGGCTATTACAGCTATCTCTGGTCGGAAACGATGGATGCCGACACCTGGGCCGCGTTCGAGGAATCCGGCAGCGTGTGGGACAAGGACACCGCCGAGCGTTTCCGCAAGATCCTGCTGTCGACCGGCAACGAGACCGACCGCAAGGAAGCCTATCGCGAATTCCGTGGCCGCGATCCGGAGGTCAAATATATCCTCAAGAAGCGCGGCTTCCCGGTACCGGGCGAAAGCGCCGATGCGGCCAAGGGCGGCAAGGACGGCACCAGCAAATAGGCTGACGCAGCCAGCATTATTGAAAGGGGGCCTTCTGGCCCCCTTTCTATTCCCCCCGTCGCCGCCGGGCGATCAGGGCCTGGATTTGCAGCAGCCGTTGCTCGGTCATCGAGAAGCGGAAGGTGAAGAACAAGGCCATCAGCATCAGCGGGACGATACCGGCGGCGCCAATCCAGACCAGCGCATCCAGCGCCGACTGGTCCACCGCCCCCGGCCGCATGCCCTCCTGCAGACCGACCAGGTCGAGCGCGAAGCCGCCGTAGAGCGGCCCGACAGCGCCGCCCATCTTGGAGGTGAACTGCAATACGGAATAGAATCCGCCTTCCTGCCGGAGACCGGTGTCGGCCTCATGCTCGTCGGTCAGATCGGCGGTCAGCGAGGTGACCGCGACGATCCGCAGGATGAAGAAGCTCATGAATATCGCGTTCTGGATGACCAGGATCGCGAATATCACCGGATCGCCATTGCCGGGAATCAGGTCGAACCAGCGCAGCAGATAAGGCCAGGACAGATCGAGCAGCATCACCACCACCGCCCATTTGATGATATCATGCTTGGGCATCCGCCGGCCGACCGTCTTCAGGAACACGATCGCGATCGGCACCGCAATCAGCACCGAAAGGCCCAGCACCAGGCCCGTCTCGGTCGCCTCCAGTTCCCAGAAATAGGTCCAGAAGATGATGTTGAGCGCGACCGTGATGCCATAAGAGGCGGTCGCCCCCAGGTCATAGCCGAGCACATTGCGGAAATTGCGGTTGCGGAAGGTGGACAGGAAATCGCTCCACAATCCTGAAAATCCCGGCGTCGACGGCGCGCGCCGCGGATCGATCTGGGTATGGCCGATGAATTTCCAGGTCCCGGCGATGCACGCCGTCGCGGTGATCCACACGATCAGCGCCGACAGCCAGCCATAGGTGACGTAATTGGCGGCGACAAAGCGGCCATCGCCGCCTGCGCCTTCGTCGAACAGGAAATAGAGACAGGTCGACGGCAGCAGCAGCGTCGTCAGAAACAGGAAGGCGGTGCGCTGCCCCATCAGGGCGCTACGGTCGTGATAATCCTGGGTGATTTCCGCGACCAAAGTATAATGCGGGATCGAGAAAAAGGTCAGCGCGGTGCGGATCCATATCGAACAGGCGAGCAGCCATCCGGCCAGCCACAGCTGGCTGTCCAGCACGAATTCCGGCGGCGCGAACAGCGCGATGAAGCCAAGGCCCAGCGGCACGGTGCTGTAGATCATGAACGGATGCCGCCGACCCCAGCGGCTCTGGTAGCGGTCGGACCAGCTGCCGACCATCGGGTCGGACACTGCGTCCCACAGCAGGCTGAGCGACAGCACGATGCCGGTCGCCGTCCCGCTCAGCCCCAGCACCTGCGTGTAGAGCAGCAGTACGAACATGATGAACGCCGCTTCCTTGACCGCATAGACGGCCCCGCCGAGGCCGTAGGACAGGCGGTTGGGGAGGGTCAGCTGCAGGGGGGCGGGTTCCGGGTTTTTCAAGATGGGGGAGCGTCGCACAATCGGGCGTTGGAAGCTACTGGAATTGCTGGGAGGTTTGCGCGGCCAGGCTAAAACTTACCGCCGGGCCTGATCCAGCTGTACAGATAATCCGGCAACTGGTCGGACATGTCCATATCCGCCATCTTGACGCTGACATGGATCAACCAGCGACCGCGGTCGTTCAACTTGGGCTCATCCTTGGGAAGCTGGTTGTTGCGCGCAAACAGGCCACTTATGTGCTCACGGATCGGCTTATAGGCATTGGCAATATTGCTCTGCTTGCCTGCGGCCAGGGCCTTGGGCGCCAGAAAATTTTGGGACCGTTTGTAAGCCGTTTCGGAAGTCAGCGAATAGCGCACCAGCGACTCCCACCCTTTTGCGGGACCACCGGCATCGTAGAATTTGTCGAGATAATCGGTCATCAGCGAGTCGAAAACACGCTTGGCAGGCCCGCTCTGGGTGCCCAGAACCACCGGATCATCACCGCCCCCGCCCGGTGAAATCTGGATCGCGCGCACCGAAGAGGAACTGAGCTCGTCGATCAGGTCGATTTCATGGGCATCCAGCTTTCCGTCGGCGAGCATGACATCGGCAATTTGTCGCGCCTCAACCTCGGTCAGCTGAAAACGCGAACTGGCACGTACATTGGCAAGGATCGCATAGACCTGCCGGTCGGCTATCGCTCGCATGTTTTCGGAAATCGCGCCTTGATCCGCCTTTGCCGCCGAGGAAATCGACAGCAAACAGAGCGCGCCAAGGCCTGCACGGACAAGGCTGCGCGAAGAGATGGTTTCTGCAATCGCTGCTTTCATTGACTCAAACTCCTTATCTGAACCGATAATTCACAGATACGCTGCAACAAATTATGGCGACAATGCACTTTTTTCCTAGCCGAAATTCATCATTTCCTGGAAAAAAGTGCAACTTCCCCGTAGTTCCTGACACCGTAGTTCCGTAATTCACTTTCGACGTATACTGCAGAAGCCTGAGAAAATATCCAGTTCATCGAAGTTTGAAGCGCTACAAAGGCAGCTCACATATAGTGCAATCTAAGGTTCTGTAATGAGAAAATTTTATTTGATTTTCGTGCTACTTTTCACCTCAGCGTGCGGACTTGTCTCAACAGATATCGAAATAAGAGACGCTCATATTTTTGAAAGTCTTATATTTGAGGATAGCGACAATTTATACCAAGAGTATGATCAAGTTGTTCAAGTAAGTATTCGCACGGACGATGCAAGAAACTTGATCCGATCGAACGTCTATCCATACATCAATGTTTTCGACTGCAAGCTAGAGGACAAGCGTTTCCCGGTTTTTCCGTTTTACGGTAAGATCGCAATGGATGAGTTCCGTCAATTGGAAAGAAGCTTCGGCACCCAACCGCCAGCAGATTACATTGAAATCTATGGAGGCATAGAAAAATCATTCGTCGATGAGATTGACGAACCATGCGTCGATGTTTCGGGTGGAAATGTCATTGGATATATAATTAAATCCAATAGCTTAAAGTTAGGTAGACTGAAATTAAGCTGACGAGTGGGACATTCCTAATTCCCGAATTCCTCGGTCTAATGACGCCAAAAATGGCCCGGACCCAGCTTTATGGAGAAGCGCCTTTCGACAAGCTCAGGACCAACGGGAGAGCCGGTCAGCTGATCGCCGCCAGCTGGTAGAGAAAGTCGGCATAGCCCATGGTGGCGTCGACCAGGCCGGCGACTTTCGGGTTGGTCGATTCGATGACATAATATTCATCCGGTGCATGCGCGCCCGCG
>NZ_JBGTDD010000003.1:0-28060 GCF_041748495.1 Parasphingorhabdus sp.
GTCACGGTGCCACCCTGAACGACACGCGGTGCCACCATGGCGACATAGCTGCTGCCATTGTTCAGAGCGTTGATCGTCGCACCGTTTTCGATCGTGACTGATGACAGGCTATCGGCAACGCCGTTGAATCTAATTTCGCCGCCAGCACCGAACAAGCCGCCGGTCGTGTCGATATCGTTAGAGGTGAGCACCAGTCCGCCGACATCAAAGGTCGATCCTGCTCCGATCACGATCCCGCCGGGGCTGTAAAACCAGATATTGCCACCAATGGATCCATCACTGGAGCCCAGTCGGCTAGTGACATTGCCGCCAAAGGCAATCCCGCGGGGATCGCCGGAAACGGTAGTGCCGGTCGGCAAAATCCGGTTCAAGACCGTATAACCCGAATCCGGTCCGACAAATGTCAAGGATGTGCCGCCTGGCAGGATGTTGATCAACTGGTCGCCATTCGCCGTATCGAGCGGCGACCAGTTGATGAATGTTTCCGACCCAGTTACGGTTAGCACATCGCTATCGGGTGATCGTGAAATTGTGGCAAATGCTGATGCAAAAGTCGGGTTCGCCTGAAAGGCCCGAGTGAGGGAGATCCGGTCGTCAACATCCTGTGCTTGATTGATGGCCGTCATCCCGGCCGGAACTTGCGGTTGATAGGCATCGGACAGCGTCACCGGCGTGTTGATCTGAATATTCTCCAGGCCCAGCTGAGCAGGTGCAGAAATCCTGACGTCATTGACCGGTAGGGAGGTGATCGGCGCAGAAATCCCAACATTGTTTTCCGGCAGCGGATTCATCGGGGAAGAAATCCGCACGTCCCGCGGGTTGAAATCATCGGCTCTCATCTGTGGCTGCTGCGCTGCGGCCAGTGCCGCCGGCGCACTGATCCTGATGTCCTGGACACTGGACGGATTCAATGCCGTTGAGATTCTTACATCATTGACCGGTAGCGAGGAAATCGGGGCAGAAATCCGGATGTTATTTGTCGGCAGCGGGTTCAGCGGCGACGAGATCCTGATGTCGTTGGCTCTGAAATCAGGCGCGCGATTGTGCGATTGGTTTTGTGCCATTTCTGGCCGCGTGATGTTGACATTTTTACCGTGCGGCGCGTTCTCCATCATCATGCCGGGGACGCGCAATAGCGATTGGGCCTGCGCTACCTGGGGTGCAGTCGCGAGCAGAAAAGCCGCCGCCGCCACTGAACCACCGGCTAGCCAACGCATTTTTCTGGAACGTCCCGATCCGGATTTGTGCTGGATATTTTGTGCTCTGCTAGTCATTGGCCTGTCCCCGATTGAAACATCGTCTGGTAAAAAAATAGTCGGCTCATCTGCGCCTCCATGGGGCAAGCTGGACCGTCAGCGTCAGCAGCGCCCGGGCACTGTCCCGGCGGACCTGGAAGCCGGCGCGTTTCAGCGGCACCACGGCCATCACATCCAGGCTTGCCTGTTGGCCAATGGTCGCTCGCAAGCCACCGCCTGCGGAATAAAGTTTCTGGGGGTCACCTGGTATATTCTTGTTCCAGACGCCCATCATGTCGAAGAACAGATAGGGCTGGACTGCGATATCCTGAGGGGACTGCGGTTGCAGCGACCCGTAACTGATCTCTGTCTGCAGACCATAGCCGCTATCGCCGATGATCGTTCCGGGATCATGGCCGCGGCCCGTGGTATAATTGCCACCGGAAATTTCTTCGTAGGAAAACAAGGCATCGGGAGAATATTGCAGTCGCGGCTTCAGCGTGAATGCGAGCAGGGGAGTGGGACGAAAATCAATCTTTGCCTGTCCCCTGATGACAAAGGCAGTCGGATCTCCATCGGCGCGGGTAGGCAAGATGGTCTGGCCGATGCAGTTGACGAAGGCCGGTCCGCATCCCTGGCTGGCGCCCAGAATATCGAGACCTTGCCGGATTTCCAGCGAGCCGCCCATGCCCCATTTGGGTTCGAAGGCAGAATAGCCACCACGCCCGGAAATGCTGCCCGCTTCTATCTGGTTGAAGTCGAGCCGCGCGAAAGCAATGCTGAGCCGGTCCTCATTGGTGCGGGTGCCCAATATGTCGGTGCGCTGGTCGATATAGTCGAGCCCCACCGTACCGAAAATATTGTGCGTTTGTTTGCGAACGAAGGGGTAGGTTGCGTAAGCGCTTGCCACCAGCGTTTCCGACCGGATGTCGATCCCACCCGGAAGTTCCGGTCTGGTCCACGCATAAGTGAAATCCCCCCCGAATTTGAGCCCTTCGCCGCCCACCCGAAATTCATGGTTGGCTTGCAAGACCTGCTGTTCCTTGAAATCGGCAGTGGAATAGCCGCTGATCACGGTCTCATCACCCATTCCGGTGATTCCATTGAACCGGATCCGTGCGAGACCGCCGAAGCGGCCAACCGCCTCAGACCCGAAATTCTGGATATTGATGTCGGCATAGACCGGGGTGCGGATCACATTAAACTCGCCAACCACCTCCCCGGGCTGGCCTCCGGATTCGGTTGACACCGGCCGGAGTGAAAGCCGGACATCCAGTCCCGGAATGTCACGGGCGAGCAGCAGATAGCGGTCCGCTGTGTTGATGTTGAAAACCGGTTGCGCGGCCAGCTTTTCGATATATTTCTGCAATAATCCTTCGGATGCGCCGGCATCGCCCCTGACCTGCACCGCCGTCATCCGGGCCATCAGGACATCAAAGCGAACAATGCCCTGATCAATGGTCTGCGGGGGCACCTGAACGGCCGCCAGATAGCCACCGCTGCGCAATATGGTCGCAGCCCGATCGCGGATATCGCAGACGACTGAAACCGGCACTTCCTGATCGACATAATCTGCATAGGATGAACTTAGCGATGCCGGGTCAACCGAAATCAGTCCGGTGAAATCGACCGACCGCAGTGTGAACCGGACATCGGAAAATTCGGGACCGGCGAGCGGACAGGCGGATCGCTCAACGTCCCCGTCGACCGTCAGTTGCTGGGCCTGACCTTTCAGCGCTTCGTCGATGACACCGCGCTGTATTTCTTCTCGCGTCGGGGCGGCGGCGGAGGATTGCCCCCAGGCGGGCACGCTTGATGAAAAAACAGCGATGCTAGCCGCCAAAGCGGTTGTTCGAAAATGAGTGCGCGCGCGCGACATATTTATCCCCGTGTTGTGGCAGTCCCAGCGCGACCCAATGAACCACCAATTACAAAATCTGCCGTCCAGCCCTCAATCAGGACGGCAGAAACTATTCATAGACTAACCCTCGGCTGGCTGCTCACTGTTCGCATTGAGGGTCTCGACCAGAAGATCCAGTTGGCCGGTACAGCCATTTTCGATCAGCATCGACGCTGCGTCGTCAAGATCAGTTGGCTGGCTTGGCAGAACCACAAAGCTGACCTCGACGGACTGCGGTACGCTGGATCCGAGCAAGCGATAGCTTGCGCCATTCGCAACCGGCAGCACATCCTTTGGCCAGGCTTTCAGCGCACTGCCTTTCTGCCAGGCGATTTCGGTGACATTGCCGTCCGTCGGCTTGACGATGGAAGCCGTCGCCGAACCGGTATAGTCGGGCCGCCAGACCACCAGCGTATCGGTGTCCGCAACACAGAATTTTCCGCCCTTGGTGACGTCAAGGAACCAGAGATTCGGGTTGCTTGGCGTTTCCGGCTCGGCGCTGACCGCAGAGCGAACCGCTCCGGTTCTCGCCCGGGTGCTGCCACGGTTGTTGATGAAACTCGACAGTCGCCGCGAGGCGGTCGAGGCGGTACCGCCTCCTTGCGCCAGCGAATAGGTTCCCGGGCCCGAGAGGACGCGTGTGCCAGACGGGGTCAGGATGGTGACCTTGTCCTGAGCCTTCAGCGAAATGCTGGCATCATTTGCCATTTTCTTGCCGGCCGGATAGCTGCTGGCCGATGGGCCGGTCGAGCGTACGACCATATTCTGTGCCATGGCAACGCTGCCAACACCCAAAAGCAGAAATGTGCCGAGCGCCGCTTTGACACAGCGGGATGCAATTTTTCCGGGTTGTGCGGATCTTGTTTTATCCAAGTGCATAGCTTTCTCCATTCTTTGTCTTTTCCAGACGTTTGAGCAAATTGGCCAGACCCAGGTCTTCGCCATATTGCTTGATCATGGCACCGAGTGCCTGAATTGAACCAGTATCACCATTTTTATGGGCTGCTATGACTGCGGTCACTGCCGCGCGATCTTTTTCTTCCCAGTCGGGAACCGGTTCGAAAACTTCGACGGGTGTCGACCGGCCGCGCAGCGTGATCAGGCCCATCGGCCGGTACCAGTCAAGGCCGGTTCGCTCCATGGCTTCCCGACTCAGCAACACTTTCGTTTCAAGTGTCTTGTTGGCCGCTTCCAGCCGTGCTGCGGTATTCATGGCATCACCCAGTGCGGTATACTGGATTCTGCCTTCGCCACCGAAATTGCCGACAATGGCGTCGCCATAATGCATGCCTACCCGTGTTCTGCCGATCGCCGGTACGCCCTCTGGTACATTCTTGCGAAAATCCTCGCCAGCCAGATAAAGCGCATAGGCCGCCCGGGCTGCTCGTTCCCCATCATCGGGATAAGCAATCGGGGCGCCCCAGAATGTCACCAGCGCATCACCGACAAATTTGTCGATCGTGCCGCCATATTCCAGGGCCACTTCGCTAAGCCGGTCCAGATAATCGTTCAGCAACGTAGCGACCATTTCCGGTTCGATCGCATGGGTCAATTTGGTGAAGCCTTCCAGATCGGTAAAGACTGCAAAAATCTTTCGCTTCTCGCCATGGAGCGCCAGCTTGTCCGGATCCTTCAATATCTCGTTGGCGATGGATTTGGGCAGATATTTGCCTAGGGCATTTTGCGCAAACGCCCGCTGTTTCGAATTGACCGTCCGAGCGGCCGATCCGACCGAAGCATAGCCCAGCAGCCACCCGACAGCCCAGCCAAAGGCAGGCAACGAATGGGTATCAATGCCGATATTCTGCAACAGAAAGGGAAAAATGAGGAAAAAGGCAAACTGGCTGAGAAGAATGAGGCCAACCTTCAGCGCATTGCCGATGATCAGTGCGGAAAGTCCCCCACAAATCGCAATAATCAGTGCGCCAAGCCACAAGGTCCAGGAGGGAATCGGGGCAGGCAGATCATCATTGAGCAACTGCGCGAGCATATGGGCGTGCACTTCCAGTCCGATCATCTTGCCGTCATCGCCGCTGGCTTGGGACAGTCCGCCGACCGGGGTTTCAAACCGGTCGCGATCGATGAAGTCGCCGCCGATCAGCACATGCTTGCCGGCAATGAAGCTACTCAGCATGCCTGCGATTTCCGGGTCGGCAAAATTCTCGATAGGAAATTTGTCGAATACCGGCACATCGGTCGCAGCCGGAACATGATAGCGGACGGCACCGTCATTGCTGGCGAATTTCGGATTGGGACCTGTCAGCGCAATCGCCATGAACGGCGGCGCTCCCGGATTGTGCGGCGTCCATCGACGCTGGACGCCGTCGCTGTCTGTTTCCAGCTTGATATTGGTGGGCCTGACCGTTTCGCTGCGCACATCATTAAAAAACTGCTGCAGAAATTCATGTTCGGCAAATGTAATTTCCGGATTTTCCTTAGGGTCTGCATAAGCCAGGTAGGTGGGCGTTTGCATGGTCTTGAAGGCTGAAATCAGCAGCGCGTCATCATCCTGCGGCATCGTGAACAGGATATCGATGCCGATCGATTTGGGATTGGCTGCGTCGATCGTTTCAAGCGCGTCAGCCAGGATCGTCCGGTCCACCGGTGACCGCTGACCCGTCAGCTTCAACGTCTCTTCATTATAGACAATCATGACGATATTTTCGTCTTTTTCCACTTCCGGCGCGAACACGGATACCCGCAAATCATAGAGCGCTCGTTCGGCTTCCTGGATCAGCGGCGTTGTCCAGCTGTAGCGGGCGACGAGCAGGGCGAGGATGATGAACAATATTGTCGAACCCATGCGGATCGGACCAAGCTGGGCAAAAAGTCGGCGCAGGGTTTGCAATACGCCCTTCGCTCCTTCTTTCACATCACGGTTATTGGCAACCGGGTCAGATTGATCGGCAGTTCTATCCATTAATTCAGGGCCGCCTTCGACGCCGCGGAGGATGCTTTGCCATCAGCGAGCGCATTGGCGTCGCCTGGCAAAAATGTTCGGGCACCATCACCAATCAAGGCAAAGCCTGCCCAGTAAAAGGGATGTGATGTGATCGGATCGTCCATCAGTTCCAGCTGGGACCGTCGGAGTGCGCCGGTAATCGATTGCCCTCGACCATCAGTGAACATGCCATTTATCAGCCTTTCTGTAGCCCGGAAATCATCCGGAGCAGGCCAGTGGCTGGCGAGGACCGATCGCCCGCCGGCACCGATGAAGGACCGGACCAGCCCGTCCAGAGCCGTTCCGCCGCCGCTACTCACCCCCGCCTCGCGGGTTGCCGCTATGCTGGCTTTGCCCGCCGTGTCGCAGGCTGAAAGGATGATGATATCTGCGTCCAGTTTGAGGTCGAAAATTTCATCAAAAGCCAGAAGTCCGTCCGAACCCGCTTCACCAAAGGACGTCACCAGCGCCGGTTTCGCGGGACAGGACGGATTGGGTGCCGTGACCAGACCATGGGTGGCAAAGTGTAGAATGCGATATTCATTCAAATCGGTTTTTGTCATGATTCCGGTATCGGTGAACGCCGCACCGGTAATCACTTCGGAATTTTCTGCGCCAATCAGAGACTGTGCTTCAAGCAGCTCGCGATCAGAGATCGGGCTATTCCACTGATTGAGGGGCCATTGACAATTCTCATCCATATTTGGGTCACCACCTCGGACACTTGCAATGCTGGTGTTTGCGAGTACCGGCTGATTTCTGCCCAGGCCCAGATATTGACGCTGGGCATCAGATTGGGGCGCTTGCCGTGCGTCGGCAAAAGCCCGGGCCGACACCGCGGTGCTGATGTCCAGTTCCCTGCCCAGCCATTTGACATCGGCGAAATCAAACGCATCCCCGTCAGGGGCTTCGATTTTGGCAAGATAGCGCGCCACTGAGTCATCGTCACCCACCAGCAAATTGATCGGCAAGCGAAGCATCGCGCCATCCGGCTCAAATATCAGATGGTTCTTGTTGGCGAGCCGGTTGGAAACCGGCGCAAACAGATCGGAATGAAGCGTACGAGCCGCTTCAATGTCGAAGGGATAGGTGACATATTGCCCGTTTTCATAAACCGAGATCGAAGCGCGGATAGCATCGACTTTTGCGTCAAGCTCAGCTTCATCAAGCGCAACCCGGTAGATTTTTGCTTCAGCCTCATCGGCATAGAACATAAAAATATCGCCGCCGATGATCGCCATGCGCATATAGGCTTCGCTGGGCTGCATTGTCGCCCGGAGTTCGTCCAGGCTCAGAAATTGATCGCGGATCGCCCGATATTGCGGAAATTCTGAAAGCCTTGTCTGGGTGAGTTGCTGGCTTCGTTCCAGTTCTTCTATTTCCGATGCGAGATCATTGCGCTGCCTGCCAACCGTAGGGGTCTGCTCTATTCTGCTCAGCGCCGCGAACCGTATCCGCGAACGTTCAATGTTGCGCGCCAGATTGGTGGATTGCCGGAACAGTCGTGCGGCCTCGTCGGTGCCGCCGCTCAGCTCACGAGAGAGAACGGCCTGGGTCTCGGCAACGCCAGGACGAATCAATATCTGAGAAGCCTTGAAAAACTGCTCTGTCGCAGTCCCATCCTCAGCCAGGAGCCGGAAATAGGGCGCAAGCTGGTTGGACATTCCGGAAATGGCACTGCGCTGGCCCAGCGAGCTATCTACAACTTCGCCATATAATTTGCGTGCTTCGGCTTCCTGCCCGCTGCGCAAGAGAAACGCTGCAAGACGGGCCTTGGCGCCATTGACAGCCCGCGTTTCCGGATATTGGATGCTGAGCAGATCCAGCCCGTCGCGAAGCAGCTGTTCCGCTTCACGCATTCGGCCGTCGGCTTCTTCAAGCAGCGATAGCTCGGCGAGTGTCTGGGCTCTCAGGCGCGTGATCGATGTAACCCTGCCGTCCCGCACCGCAATCGCTCGATTATATGATGATATGAGAGAATTTCGGGAAGCAGCCCGATCGCCATTCAGACGCTGCGCGGTTCCCAGCAGCTGCAAGGCTTGGGCATCGATAATCTCCGCACGTTCCTCCGCGCTCAATTTGGTTTCATCGACAAAGCCGAGCAGGTTGCGGGTTCGCACGCTACCATTAATACGGGTAGAAATTGGAGCCGTAATTTCAAGGCGATCGGTCAGCGCGCTTTGCTCGACGAGCGACGTTTTGAGCGGGCTATTGATCCGCTCGATCGCTGCCGCGAGCCGCCCCTGATTCAGCAGATGCATTGTCTCGAAATTTCGGTGCAACCTTTCGGTCACTGGATCCCGCTGGTTCAAGGCGCCGGCTTGCTCAAACAGATCATCGGCTTCGGCAAACTCGCCAAGATTTGATTTCTGAAGCGCCCGGTTGATCAGATATTCATGGGGATTGATATCTTCCCCTGTCATACCGGACGTTCGTTGTTGCAAGGTTTCGAAAAAGGCGGCGGCCTCGGCATAATTGCCGCTGAGGTTGCGCCGGTAGCCCTCTGCCAAGGCCTGATCTGGTTTGAGCGTCGCTGCCTGTACCCTAGCGAAGGCAAAGGGATCTTCGACCGATGTCGAGGCGACATCAATTTTGCCGTCTGCAATGGTGTCCTGCAAAATGGATTTGAGCGCCAGCATTGTTGCGCCGTCATAGGCGGCTAAACCTTCTGCGACATAGGAGACGCCTGCTTGCTCCCCGAGTATCACAGAATAGGCTACGGGTTCTGCTGCAAGGCGGCATTCGGTGTTACTAAAACCGTTGAGTGCCGCTGATGCTGTGCTCGAGGCGCATGTCACCGGTTCAGTGCGATAGGGTTCGATCCGGCCCAGCAGATCTTGCGCAGATGATCGCGACGAATAGACAAAACCGACCGGTCTCGCGGAATCACGACATACCACGGCCCAGCTGCGGTCGAACATGTTGCTTTTGGCCCGGTTATCTATGCTGCGGTCCTGGACCTGGCATAATATGCCATCGCTGTTACCAATCGGAAAACTGTCACGCAATGAGACCGGTGTACCCTGGGCGAACGCCGCGACAGGACTTGTTGCCAACGCCACAGCCAATGATAATGTGCAAATCCTAGTCCGGTGCACGATTGTCTCCCCACAAATATATTGCCCTGGCAAGCCCCCTCAGACTTGACCAACGCCGATTGCGACCCGGATTGTTTCCTCAGCTACTACATCTACCGATGGAATCCGAGTCCGATATAGTAAAATAACGACATCGCGGCTCGATCCGGTGATTTCCGTCACGATGAGGGACGGTTTTGGATTTCCGACGAAATTCAGCGGCTTCGTGGATTAAAGGCCGCGAAACTCGATAGCCCGATCGATCGGAACGCGCGGCACGGAAAAATTGTTGATCGGAGCGTCGGGATCGCGATAGCCGATTGCCATGCCGCAGAAAAATATATGGTCATCGTCGATATCCAGCAATTCGCGCATGTAGGTGCCATACATGGCCCAGATTTCCTGCGCGCAGCTATCGAGCCCTTCCTCGCGCAGCAACAACATGACGGTTTGCAGCCACATGCCCATGTCCGACCATTGCGGCGGCCCCATATATTTTCTGGTGTAGGTGAACAATTGCACTGGTGCACCGAAACTGTCCCAGTTTTTGGCCATTTGTGCGACTCGGCTTGCACCATCTTCCCGTGACAGACCAATGCTCTCGAACATGTCCCGTCCGACCGCTCGACGCTGGTCCTCATATCTGCCATCCAGATCCTTGGGATAGATGGCATATTCCATATTCTCGCCCATCGGGGCGGTCCTCGTTTTTTCCTTGATCTTCGCCGTGACATCCTTGAGCGCATCGCCCCCAATGATGATTGCGTTCCAGGGCTGGGTATTGCCACCGGACGGCGAGCGTTGCGCTGTTTCCAATACGCGTTCAAGCGTTGCCCGGTCGACTGGCTTGTCGAGAAACTGGCGGACGGAACGCCGGGAATTAACGGCTTCGGTAACGTTCATGAAATCAATCCTCATCAAACAACCCGGCAAGTTGTTCTACCATCATGCCGCCCAATTGCTCCGCATCCATGATCGTCACCGCTTTCTTGTAATAGCGCGTCACATCATGGCCGATGCCTATGGCCACGAGCTGCACCGGCGACCGGCTTTCAATCCACTCAATCACCTTGCGCAAATGGTTTTCCAGATAGGCGCCATGATTGACCGACAGGGTGCTGTCGTCAACGGGCGCACCGTCCGATATCACCATCAATATGCGGCGTTCCTCGGGCCGGGCAATCAGGCGGCTATGGGCCCAGAGCAGCGCCTCGCCGTCGATATTTTCCTTGAGCAGTCCTTCGCGCATCATCAGGCCAAGATTTTTCTTGGCATGGCGCCAGGGTTCATCGGCTTTCTTGTAGACGATATGGCGGAGGTCGTTAAGTCGTCCGGGATTGGCCGGACGATCTGCCGCCAGCCAATTCTCGCGGGTCTGGCCGCCTTTCCAGGCACGGGTGGTAAAGCCGAGAATTTCGGTCTTGACGCCGCACCTCTCGAGGGTCCGCGCCATGATATCTGCGGAGATTGCCGCGATCGAAATCGGCCGCCCGCGCATCGAGCCGCTATTGTCGATCAGCAAGGTCACCACGGTGTCGCGGAAATCGGTTTCGCGCTCGATCTTGTAGGACAGACTGTGCGACGGGTTGCTCACGACCCGGGCAAGGCGCGCTGCATCGAGCATGCCTTCTTCCTGGTCAAAATCCCAGCTACGATTCTGCTGCGCCATCAGGCGGCGTTGCAGCCGGTTAGCCAATTTGGTGACCGCGCCCTGCAAGCTGGTCAGCTGCTGGTCGAGAAATGCGCGCAGCCGAGTCAGTTCTTCTTCGTCGCACAATTCGGAGGCGCTGACGACCTCATCATATTTTTCGGTCCAGGCGGTATAGTTGAAGCCGGGCGGCAGGTCAGACATGGCGCGGTTGGGACGGACTGGCATCATGCCATCGTCGCCAGCGTCTCCCATTTCCTCTTCGGCACCTTCTTCCAGCTCCTCGGCATTCTGGTCGCTTTCGCCGTCCTGGGAATCGTCATCTGATGGCTCGGAGCGCATTTCCGATTCGCCCTGATCGCCGGTCGCTTCCTCGTCAGCACCATCATCCTGGCTATCGTCGCTCTCTTCGTCGCTGTCGTCCTCGCTATCTTCGGCTTCGGATTCATCATCGCTTTTGATGAGATCAAGATGTTGCAGCAATTGCGTGGACAATTTGGCAAAACTGCTCTGATCATCAAGCGTCAGATTGAGGCCGTCAAGATCGGCGCCAGCCCCTTCCTCGATCCAGTCGCGGAGCATGTCGAGGCCCTTGACGGTACCCGCAGGTGGCACCTGTCCGGTCAGTTTTTCTCGCGCCAGCAGGGCCAGCGCGGTGGAAATGGGAACTTCGTCGCGATTCTGTGCCCGGGAAATCGGATCAGAACGCATCCGCATTTCCAAGGCTGCATTCAGATTGTCCTTCGCGCCGGCCATGACCCGCGACCCCAGCGCGTCGGTGCGAACCTGTTCGAGAGCGTCGAAACAGGCGCGTGCCACTGCTTCCTGAGGGGCATTTTTCCGGTGCGTCGCCTCGTCGTGATGTCGTAATTTCAGGGAGAAACTGTCTGCAAATCCCCGCGCTTCGGCGACCTGTGCCGGGGGCAAGTCGCGTGCCGGCATCGGTACCTTGAGATGCGGGCCGGCCTGGGACGGGGCTTCGGCGGTATAAGCAAGTTCCAGATCGGGGTCCCGGGCGATCGAGCGCGCCGCACCGCCCAGCACGTCTTTCAGGTCATCAAGTTTGGAACGATCAGCCATAGAAGCGAATAGCTTTAAGCGGAAAGGTCTGGGGAATCAAAGACCTAATTTCCTGCATTTTTGTTAGGTGCAGCGGCGGGCCTAGCGATCCGGTCCAGCGCGACTTTCCTCCGCGCGTCGTTCGATCGCGACGCCGTCGCCATCGATCTTGAGTTCCACCGGCACACCGCCGATTTCCGTACCAACCCTGACGGTGGTATCGTTATTCGTTCCCGGTTCAGTTGGCTCGATACCCGATGGTATCTTGGGAATTTCAGGCAGATCGAGCGGAACGACCGGGCCTTCCGGGTCGGGTTTTTGTACCGGTCTGGCGCGTCCCGCAGGTTTCTGGTCCTGTACCGCCTGTCGCATGAAATTCTGCCAGATACGCGCCGGCAGGCTGCCGCCGCTGACACCCTTCAACGGTGTGTTGTCATCATTGCCGATCCAGACACCGACTACCAGCCGGTCATCCCCGTCACCGGCATAGCCGACGAACAGGGCGTCCCGGTTATTCTGGCTGGTCCCGGTTTTGCCGTAATTGGGAATCGACAGCATGGCCCGGCGGCCGGTGCCATCATTGACCGCGGACCGAAGCAGCGCCTCCATATTGGCATGGGTTCGGGATTCATAACGGCCCGGCCAGTCGAACAGCCATTCGGCCCAGCTTTGCGACTCTTTCTTGAAAGCATAGGGTTCCACCGGCCATTTGTTGCCGGCAACCCCCGCATAGGCAGCGGTCAGCTCCAACAGGGTCATGGTTGAGGTGCCGAGCGCCAGACTCGGGTCATCCTCGGCCAGTGGTGACTTGATTCCCAGATTGCGCGCTTCGCGGATCACTGCACGGTCGCCGAGCTGTCCGAAGAGGCGTACCGACGCCACATTGCTCGACCGGGCGAACGCTTCTTTCAGACTGATCGAGCCGCGATAGTTTTCTCCGGAATTTTTCGGAAGATAGCCGCCCTCGGTGATCGGGTTGTCATCAACCATGTCATCTGGTCTCATCCCGGACCGTAACGCCGCCAGCCAGACAAACAGCTTGAATGTGGATCCTGGCTGGCGCTTGGCTTGCGTCACCCGGTTGAAGGTAGATTTTGCGTAATCCTTGCCACCGATCATCGCCACGACTTCGCCATCGGGACGCATCGCGACCAAGGCAACCTGTGCCTGGCCGAGCGGCGCGCTGGCGATCGCACGCCGGGCAAATTCCTGCATCCGGGAGTCCAGGGTTGTCGTGAGCGTGAGTTTTTCGTAGCTCATGTCAGTCAGGGCCCGAGCCTGCGGCATCGACCAATCGGCAAAATAGGTGCCTGTGGGCAGGGCATTCTTGGCCCGGACGTCCAGTCTCGGGGTCCCCAGGCGGTCAGCTTCCTGCTCGCTCAGATAGCCCGCGCTGACCATCGCGGACTTGACCAGATTGGCCCGCTTTGCCGCCAGTTCCGGATTGCGGGTCGGCGCGAGACGGGAGGGGGCCTGGACCAGGCCGGCGAGCATGATCGCTTGTTCCAGCTTGAGATTTTCCGGCTGGCGATAATAATAATGCAGCGATGCTGCGCGCAGGCCGTAAACATTGTCGCCAAAATAGACGTTGGAAAGATAGCGCTCGAGAATTTCATCCTTGGTCAGCCAGGCTTCTAGCCAGAAGGCGATCAGCATTTCCCGGGCCTTGCGCGTCAGGCTACGCTCCGGGGTCAGAAAGGTGGTCTTGGCCAGCTGCTGGGTAATCGTGCTGCCACCCTGGGTCATGCCGCTACCGGAAAAATTGCTCCACAGCGCGCGCGCCAGCCCGCGCGGATCAACGCCCCAATGCGAATAGAAGCGCCGGTCCTCGATGGCCATGAAGGCTTCCTTCACATGGTCGGGCAATTCCGCGACCTGCACCGGATCATCTACCACAGCGCCATTGCGTGCAAACGGCTGTCCGTCAGACGTCAGCAATGTGATCTGCGGTGGAGCAATCGGCTGCAGCGATTTCGACAAAGGCGCGGTGATCGCCAGATAGGCGATCAGGAGGATGAAAATGAACAGCGCTGCCGCTATCGCGCGGCTGATCCACCACCATTTGCCATGCGGCCTGTCGAGTGGCGCCACCGGGTCTTCGATGTGCGGCGGAATGGCATCGCCATAGGGCTGGTAATAGCGGGTTTTGCCGATTTTTTTGGTCCGGAATGGCCAATACCAGCGCCGTTTCCCGGTGTCAGAGTGGGTTTGGTCAAGCATCAATCTGCTGTATTACAAAAATAATACGCCATAAGCGAGAAGAAATATTCGAACCGCACAGGCAGGCCGACGAACATCACTCTTCGGCCAGAGGAGCGCGGAATTTCATTTCCACTTTACGCCGTTCAGGCAGGACCGTGATTTTTGCCGTCAAGTCATTCGGGCGTGAGCAATCACCCAGTGCCCATCACGCTTTCGGGCAAATCTTCACCAAATACACGCTGATAATATTCGGCCACCAGCATCCGTTCCGCTTCGTCGCATTTGTTGAGGAAGGACAGGCGGAAGGCGAAGCCGATATTCTTGAATATCGCTGCATTTTGCGCCCAGCTGATGACAGTCCGCGGACTCATGACCGTGGATATGTCGCCATTGATGAAACCCTGCCGCGTGAGGTCGGCGACTTTGATCATATTCTCGACCGTCTTGTCGCCCGCATCCGGCACTTTGGACAGGATCACCTTCGCTTCGGTGGCCGCTGGCAGATAGTTCAATGTCACGACGATATTCCAGCGGTCCATCTGGCCCTGGTTGATCTGCTGGGTGCCGTGATACAGCCCGCTGGTATCGCCGAGCCCGACTGTATTGGCGGTGGCGAACAGGCGGAAATAAGGATTCGGGCGGATCACCCGGTTCTGGTCGAGCAAGGTCAGCTTGCCTTCCGCTTCCAGGATGCGCTGGATCACGAACATCACGTCGGGTCGGCCGGCGTCATATTCGTCAAACACCAGTGCGGTTGGTGTCTGCAGCGCCCATGGCAGCAGGCCTTCGCGGAATTCGGTGACCTGCTGGCCATCCTTCAAAACAATCGCATCACGGCCGACCAGATCGATCCGGCTGATATGGGCATCGAGATTGATCCGGATGCAGGGCCAGTTGAGGCGAGCGGCAACCTGCTCGATATGCGTCGATTTTCCGGTGCCGTGGTAGCCCTGTACCATGACCCGCCGATTGAAGGCGAAGCCGGCGAGGATGGCGGTGGTGGTTTCCGGATCGAAAACATAGGCGGGATCAAGGTCGGGTACCCGTTCGTCCTTTTCGCTGAACGCTGGGACCTGCATATCGAGGTCAATCCCGAACATTTCACGCGCATCGACCATCTGGTCGGGTGCATCCATGATGGTTTCGCCGCTGGAATCGGGATTGGTATTTGGAATGTCAGTCATGTTCGCCCTTCGAAATTTCTCATCCGTTAGCCCAAACCCCTATCACCGGGCCCATCGTAGTACGTTCATCAAAATCGACAGGCGCCGAGGACGGGAAGAGTCCATCGGCAGGTTCGGGACCAACGGGAATTGGATTCTCATCGAAAATCCGGTGATTCCTTCAGCTGCGTATAGGCCTCGATCACTTTTGCCAACTGTTTCTCGTGGCTACGGTTACCGCCATTGCGGTCCGGATGATATTTGCGGACCAGCTGCGAATAGGCGCGGCGGATGTCGCTGCGGCCGATCGCGTTGGTGTCATGTTCGCCAAGCCCTAGCGTCTGCAGGGCCTTCAGGTCAGCGCCGGAGATCGCCGGACCGGATCTTTGGCGCCGGTTTATACCCCCCGCAAATCGCGCACCGATCGCGTCCAGAGGATCGGTAAAATCGGACCAGGATGGCGGCACGCTGGGCCCCGCATCATAGATTCGCCGGCCGGAGTCCCAGCCGCGCACCGGATGCTGCGCTTCGAAAATCTGCTCATGATCCATGCCGGCAAAAAAGTCATAAGCCTGATTGAACTGGCGGACATGGTCGAGACAGAGCCAGCGATATTCGCCCGGTCCGTCGTAACTGCGCTGGCTGCCATAGATCGGAGGTGCGCGGAATTCGCCGCTTTCCTGACAGCCTTCGATGGCGCAAGTCCGGCCGTCGGTTTCGACGCGCCCGTGGAAGCGGTTCGATTTTCTTTTGGGAGAAGTTTCGGTCAAAATCCGTCCGTGCCAGGCTCGTCGAAGCCGGTCTGTCCTTTGCAGTAAAACGCCCTTCGACAGGCTCAGGGCGAACGGTTATAGTCTGTGTCGAAAAAGCAATATGGAGATTCGATGCCCAAAGGTCCAGTCCACAGCGAGATAGAAAAGCGGCTCACCGCAGAACTTTCTCCGATATCGCTGAACGTCATCAACGACAGCGCCAGCCATCACGGCCATGCCGGCGACGACGGCAGCGGCGAATCGCATTTCACGGTGGAAATCGAGTGCGCCGCCTTCGCTGGTCAATCCCGGCTCAATCGCCAGCGTATGGTGAACAGCGCGCTCGGCGACATGATGCAGGACAAGGTCCACGCAATGGCGATCAAGGCGAGGGCGCCGGGCGAGTGAAGATAGGAAAAGTCAATCTTGCCGACGCCTTCTCCAATTTTTCCGAGCACTGGTCGCCAAGAATTGCTGGCGACGTCAACGATATGCAGGTGAAGCTGGTCAAATTTGCGGGCAAGTTTGAATGGCATCATCACGAGCGGGAAGATGAGCTGTTTCTGGTGATCAAGGGGACGATGCGGATGGGCCTGCGGACCGGCGATGTTGATGTCGGGGAAGGGGAGTTCATTGTCATTCCCCGGGGCGTTGAACATTGTCCGGAGGCGTTGGGCGGGGAATGTCATGTGCTGCTGCTGGAGCCCAGAACGACCCTCAACACCGGCAATGTGATCACCAAAAAGACTGCCAGAAATCTGGAGAGAATATGAGAAAAATCACGCAAATAATAACCCCTACCACTCACGATCTCGGGGCCTTCGAGGTACGCCGGGTGTTGCCTTCGCCGCATCGCCGGATGGTCGGACCCTTCATTTTTGTCGACGAATTCGGCCCGGCCATTCTGCCGGAAGACAGCGGCATGAATGTGAGGCCGCATCCCCATATCAATCTGGCAACGGTGACCTATCTGTTCGAAGGCGCGATCGACCATCGCGACAGTCTCGGCACGTTCCAGACGATCCGGCCGGGCGCGGTCAATCTGATGACAGCGGGCAGGGGGATTGTCCATTCGGAGCGTTCGCCGCTGGAATCAAGGGATGCACCGAAACCGATGTTCGGAATGCAAACATGGCTGGCCTTGCCCGATGGCATGGAAGAGATTGAACCGGCGTTCGAGAATGTTGCGGCAGCCGACTTGCCAATTGTTGAGGATGGCGGCGCGACGGCCCGGGTCATCATGGGCAGTCTCTGGGGACAGTCGGCTCCGACCACCTGTCATGCAGAGACTATTTATGCCGATATTCTGCTGGCCCCGGATGGGGTGATCCCGATCGACTCGGAAGCCGACGAGCGCGCGGTGATGCTGGTCGATGGCGATGCGGCGCTCGACGGTGTGCCGCTCGAAAAATATCTGCTTTATGTAATTGCGCCAGGTGCAAAAGTCTCGCTCTCATCCCGGTCTGGCGGAAGAGCAATGCTGCTTGGTGGAGAGGCTTTCTCTTCCGAACGCCATGTCTGGTGGAATTTTGTTTCCTCCCGCAAGGATCGGATTGAACAGGCCAAGGTCGACTGGGCTGAAGGGCGCTTTCCGAAAGTTCCGGGCGATGCCGACGAGTATATCCCGCTGCCGGAAGGTCAGCCGAAGACGATCACGTTCCTTTAAACTTCAAACCACTCGACCCAGGCGCCATGGGCATGGGCACGGCCCAGCAACGTCGGTTCCTCGCCGCCCGGCCAGTAGCGGAGGATCAGTTCGTGGCTGAAGGTCTTGCGGTTGGTCTCCAGTGATATCCATGCCAGCGGTTTTTCCGGGGTCGCCGCTTTGCCGGCCGCTTCCATCGCTGTGGTGATCCTGTCTTTGGTTGCCTGCGGCAGATATTGCCAGACAATCGAGTGCATCAGCACCCGGGTCGTGCCGCTTTGCTGTGGATGAGCCAGCTGCTCCTCGACCCAGTCGGCGCCATCCGCCTTGGCCAGATCGGGCGGGTCCTGTCTGGCGAGCGCGATGGCTGCCTCCATCCGCTCGAACCGCGCTGGCATTTCCGGCCAGATATAGCCTTTGAGACGCGCGGCGGTTTCATCATCGGTGAGGTCGATCGGATTCTGGTCGCAGCCACGGGCGCTGACGATGGCCACCCGCGCTTGCGGCGGAGGGGGGCCGCGCCAGTCCGGCCTGATCCGCATCGGCGAATCTGCCGGGCCGGCCTCGACGCCGTTCAGGTCATAATGATAGCGCGCCATCATCGTGTTGACGCCCGCGCTGGCTCCGAGTTCAAGCAGTTCGAATCGCCGGCCGACCCGTCCGGAAAGCCATAGCAGGCCGGCCATGAAACTGGCCGAGCGACCGGATTCATTGGTCTGCGGCGGATTGTCGAACCAGGGCAGCAATTCGGCGTCATGGTCGGCGACGACCTCTCCGACCAGACGGTCAATAGCGCCCTGATCGCTGATCCGGCCTTGGTAGATATCCGCAAGACGCGGCTCCCTGCCGCTGAGATAGAGATGGTGGAGACCACCGGTGAGGCGGAGCGGCATCGCGTCTTCCAGCGGCTTTCCCGGCCAGCGCGCGATCATTTGCCCGCAGGCGGTCGGTCCGTGCATCAGCGCCAGTTGGGCGATGATGATCGATGCGGTAACCGGCGCGTCGTTGCGCCGGCAATGCTCTGCCTGGCCGCGCATTCCCTGCTCGATATCCTCGACATCCAAAATGTCCATAACTCGTTGCCCTTTCATCTGCGAACCCGTAAAGCCGCGGCCACCATGGCCAAACCACTGATCTTTGCAATTCCGAAAGGGAGGATTCTCGACGATGCCTTGCCGCTCCTGGAGCAGGCCGGGATCGTGCCAGAAGATGCCTTTTTTGACAAGTCCAACCGCAGCCTGAAATTCGCGACCAATCTGCCCCATATGGCGATCATCCGGGTGCGGGCGTTCGACGTCGCGACCTTCGTCGCGCATGGCGCTGCGCAGATCGGGATTGTCGGTTCGGATGTAATCGAGGAATTCGGCTATAGCGAGCTTTATGCCCCGGTAGATCTCGGCATCGGACGTTGCCGATTGTCGGTGGCGCAGCCCAGGGATGATGCCGAACAGGTCGCGAATATCTCGCATCTCCGGGTGGCGACCAAATATCCCAATCTCACCAGCCGCTATTTCGAGGGCAAGGGCATCCAGGCGGAGTGCGTGAAGCTGAACGGCGCGATGGAACTGGCGCCGTCGCTGGGTTTGTCGCGGCATATTGTTGATCTGGTCGAATCGGGCAACACCTTGAAGGCCAATGATCTGGTGGAGACCGACAGAATATTGGAAATTTCCGGACGGCTGGTCGTCAACCGCGCGGCGTTCAAGATGCGCAGCGCCGAACTGACGCCGTTGGTGCAGAAGTTTCGCGAACTGGTGGGGCCGGTCGGATGACGTTGCGGATGGCGACCACCGATGCCGGTTTTGCCGATGCCTTTGACGCGCTGGTCGACGCCCGGCGCGAGGCGGATGCCGATGTGTCCGCCGATGTCAAAGCGATCATCCAGGCTGTCCGCGATCACGGCGATGACGCGCTGTCGCGGCTGACCAGCAAGTTTGACGGGCATGATCTGGAGCAGACCGGCTGGTGTGTCGACAAGGCCGAATCCGCTGCCGCTCTGGAAGGATTGGAAGCGTCCTTGCGGGTCTCGCTGGAACTGGCGGCCTTGAGAATTCGTGACTATCATGAGGGGCAACTCCCTGAAAACAGGGACTATATGGACGAGGCCGGGGTTCGTATCGGAGCCCGCTGGAATGCCGTGGAGCGCGCCGGCATCTATATTCCCGGCGGCCGCGCCGCTTATCCTTCCTCGGTCTTGATGAACGCCATTCCGGCCAAGGTTGCCGGTGTCGAGCGGATCATCATGGTCACGCCCGCTAACGGCGGTGAAATCAATCCGCTGGTGCTGGCAGCGGCAGAACTGGCGGGCGTTGATGAAATCTGGCGGATTGGCGGCGCACAGGCCGTGGCGGCGCTGGCTTATGGCACGGAAAAGATCGCGCCGGTCGATGTCATCACCGGCCCCGGCAATGCCTGGGTAGCCGAGGCGAAGCGGCAGGTGTTCGGTGTCGTCGGCATCGATATGGTGGCCGGCCCGTCGGAAATCGTGGTCGTTGCCGATGCCAAAAACGACCCGGACTGGATTGCCGCAGATTTGCTCAGCCAGGCCGAGCATGATCCGACCAGTCAGTCGATCCTCTTCACAGACGATGCGAGGTTTGCTGACCAAGTTGCTGAAAAGATAGCTGAGCAATTGAAGGTGCTGGCGACGTCGGAAACCGCGACGACAAGCTGGAATGACAATGGCGCGATCATTGTAGTGGACCGGCTCGAACAGGCCTTGCCTCTGGTCGACCGTCTGGCCGCCGAACATTTGGAACTGGCGGTCGACGATCCCGACGTTCTGTTCAGGAAAGTCCGCCACGCCGGATCGGTGTTCCTGGGCCGCCACACGCCGGAAGCCGTCGGCGATTATGTCGCCGGACCCAACCATGTCCTGCCAACCGGTCGCCGGGCGCGTTTTTCGTCCGGCCTTTCGGTGACGGACTTCATGAAGCGCACCAGCTTCATCCACTGCGACGAACGGGCGCTGGCCAATATCGGCCCGGCCGCCGCGATCCTGGCAGAGGCCGAGGGCCTGCCCGCGCATGCCGCCAGTATCCAGAAGCGGCTCGAACCGCGCTGACAATCAATAGAAAGAAAATGCCCATGACCATTTCCCTATATGATGCCGTAATTCCAACCCAGCTTCAGATTATCGCTGCGGTCCGCGCGCTGGTCGACAAGGCGAAGGCCGATTGCGAGGACAAGGGCACGGCACCGGAAGAGATTATCGGCGCGCGGCTGATCGAGAATATGCAGCCCTTTTCCTATCAGGTAAAATGTTGCCGGGAACATTCGCTAGGCGCGATCGAGGCAGTGCGGGAGGGCGTGTTCACGCCTAGCCTGGCGGCCCCTCCCGGCGATTGGGAGGGTCTTTACGAAAAACTCGACGAAGCAAAGGCCGGGCTGGAAGCGGTGAGCGAGGCAGAAATGGAAGGGTTTGTCGGCCAACATATGGAATTCCGTTTCAAGGACACGGTCATGCCGTTCACGGCCGAAAATTTCCTGCTGAGCTTCGCCCAGCCCAATTTCTATTTCCATGCCACCACGGCCTACGACCTGCTGCGTGCACGCGGGTTCCCGATCGGCAAGCTTGATTTTATCGGGATGCCACGGATGAAAAGAGCATGACCGCTAAATCCACATCCCGGTCGGCTGCCAGGCTGGCTGCCGTCCAGGCGCTGTTCCAGCATCAGATGGAAAAGACACCGGTGCCCAAGCTGCTCAAGGAATTTCACGACCACCGGCTGGGCAAGGAGATCGAGGATGATCAATATCATCCGGCCGAGCGGGACTTTTTCGATGATCTGGTCATTGGCGTGACATCGCGGATGGAGGAAATCGATCAGCTGGTCGCTTCGAAACTGGCCGCTGGCTGGACCCTGGGGCGGCTCGACAAGACGATGCTGCAGATTCTCCGCGCCGGGACCTATGAATTGGTCGCACAGGAAGATGTTCCGATCGCAACGGTGATTGACGAATATCTGGATGTGGCCCATGCCTTTTTCAGCAAAAAGGATGCCGGTTTTGTAAACGGGCTGCTGGATAGCATCGCGAAACAGGTACGGGGCTGAACGGAACCCGACCGGCACTGGGGGATAATTTGTCTGATTTTCTGGACCGGCTCGACCCCGCATTTCGCGACATGATCGCTGCGGATGGGCCCTATATTTTCGAGATCTTGAAGCATGACGTGGCCGGCGCGCGGGCGGCGCTGGATGCGCTTTTTGTCCAATTGGCAGTCGATCTGCCGGAATATGAGGGCCAGAAAGACGAATATCATATGCCCGGGCTGGAAGGCGATCCTGACGTTGCCGTGATCGAATATCGCGCGCGCGACCTGCTGTTTCCCGATTGCGTGATCGTCTGGCTGCATGGCGGCGGCTATGTGATGGGGCGCGCGGACGATCTGTCGGCGCAAGGCTATTCCTCTCTCGCACCCGTTGTATCGGTCGATTACCGGATGGCACCGGAACATCGCGCACCGGCGGCAGCGCGAGATGTTTGCGCGGTGATCGAACGGGTTGCGAAAAATCGCAACCCGCGCAAGATCATCCTCGCCGGACCGAGTGCGGGAGGCGGTCTGGCGGCGAGTGCTGCATTGCTGAACCGCGACCGGGGTGGGCCGGACATAGCGTTTCAACTCTTGATCTATCCCATGCTCGACGATCAGCATGACACGCCTTCGGGCCATATGGATATTCCGCCAAGCACCTGGACGCGGGACACGTCGCTGCATGCCTGGTCGCTTTACGCCGAGGAAGACGGCGCCGGCCCATATGCCGCCGCGGCGCGAGCGACTGATCTCTCCGGCTTGCCGCCGGCCTATATCATGTGCGGCGACCTCGACCTGTTTCTTGATGAAAATATCGTCTATGCCAATCGGCTTCGTTCATCGGGTGTTCCGGTTGAGCTTGCTATCTTTCCCGGCGCGCCGCATGGATTTAATGGATTTGCCCCCCAGGCAGCGGTCAGCAAGCGCGCCAACGCTTCCATCAGAATGGCACTGGAGCACGCCCTGTCTTGAGCGAACTAGATTTTATTGACCGGTTGAAGGCCATTACCACCCATCCAGCAGCACGCGGACTTGTCGACGATGTCGCGATGATGCCGTTCGGGCGGCACAAGCTGGTGATGACGCACGATATGATGGTGGAAGGCGTGCATTTCCTTGCCGATGCCGATCCCGCCGATGTGGCGTGGAAGCTGGTTGCCGTCAACCTGTCGGATCTTGCCGCCAAGGGGGCGAAGCCACTCGGCATTCTGCTTGGTTATGGCCGGACCTCGGGCGACCAATGGGACGCCGCTTTTGTCGAGGGGCTGAAGCAGGCAATCGACCGTTTTGGCGTGCCACTGCTTGGCGGCGACACGGTGGCGATGGGCGAACAGGCACCGCGAACCTTTGGCCTGACCGCGATTGGTGAGGCAAAAGGCCATATCGTGCCCTCGCGCAGCAATGCGAAGCCGGGGCACGCCGTCTATGTCACCGGAACCATTGGCGATGCGTGGGCAGGACTGCAAATCGCCGCCGGATTGCTACGGTCTTCGGATATCGACATCACGGCATCCTTGCTGAAAGCGCACACCCGCCCGACGCCCAGACTGGAAGAGGGCAGAATATTGTCCAATCTGGTCAGCAGCATGATGGATATCTCGGACGGACTTCTGCTCGACGCCTCGCGGATTGCTGCGGCCAGCGCTGTCCAGATTGAAATCGATCTGGCGGAAATTCCCTTGTCCAAACAATTTCAGACCCTCGTCGGCGACGACAATGACGCCCGGATCAAGGCCGCATCCGGTGGCGACGATTATCAGCTGCTGCTCACCGCCAGTCCCGGGTCCGTCCTGCCGATCCCGCTGACCTGTGTCGGAACCTGCCGGCCTGGCGCGGGCCTGACGCTGCACAGCCATGGTGAACGGCTGGAATTGCCTGAAAATCTGGGTTTCGTGCACGGCTGAACCCGCCGAAAGGTGAGCGACCAGACAGAGGGCTGGCCTGATCCCCGTGCCGGTCAAATCAGGGCTTGCACGCTTCGCATTTCCCGCACTATAGCCGAACGGTTCATCGCCCCTGTCACAAGGGGCGTTTTATCATAAAAAAAGTTCAGGGGAGAATGCAGCGATGACGGTTGTCACCATTTCAATTTTATGCGGATTTGTCGCCATATTATATGGCTTCATCACCAGCCGCCAGGTGCTCAATGCACCGGCCGGAAACGAAAAAATGCAATCTATCGCAGGCGCGATCCAGGAAGGCGCACAAGCCTATCTGAACCGCCAATATCGCGCGATCGGTATCGTCGGCGTGGTCGTCGCGGTTCTGGTCTTCATTTTCCTCGGTACAATTTCCACGGTCGGCTTCCTGCTCGGCGCAATCCTGTCCGGCGTAGCCGGCTATATCGGCATGAACATTTCGGTTCGCGCCAATGTCCGCACGGCGCAGGGTGCCAGCGAAAGCCTGCAGACCGGGCTCACCGTTGCCTTCCGCGCCGGTGCGGTGACCGGCATGCTGGTCGCGGGACTCGCCCTGCTGGCGATTTCGATCTTCTTCTATGTGCTGACGATCCAGATGGGCATGGCGGCCAATGACCGCGTGGTCATTGATTCGCTGGTCGCTCTGGCTTTCGGTGCTTCGCTGATTTCCATTTTTGCGCGGCTGGGCGGCGGTATCTTTACCAAAGCGGCGGACGTGGGCGCTGATCTGGTCGGCAAGGTGGAAGCGGGCATCCCTGAGGATGATCCGCGCAATCCGGCAACCATCGCCGACAATGTCGGCGACAATGTCGGCGACTGCGCCGGCATGGCGGCCGACCTTTTTGAGACCTATGTCGTGACCGTGGGTGCCACGATGGTACTGCTGGCGCTGCTGTTCGGTGATCTGGTTGGCAGCACAATGCTGTACGACCTGATGTCGCTGCCGCTGATTGTCGGCGGTGTCTGTATCCTGACCTCGATCATCGGTACCTATATGGTGCGGCTGGGCAAGGGCACGAACATCATGGGCGCGTTGTACAAGGGTTTCATCACCACCGCCGTCCTTTCGATCCCGGCCATCTATTATGTCACCATGCGCACGCTGGGTGACATGGATACGCCGATTGGTACCGCGCTTGACGGCACCGGCGGCTTCACCGGCATGGCCCTGTTCTGGTCGATGATGGTGGGTCTGGCGGTTACCGGTCTGATCATCTGGATCACCGAATATTATACCGGCACGCAATATCGTCCGGTGCGGTCGATCGCCAAATCATCGGAAACCGGTCACGGCACCAACGTCATCCAGGGACTGGCGATTTCTATGGAAGCAACGGCATTGCCGACGCTGGTGATCGTCGTTGGTATCGTTGTCGCCTTCCAGCTTGCTGGCCTGATAGGCATCGCCTTTGCGGCAACCGCCATGCTGGCGCTCGCCGGCATGGTCGTCGCGCTCGATGCTTATGGTCCGGTGACCGACAACGCTGGCGGCATCGCCGAAATGGCTGGTCTCGACGAAAGCGTCCGCAACAAGACCGACGCTCTGGACGCGGTCGGCAACACCACCAAGGCAGTAACCAAGGGCTATGCCATTGGTTCTGCCGGTCTCGCCGCACTGGTGCTTTTCTCGGCTTATACCGCTGATCTGAAGGAGTTCTTTCCGAACCTCGAAGTCAGCTTCAGCCTTGAAAACCCCTATGTGATCGTTGGCCTGCTGCTGGGGGCCTTGCTGCCCTATCTGTTCGGTTCGATGGGTATGACCGCCGTTGGCCGCGCGGCTGGCGACGTCGTCAAGGATGTCCGCGAGCAGTTCAAGTCCGATCCCGGCATCATGGCGGGTACTTCGCGTCCCAACTATGCCCGGACCGTCGATCTGGTGACCAAGGCAGCGATCCGGGAAATGATCCTGCCATCGCTGCTGCCGGTTCTTGCGCCG
Source organism: Parasphingorhabdus sp. (assembly GCF_041748495.1). GTDB lineage: Bacteria > Pseudomonadota > Alphaproteobacteria > Sphingomonadales > Sphingomonadaceae > Parasphingorhabdus. Next base: position 25,514 of record NZ_JBGTDD010000003.1, read on the forward strand.
ATTGTTGTTTACTTTGTGATTTCTTGGGTTGCAGCTCTAGATGCTCCAGCGGGTATGAGTGCCGCCGATTACGGCCAATCTCAGGGCTTTGCGGCTCTTGGTGCCTTGCTGCTCGGCGTGATCGTTTCCGGCCTGTTCGTTGCGCTGTCGATGACAGCCGGCGGCGGCGCGTGGGACAATGCCAAGAAATATATCGAGGACGGCAATCATGGCGGCAAGGGTTCGGAAGCGCACAAAGCGGCCGTGACCGGCGACACCGTGGGTGATCCCTACAAGGATACCGCGGGTCCGGCCGTCAACCCGATGATCAAGATCACCAATATCGTCGCATTGCTGCTGCTCGCAGCGCTCTATGCGGCGCAGGGCGGCGTGTAACAGCTATTCCACACGCTGGTCTGACCTGACGAAAAATTAAACCATCCCCGCCGGAAGCGATTTCGGCGGGGTTTTTCGTCGCCTGATCGCCAATTTCCGATCACGGAGCGTTAATCACATATTACCGCTTTTCGGCTAGCCAGAAGCCGAGACGATAAATGGGTTTGAGCGAGCAGATATCAATGGATCTAAGCGGTCTACAACGGTTGGAAGGCAGGGATATCCGGGCGAACCGGTTCCGCGAAGGCCTGTCCGCATCCGAATTTACGGCGCAATTCCATCCGGTAACACAGATCGATGCCGATCTGGTCGATGCCTGGAGTGATCTTGCCCGGCAGGCGAGCGAACCGAATATATTCTACGAACATTGGTGCCTACGGCCGGCATTGGCCCGACTGGACCATCACCCGGACCTGCGCCTGTTCCTTTTATGGGGCGGGGAACCCGGAGATTCGCAATTGCTGGGCCTGCTGCCGCTGGGTCCTGCCAGCCGCTTCGGGCGCTGGCCGGTGCCGCATGTCCAGAACTGGATGCATCATAATAGTTTTCTCGGCACGCCGCTGGTCCGCAAGGGCTGCGAGCAGCTGTTCTGGAAAGAGCTGCTGATCGCGCTCGACAGCAGCGACTGGCCCGGCTTTCTGCATATCAACGGCATGACCATTGGCGGCCCGCTGGATCAGGCCATGCGGATCATGTGCAGCGACCATAAACGGCGCTGCGATCTGGTGCACAGCGAGGCGCGCGCCTTGCTGCAGAGCGATCTGCACGCGGAGGCCTATCTGCAAGCCACCGTGCGCGGCAAGAAGCGCAAGGAATTGCGGCGCCAGGCGAAGCGGCTGGACGAACTGGGCGATATCCAGTTTGGCCACCAGACCGACGCCGCGAATCTCGATCCGTGGATTGACGAATTTCTGCAACTGGAACGCCGCGGCTGGAAAGGCTTTGGCGGCTCTGCGCTGGCTTCGAGCGATCAGACGCGGGAATTTTTTCGCGAGACATTGCTCGGCGCGGCGCAGTCCGGGCAGCTGGAGCGACTGGATATCCGGCTCGAGGGCATGCCGCTGGTGATGCTGGTCAATTTCCACAGCGCGCCCGGCAGCTTTTCCTTCAAGACCGCCTTTGATGAAGCCTTTGCCCGTTTTTCCCCCGGCGTCCTGCTGCAGCTGGAAAATCTCAAGCTGCTCGAAAATCCGGCTATCGCCTGGATGGACAGCTGCGCGGCGGAAAATCATTCGATGATCGACAGTCTCTGGTCCGGTCGTCGCCATATCGGCCGCTTCTCGATCGAATTGCAGGGCGTGTCCCGCCGCGCGGTCTTCCGCGGGCTACGGCTGGGCGAGGACCTGATGGGAAAGATCAGGGGCCGCACAATATTTGACCCGACAGAGGTACAGTGATGAACCGGATTTCCAGCAAGGCAGAGTTTCGGCAACAGATATTCGGCGAGGCCAGCCGGCGGCAATTTGATGCCTGTTATCCCGAGCAGGCGCGAGTGCTTGATCATGATATGGCGGCGCACGAGCTGCTGACGCTGGAGGCGCTGGCCGAGCTGGGTACCGCACTGCCGGCAAAGAGCGTGGAATATAACCCCGGCGATCTGCCGGTCGGGATCCGACCGGAGGACGTGCCGGACAATGGCATGAGTATCGGCGAGACGATCCGGATGATCGATCAGTCGGCCAGCTGGGCGGTGCTGAAAAATATCGAGCAGATGCCGGAATATGAGGCTTTATTGCTCTCCTTGCTCGCCGAAATCCGGCCGATACTGGAGGCCAAGACCGGCCAGATGCTGAAGCCGCAGGGCTTTATCTTTGTCTCCTCGCCCAATGCGGTGACGCCCTATCATTTCGATCCCGAACATAATATCCTGCTGCAGCTGCGCGGTGAAAAATGGATGACGACATTCCCCGCCGGCAACGCCCGTTTTGCGGCCGACGAGATTCACGAAGGCTATCATCTGGGCGGCCACCGCAATCTGGTCTGGCAGGATGAATTCACGGTCGAGGGCACGCGCCACCATCTCACCCCCGGCAAGGCGATCTTCGTACCGGTGATGGCGCCGCATTTTGTCCAGAACGGCCCGGAACCGAGCATATCGCTGTCGATCACCTGGCGCAGCGACTGGAGCTTCGAAGAAGCGGATGCGCGGGCGTTCAACGGCTGGCTGCGGCG
>NZ_JBGTDD010000004.1:0-9344 GCF_041748495.1 Parasphingorhabdus sp.
GGCGCCGCGCTGCGCCGGGATCTGCTCGGCTACACGATCGAGCCGGGCGAGCAGCGCCAGCAGCAGCCGGCTGTCATAGCGCCGCCGCGTCGCCACCACCTCGCCATGGTAGAAGACTTCCTCCTCGACCCCCTCGATCGCCCGCTCCTGCAGCGTATCCTGCGCGACCTCGCGCGCGAGCAGCAGCGCCGCCAGCCACACCCGGGCAAAATCCGGGTCGCGCCGCTTCAGGTCATAGGCCGACTGGCGCGAGTGCTGCACATAATGAGCCGCCGCCCCGACATTGCCAGTGCGGGCGAGGGCTTCGAGGAATTTCACGCGCAGGTCGGGGTGCCAGCCGTCGTGGCGGGTGGCGCGGGTGGGGATTTCGTCGTCCTGAACTCGTTTCAGGATCCAGTCCGTCTTACCACTATCATCCGGTTCGGCCGTGCGGGGTCCTGAAACGAGTTCAGGATGACGAGTGTGTTCTCCGCCGGGAGCGGCATTCTCAAGCCCCTCCTCTTCAGAGGAGGGGTTGGGGTGGTTTCTCTCGGCAGAGCGCGGTCCTCCCGTCTCCAGTCCACCCCCGTCGGCACCACCGCCATTCGCTGACGCGAGCGATGCTGACGCATCGCCACCACCCCCATCCCCTCCTCTGAAGAGGAGGGGCTTGTCCGGGTCGCCACCTTCTTCTTTTCCCGCACCCTGCGCCGTTCGTTCTGAGCCGGTCGAAGGGCCCAGGCGCCGCACAAATTCATCCTGATAGGTCATCGGTCATTCTCCTTGTAGGAACCATCGCGACAGCCGCAGGGGTGCGGTTGTGGCGATATGGTTCTTTATAGGGAGTTAGGATAACCTATCTGGTTTGGTGTAGGAAAGCATATATAGCGTTATCAGGCAGCTTGTGAAACATTCGCCTAACTGTGAACGATCGGTCGGTGATATGACGAAAACGGCTCTTGTAGATTATTCGAGCCATTCTATGGATTTAGAATGCCCAACAGATGAAGCGGAAGTGGAAAAATTAATTGCACCATTGAGGCCCGCGAATCCCGAGCTTAGTTATAAACTTGAAGCAGAAAGTTTTAAATTTCCTCGTTTGTTTTTCGAGGACAATTTAGGATTTACGCATTTTGCGGAATGCCATGAGTAGGTCCCTTAGGTTGCCTCCTTATCTCTCTTATCCCTCTCCCTGAAGGGAGAGGGTTGTGGAGACTTGGCAGCTTGCTGCCTAGTCGAAGCTGGGTGAGGGTTTATCGGACCATTGTGGCGAAGCGACCCACCACCCGAACACCCTCATCCAACTGCGCCTAGCCGCCTTCGCCAAGGCTTCGGCGGCAAGGCTGCGTATCCTTCTCCCTCACGGGAGAAGGGGCGTGGCTCACCCCAGCCCGGTAATCTCCATCACCACTCTCACAAACACAAAACCCAATACCACATACACCCCCGCCCGGAACACCGGATAGGGAATCCGGGCCTTGCCGGGGTAGCCGTCGGGGTGGACGACGGCGACGCGCTCGCCGATCACCGGCTTGGGGAAGGGGGTGTAGAGCGGGTCGCGGACCTCGATAAAGCCGCCGTGGCCGTCGGGCAGCAGCAGGATCGCGGCATACATGGTGGCGCCGCGCTGGCGGCTGCGGTGGTGGCGGACGATCTGGGCGGTGGCGCGGCGGGTGCCGTTGCGAATGAACAGCAGATCGCCGCGCAGCATGTGCACCAGTCCCGCTCCCGCCAGCGCGAGGCCTATCCAGAGGAATATCGTTTCGATGGCGCGGCGCTATCATGGTTTTGCGAGGGTGTTAAGTACCCTCTCCCTCAAGGGAGAGGGACGCGCAAACTTGGCAGCTTGCTGCCTAGTCGGAGCTGGGTGAGGGTGTACTGCACCTGAGTGGCACGGCAGCCTACCAGCAGAACGCCCTCATCCAACTGCGCCTAATCCTTCGGATAAGGCTTCCTATCCTTCTCCCTTGAGGGAGAAGGGGGAAGGGATGGCGCGCGGCTTAACCGCTCAGTTAAATCCCTGATTGCAACTGATCGCCGGCAATGGCATAAGGCAGCAAAAGCTGGGAGAGACGGCATGGCTACACAGATCGCGCAACATGACAATAACGGAGCAGATTCCTCGGGGCAATCGGTCGACGTGCTGATCGTCGGGGCGGGGATTTCGGGGATCGGCATGGCGGTGCATCTGCGCGACAAATGTCCGGGCAAGCGCTTTGCCATCGTTGAGCGGCGGGACGAGATTGGTGGGACCTGGAACCTGTTTCAATATCCCGGTATCCGCAGCGACAGCGACATGCACACATTGGGCTTCAAGTTCGAGCCGTGGACCGAGCAGAAGTCGATCGCCGACGGGCCGGCGATCATGAACTATCTGCACCGGATCAAGGCCAAGCATGATCTGGAAAAGCATATCCGTTTCGGTCACAAGGTGCTGTCGGCGAGCTGGTCGAGCGAGGAGGCGCGCTGGACGGTGACGGCGGAGAAGGCGGACGGGTCGCAGGCGGTGCTATACGCCAATTTCGTCTATATGGGCGCCGGCTATTATGATTATGACAATCCCTATGACGCGCAGATCGAGGGGCTGGACCAGTTCAAGGGCGAGGTGGTGCACCCGCAATTCTGGCCGAAGGATCTCGACTATGCAGGCAAGAAGGTGGTGATCATCGGCAGCGGCGCGACGGCGGTGACGATCGTGCCGGTGCTGGCGGAGAAAGCGGCGCATGTGACGATGCTGCAGCGCACGCCGACCTGGTATGCGGCGCGGCCGTCGAAGGACTGGCTGGCCAATGGCCTGCGCAAGATCATGCCGGAAAAATGGGCCTATAGCATCACCCGCTGGAAGAATGTGAAGATGCAGGACCTGACCTTCCGCTTGTCCCGCGACAATCCGCAGAAGGTGATCCGCAAGCTCGAGAAGCCGATGAAGAAGGAGCTGGGCGACAAATATGTGAAGGAAGATTACACGCCGCCTTACGGCCCGTGGGAGCAGCGCTTGTGTCTGGTGCCGGACGGCGACATGTTCAAGGCGATTGCCGCGGGACGGGCGGATCTGAAAACCGGCCATATCGAGACGGTGACCGAGAGCGGCATCACCCTGAAATCCGGCGAAGTGCTGGACGCCGACGTGATCGTCACGGCTACGGGTCTGAAGCTGGCGGTGGCCGGCAAGGTCGCGTTCGAAGTGGATGGCAAGCCGGTGCGCTGGCCCGACCATTATTATTACAAGGGCTGCATGTTCTCCGACATCCCCAATCTGGCTGTGGTGTTCGGCTATCTCAACGCGTCGTGGACGCTGAAGGCGGATATCGTGTCGGAATATGTCTGCCGGGTGTTGGGCCATATGGACGCGACCGCGACGCGGATCGCCAATCCGGTGCTCGGCCAGGAGCTGGAGCAGGAGCAATTGTTCGATTTCTCGTCCGGCTATCTGCAGCGCTCGATCGGCGAATTGCCGCGCAACAGCACGGCTATGCCGTGGCGGCTGAACCAGGATTATCTGTACGACCGCAAGGTGCTGCTCGATGATCCGGTCGACGACGGGGTGATCCAGTTTTACGGGCCCAATTCGCAGCAGGGCGCCGGTGACAGCGAACCGGCGCTGGAAGCGGCGGAATAGCCGGACTGGCCGTTGCGCAAGCCGGCGGCCGGGCGATTAACCCTTTGTTGAGCCGCCTGCGCTAAGCCCCTCGGCGAGGGGTGGGAACTATGGGTTACATGAATTCGCAATTCCGGGCGGTGACGCCGGCGCTGATCGAACAGCGCAAGGCCTATCGGCATCCGGTGCAGATCCAGAAGGCGGCGATCCGCCAGCATGGCAGGACCGCCAATACAGGCGAACTGGTCGATCTGTCGATCTATGGCTGCCGGGTGGCGAGCAACAGCCGCTTTGCCGAGGGTATCCGGGTGTGGCTGCGCTTCGAGGGCAGCAGCCCGATCCCGGCGACCGCGATCTGGTGCCGGGACGGCCATGTCGGCTGCCGCTTTGACGCGACGCTCGACCGGGCGCTGTTCCGCAGCCTGACCCTGATCAGCGAATAAACCTGCTCGAAACCACAGGCTTGCCAACTGACATCGATGTCAGTAATAGGGCAGAATGGAACATGAAATCATTGACGTCCTGATCGTCGGGGCCGGTCTGTCCGGTATCGGCGCAGCGGTTCACCTGACCAAAAGATGCAAGGGCAAGAGCTTTGCCATAGTCGAGGCGCGCGAGCGGCTGGGCGGGACCTGGGACCTGTTCAAATATCCCGGCATCCGCTCGGACAGCGACATGTATACATTGGGCTATAATTTCAAACCGTGGACCGCGCGCCGGGCGATTGCCGTCGCGCCGTCGATCCTGAATTATCTGCACGAGACGGTCGCCGAACATGGCCTGCAGGACAAGATCCGCTTTGGCCAGAAGGTGGTCGATGCCAGCTGGTCGAGCGCAGAGGCTTTGTGGACGGTGAGCCTGCAGCATGGCGACGGGTCGCTGAGCACATTGCAGTGCAATTTCCTGCACATGTGCTCGGGCTATTACAGCTATGACGAGGGCCATGATCCCGACTTCCCGGGCAAGGCGGATTTTGCCGGGCCGGTTGTCCATCCGCAATTCTGGCCCGACGATCTCGACTATGCCGGCAAGCGGGTGGTGGTGATCGGCAGCGGCGCGACCGCGGTGACTCTGGTACCGTCGATGGCGGAGACGGCGGCGCATGTGACGATGCTGCAGCGCTCGCCGACCTATATCGTGTCGCGGCCAGGCGAGGACAAATGGGCGCTCAGGCTGCGCAAATTCCTGCCCTCCAAGGCGGCCTATTTTCTGACCCGCTGGAAAAATGTCCTGCTCGGCCTGTTCATGTTCAATCTGGCGCGCAAGAAACCGGCAGCGTTCAAGGGTCGGCTGCTCGAAATGGTTCGCGAGGAAATGGGTCCGGGCGTCGACATGGACGATTATACGCCGAGCTACAATCCGTGGGACCAGCGATTGTGCCTGGTGCCCGACAGCGACCTGTTCGATGCGATCAAGTCGGGCAAGGCGTCGATCATCACCGATCATGTCGAACGGTTCACGAAAGACGGCATCCAGCTGAAATCGGGCAAGCTGCTCGAGGCGGATATCATCGTCACCGCGACCGGGCTGAAAATGCTCACTGGTGGCAGCGCCGCGATTTCGGTCGACGGCGAGCCGGTCCAATTCGGCGAGAAGATCAATTACAAGGGGGTGATGTTCTCCGGCATTCCCAATTTCGGCATGACCATGGGCTATACCAACGCCAGCTGGACGTTGAAGGCCGATCTGACCAGCGAATATGTTTGCCGCCTGATCAACCATATGGACCGCAAGGGCACGCCGATCGCGACCCCGACGCTGCCGGTGGGTGAGGCCATGGGCACCGAACCGATGCTCGATTTCAGCTCCGGCTATGTCCAGCGGGCGATCACGCAGCTGCCGAAACAGGGCGACCGCAAGCCGTGGCGGCTCAACCAGAATTTCCCCAAGGATATCATCAACCTGCGCCACAAGGCGGTGGATGACGGGGTGATCGTCTTTTCCCGGCCCGGGGCGGCGACCATCAGCTTGCAGGAGAAGCGGAAGGAAGCGGAAGCGATCGCCGCCGAATAGAGTCTCGCGCTCGCGATATTCTGTAGCTATAGCGATCAAATGACTGATTTTAAGGCATTGATCGAGGCCGATACCGGCCAGACCGCTCGTTCCATCCGGCTGCTGGATGTTGGCACTTTCGAAGACTGGCTGAAGGGCCAGCCGGACAGCATCCGGGCGATGGCCACGGCCTATCAATTTGCCGGCAAGGCGGACACGTTCCTGCTGCTGCCCCGGGTCGGCGGCAAGAATGACGACAAGTCGGCGGCAGACGATTTTTCGGTGGTCGCCGGCGTGGCGGATCATGAACAGCTCGATCCCTGGTCGCTGGCCAGGCTCGGCAGCAGCCTGCCCGAGGGCAAATATCGCCTGCAGGACAGCAGCGCCAAGCGCGCGCTGTTCGGCTGGCTGATCGCGCAGCATGAATTTGATCGCTACAAGGAACTGCCCGACCGGCAGGGCCCGAGCGTGCTGCTGGTCAAGGACGCGATCGCCCAGCGCGACGAGGCCGTCCGGCAGGCCGAAGCGACCGCGATGGTCCGGGATATGGTCAATACTCCGGCTGCGGACATGGGCCCGGACAAGATCGAGACGCTGGTCGACAAATTGTCCGAAAAGCATGGCGGCGAAATGAAGGTCACGCGTGGCGACACGCTGGAAGAGCATTTCCCGATGATCCACGGTGTCGGCAAGGCCGCGATGCGCGCCCATGCGCCGCGGCTGATCGAGCTGAAATGGGGCAGGGCCGACCATCCGAAAATCGCGATTGTCGGCAAGGGAGTGACCTTTGACAGCGGCGGGCTTTCGATGAAGACGGCCGCCGGCATGCTGCTGATGAAAAAGGACATGGGCGGCGCCGCCCACGCGCTCGCGCTTGCCAGTCTGGTGATGGAGGCGAAGCTGCCGGTGCGCCTGCACCTGCTGATTCCTGCGGTCGAAAATGCAATCGACGGCAACGCGCTGCGTCCCGGCGACATCTTGCACAGCCGCAAGGGGCTGACCGTCGAGATCACCAATACCGATGCCGAAGGCCGGCTGGTGCTGGGCGATGCGCTGACCCTGGCCGGGGAGGGAGAACCGGAACTGATCATCGATTTCGCGACCCTGACCGGCGCGGCGCGCGTGGCTTTGGGCCCTGACCTGCCGGCGATGTTCTGCGATAACCGGGAGATGGCGGACGGACTGTTGCAGGCCGGTGCCGAGGAAAGCGATCCGCTGTGGCAGATGCCTCTATGGTCCGGCTATGATGCGATGCTGAACAGCCCGATCGCCGACTGTGTGAACAGCGCCTCCGGCGGCTTCGCCGGTTGCATCACCGCGGCGCTGTTCCTGAAGAAATTTGCCCCGGAATCGGTGCCCTGGGCGCATTTCGACACCTTTGCCTGGCGGCCGGTGGCCAAGCCGGGGCGGCCGCTTGGCGGCGAAGCGCTAGGCCTGCGGGCGAGCTGGCGCTATTTGCAGGGGCGGTTTGGGCAATAGGTAATGACGGGTAGTGGATGGGTCGAGAGGCCGTTGCGGAGACAGAAGCTGTTGTTCAGCTAACGAACCATGTGTGGACATTGCTGGGAGCGGCGTTCCCGCAAGCTCCTCTACTTTCGCATACGGCGCTTGATCCGGCTTAGCGCCTGAGGCGTTATGCCGATGTATGCGGCCAAGTCTGACTGGCTGACCCGGTCAGCGATCCCAGGCGTAGCCTTCAACATCACTTCATAGCGACCTTCCGCTGATAGGCTGAGCAATTGATACTCACGTTCTTCTTTGCGTTTGCCGTAGGCTGAAAGAAATCCGACTAGCGCATTAGCGAGCGCAATATCGGTCTGAGCGGCGTCCGCCAGCACCTTGTAAGGCAATGCGATAGCCACTGTTGGTTCGCTTGCCACTAGGCTGAATGTGCAGGGATCACCGTCCACAAGCGCTGCCATGCTGCCGATGATAGATCCTTCAGCGAGGAAAGATTTGATGTGCTCTTTGCCATCCACGCGAATGTAATACGCCTTTAGGAGCCCAGATTTGACGAAATAGACATTCGAATCGGTATCGCCCTGCATAAAGGCATGATCACCTGTTGCTAGCGAGATTTCGCGCCCGTTCTTGATCACAAGTTCTTGAAATTTCGACAAATGAACCTCGGTTAATTACGGCGCGCGCTGTGTCAGCAATACCCTAGCGCCATGAAACTTGAAATGAAAACCATCGTATTGACCGGGGCAAGTTCCGGTGTTGGCTTGGATCTTTTGCGTGCGCTGGGCGGGGCCAACACAATCATCAATTTGTCGCGCCGCACGCCTCCTGAAGATGCCGTTTCACAGGCCCCGGGATTTATCCATATCGCCACTGATCTGGCAGATAGTTCCAGCGTGGCCGCCGCAATTGCGAGTGTTGTTGAACGCACGCCGCAAGGGATCGATGGCTTGATCAATTGCGCTGCAGTGCAATTCACCCCGCAGTTCACATCGGACGATTTCGATTCTGCCAGTATCGCCACTGAAATCGCGATCAACCTGACTAGCCCGGCTCAGCTGATCCATGGCTTGCTAGTTAGCCTGGGCCAAAAACCTGAGAGCTTCATCCTCAACGTCAATTCCGGTCTCGGCTTAGTGCCTAAGCGCGAATCTGCGATCTATTGTGCGACTAAGGCTGGGCTAGACAACCTCTCACGCGGGCTTCGGGCGCAATTGCAAGGAACCGGCCTTCAAGTAGGGCAAGCTTTTCTCCCGCTGGTCGACACGCCCATGACGACTGGTCGAGGCAATGGAAAACTTTCCTCGCGAGAGGTCGCACGGCAGATCATTAAAGGAATTGAACGCGGCGTCGATGACAATGACATCGGCAAAGCCAAGCTGCTGCGTATCGTCAACCGCCTATCCCCATCAATCGCAAGCCGCATAATGCAGAAAGCTGAATCATGAAAACGCTTTTGAAAGTCATGCTCACAATTGCAGTGATCTTCGCGTCAACTTTTGTTTTGGGCCGATTACTCGGCATTCTGACCGAAGAGAACGTGCGAACTTGGCTGGAAGTGACCAGCACATTGTCTGCGATTAGTGTGATTGCAGTTGTGGTCGGATTGCTAGCGATTGACCTGTTTGTTGCTGTGCCCACGCTTACCATTGTCATACTAGGCAGCTATTTCCTCGGCTTCGAGCTTGGATTTTCCGCAGCCATGGCCGGTTCGGCGATCGCAGCATTTGGCGGCTATGTCATTTGCCTGCGTTGGGGCGAAGATGTCTTGGCCAAGGTTATTCGCGATGACCAGCAGCGCTCGGATATGCGCGCTGCTTTCGAAGCGCATGGGCCAGGAATGATCATTCTCTCACGAGCTACGCCGATCCTACCAGAAGTCACCGCGTGCATGGCTGGACTGACAAGAATGCCGCTGCTGCGCTTCGCGATATTCTGGCTGATTGGGACGCTGCCTTACATGGGTATCGCCGCCTACGCCGGATCGGTCAGCACGCTGGAGGACCCCCGCCCCGCGATATTCGCTGCGCTCGGTCTCTACGGCGTCATGTGGATTGGCTGGTTCGTTTATCGCAAATGGTGGATGAAGGGCGGCGCGACAATCTTGGGATGAGCTGTGGGTGAATGTCAGCTTCCCATCCACAATCAGTCATTCGGCAGTTTCCTGATTAAGCACTGAACCACTGACCGGCTGACGCCGGTAGGTTCATGGCTTGGGGCTGAAGCCAGTTTTGTTTGGCTTGGTATGCTTGTCGAGATAATTGAGGATCACGTCGTCGGTAATATTGCCTGAGGTGGTGGAGAAATAGCCTCG
>NZ_JBGTDD010000005.1:0-9188 GCF_041748495.1 Parasphingorhabdus sp.
AGGGCGACGTGCTCGCCACCGCCCGGATCGCCGGCATCATGGCGGCGAAAAAGACCAGCGAACTGATTCCGCTGTGCCATCCGCTGGCGCTGACCAAGGTCGCGGTTGATTTCGACTTTCTCGATGACGGCATCCTGGTCCGCGCAATGGCTCGCCTCACCGGCAAGACTGGCGTGGAAATGGAAGCCTTAACAGCTTGTTCCATCGCACTCTTGACAATCTATGACATGTCGAAGGCGATGCAGAAGGACATGGTGATCCACAATATCCGCCTGCTCGCCAAAAGCGGCGGCAAATCGGGAGACTGGGTCGCGGCATGAGCGCTCTGCTGCCTCTCGAGCAAGCGCAGCAGCGATTGATCGCATTGGCCGCCCGCCTGCCCGCGGAAAAGCTTTCCGTCCACGCTGCGCTCGGTCGTTATCTCGCCGCCGATCTGATCGCCCGGCGCGAGCAACCGGCGGCCGACATGTCGGCGATGGACGGCTATGCCATCCGCTTTGCCGACCGCGAAGGGCCATGGCAACTGATCGGTGAATGCCCCGCTGGAAGCCCGCCCTGCCGGGCGCTGCAACCCGGCGAAACCGCCCGCATTTTCACCGGTGCCCTGCTGCCCGAAGGCGCAGATACCGTGGTCATGCAGGAGAATGTCGAAGCCGATGGCAATATCATCCGCCTGACCGCAGACCCCTCGCCCGAACAGGGCCGCCATGTCCGGCATCAGGGCGGCGACTTCAAACAGGGCAGCACCGGCTTGCCGGCAGGAAGCCTGCTCAACGCCGCGGCGCTGGGAGAAGCGGTGATCGCTGGCTATGGCGCGCTATCGATCGGCAAACAGCCCCGCGTGGCACTGGTCTCGACCGGCGACGAGCTGGTGCCGCCGGGCAGCGACACCCTGCCCCACCAGATACCGGCGAGCAATGACGTCATGCTGTCAGCAATGCTGGCCGGACGGACCGCCGAAACCCGCAGCCTGAGCCGGATCCCGGACGATATGGATATATTGTGCCAGACGCTGGAAAGCACGAAGGACAGCGATATCATCGTCACCATCGGCGGCGCGTCGGTCGGCGATCATGACCTGGTCGGCCCGGCGTTCCGCAAGCTGGGCGCGGAGATTGATTTCTACAAGATCGCGATGAAACCGGGCAAGCCGGTGATGGCCGGAAAATGGGGCGAAACGGTGATATTGGCCCTGCCCGGCAACCCCGCCTCTGCCTTTGTCGCAGCGACCCTGTTTCTGCTGCCGCTGGTGCGTTTCATGGCCGGAGCGGCCCGCTATCTGCCGGAATATCACAGCGCCGCGACCACGCAGGCCCTGCCCGAAAATGGCTCGCGCGCCCAGTTTCTCCGGGCAAAGGTCGACCAGGCTGGGATTACGCCGTTCAATAGCCAGGACAGCGCCAAGCTCTCGGTCCTCGCTGCGTCCAACGCCTTGCTCTGCCGCCCGGCCGATGCGGATGCAGCTGATGCGGGTGAAATGGTGCCTTATATCGCGATATAGTTGCGATGGTCCTGAGAAGTGTTTTCGATTTGCCAGCAATTGAAGCGCACTTGCCTAAGGACCGTCCACTATCGGCCCCCAGCTAGAGCGCGCCGAAAGGCTAAAAATGGGTGGTTGCCGGAATGGCCGGTTTTGGGATCAGTACACGCAAAGCGAACACGTGGTATCAGGCAAATTTTTGCGCCTCTATGATTTTTGCGCCAAGCCACTCCCTTTCAAAAACCTTCGAATCTACAGGCTTTGAGATATGCCAACCCTGACCGACATCGCAGCCGTATTTAATAAGAACATTCATGCATTGCTGATCTTCAATGCCTTCTGCGACGACTTTGAAACCAAGGGCATGGGCCATTTCAATTGTGGACTTCACCATCACCCGGTTCGCGTTGTCGAAGGTCATCGTTTTGACAAAGCTCTGATCAATTTTGATCTCATTTACCGGCATGCGTTGCAAATAGCTCATCGTTGACTGACCCGTTCCATAATCATCGATGGAAATCCGGATTCCGGCATCCCTGATGCGGTCCAAAGCCAGCCTGGACAGTTCGGGATCAGCCAAAGCGGCGGTCTCGGTGACTTCAAATATGACCTGCTCATTTTCAATGTCTGATGCTTCCACCATGGCAATAGCATTTTCGACAAATTTGGCGTCCCCCAATAACCGTGCTGATATATTCACGGAGCAGCTTAAACCCCCGCATTGTTGGTCCCATGTTGCCAAATCCTTCAGGGTTCGCTGCAAGACAAAATAAGTCAGTTCATCTATCCGACCCGATTTTTCGAGGATTGGAATGAAAATTGCCGGACTTATCAAACCCTGCTCCGGATGACTCCAACGAACCAAGGCTTCCGCGCCGGCTAAGCGGTCCTTTGCCAGATCCCACTTGGGTTGATAAACTACATCGAGGTGCCTTTTCTGGATGGCCTGTTCGAGTTCAACAAGGAGATTCTGTTTTAACCCGACGCTATTGTAGGCTTCTTCATCATACCATGTCCACTTTACGCCAGCCGTAAAAGCCTGTTCGGCAGCCACTTTTGATCTTCTGATGGATTTACTGCTGATCCCGAATGTCGCATTGATCTTGATTCTGGTGTCCCCCGCCATAACCGGTGATTGCAAAAGAGCCGCCGCCGTATCGAAATGTCCGGCGATATCCTGATCATATTCCTCTTTTACTATCCACCCCATGATGTCGGAATCGAGATGGAAAACCTGCTCGCCCAGAGCGAGAAATTTGAGGCGATCAGCGATGTTGCCGAAAAGATCACTGCGCGTTGCATTATTGGTTACTACAAGCAGTTCATGATATTCCGCGATGCTAGCCGTCGCAATGTTGAGAGATTTCCTGCCACCAATCAGTTCGAGCATCGCAGTTTCGTTCGGTAAATTACTGATGTCATTGAAAAACCTGCTCGTCTTTAGAGCAAGCGCAGTTGCAAGGAAATTTTGGAGGATCAGAAATGTACCAAGGAAGAAAAACGCCGGTACGTTCGAGAATGTAAAGAAATGAAGATATTCAAATAGAAAAATCAAAACAACAAGTACGAAAGCTATGGCATAAGCTGGTCGGACTAAGGCTTGATCATGACTTTTTCGTATCAGAATGCACAGCATTAGCATAATGGCAGCCAGTACTAGCGGGGGTGCCGTTCCGAGACTGGCCATATCGGTGCCCTGCAGCAAGGTCTCGGTCGCCATCGCCTGGATAACAACTCCAGGAACTACGCCGAAACGGCTGATCGGATAGCGATCGCCCAATTCGATTGCTGTTGCCCCAATCAGCGCTTTTTTCCCCGCCAGTTCAGGAATCAATCGGTCCCCTCGGACGATGTCCACGAAGCTGACACGCGGAATAGTGGCGGGATCGATAGTTTGGTCGATTGCGAAATTTTCGTCGATATTGCCGGAGATTTCAGCCATCATGCTAGCAAGCGAAGGGCGAGCGGTATCAGCGGTCCTGGTTCCAAAGCTATATTGATTGAGTTGACCCCAATCGTCAGGGCGCACATTGACCGATGCCAGAAAAGCATTTTTGCGCAGGCTTTCAATTGGCAGGCTTTCAGTATATTGCGATTGTTCTGAGGATGCTAGTTGCCGGAATGTCGGCAGAATAACGGTTGCTTCGGACCGTGAAATCGCTTCAGCAAAAATCTGATCCTGTCGTTTGGTGGAGTGTGCAGAAAAATCTATATCGAAAGCAATTTGTGTTACACCAAACTGGTTTAACCTTTCTATCGCCTGCGCATAAAATTCGCGCGGCCAGGGCCAGCTGTCCATCGCTTGCAGCGATTTGGCGTCAATCTCGACAATCACGACCTGACCGGAAGCGGGTTTTTCCAGAAGATTTGCGCGAAAATTTTGTAATCGCTGGTCCACCTGACTGCCGACCCCTGACATTGCAAATGCAATAGCAGCGGCCAAGGCCAATGCCCAAGCCAGCAGGATCCGCCGAAATGCGTTCAAGCGTAGAGCAGGTCGAGAAGTCTTCAAAAAATTATCTCCGGAAAACCCCAGCGGGGATCTTTACCGGAGACCCGTCTATATTGCGTTAACTTACCAAACTGTCGCCAGCCGGATTGCAGGCCGGATGTTTGTAGCCAGAACGCTACTTGTTCTTTCCGCCGCCATTGCCGGTTCCGCCGCCATTGCCGCTTCCACCGCCATTGCTGTTTTCAACGCCATTGCCGGGATTGTCGCCGTTTCCGATGAACGGATTCCCGTTTCCGTTGCCTGCGGCACCAGGATTGCTGTTATCGAATCCGCCGCGAACACCTGCGAATACGGGCATTTGGGTGTTATTGGGGGCTACTTGCGCTATTGGCTGCGACGGCTCACCATTGCGAACCAGACCAGCGGTAAGGTTGCTAAGCGAGACGGGTGATTCCAGCACCGGCGCCGTGATCGTGCCTTCAAAACTACCAGTAGCAATTTCAAGCAAGGCAGCTTCATCCATGGGTTCGGGAGTGTCGCTACTTTCCGCTGGCGCGTTTGGAGAATCAATCGTCTTGTTCTGTGCACCGGTGATCGAAAGCCTGAACTGCTGGTTGCGATCCACCATCCCGATCATGCCGGGTGACAGCAACTGGTTTGCTCCGCCATCCAGCGTTGAGACCTGCACGGCTCCTTCTGTCACTTGAACCGCCGCCCCTTTTTCCGAAACGGTCACGCTAAATGTCGTACCTTTTACAACAGCCGCGAGATAAGGCGTTTTTACCCCGAAATGCGGTGTAGACTTCTTGTCGATGCGAAACAGTACGTTGCCGAGTTCTTCAAAAAATTGAACCACACCGCCATTGTCCTGGGGCGCGCTAATCCTCAGGCGACTGTTGGGAGAAACAACCACATATTCCTGACCACGCACCAAAACGGCCCGGCTTTTGTTGCCGGTTGTTATAAGATCGCCGGCTTTCAGGCTACCGCCGCTGATGGCAATTTTCGATACGCCCGAACGCAACACATTAACCGTTCCGCTGCTCTCGGACAATTTCCACTGCGGCGTTCCAGCATGAGCGGCGCCTGCGGAGATCAGGGCCGCAATTGCAAGGATTCTTGTGAAATTTTGCATCATTATTTCTTTCGGTATCGCGGGAAAAGCCCGGCTCCCGCCCCGGACACTAACCAATGGATGTCTGCATTCGGTTTAAAATGACGCTGAATCTTTTATTAATAATCTGGAACGCTAAGAAATTCCTAAGGATTCAAAGCTAAAACAAGTTGTTTATTAGTTCAGGGGCCTGTTGTGCGTTCGATCTTTCATCTTTTCCTTTTTGCCGGATATGGCTGCTATGCATCTCTTGCTACAGCGCAACAGACCGGCAATCCGTTTGAAAGCGTTACCGATCAGGGCGAATGGATTGTAGGCGATCCGGTCCGCAATCAAATTGCTGCGCCTGTGGTTGCGGCCGATCAGGCGATGTCGCCCAGTACCGATAGCAGTTCCATCACGATCGGTGCCGTTCAAGTGAACACCGGCCCGCAAATTCCGCCTGAAATCCTTGCCAAGAGCTATGAAAAATTTATTGGACAGGAAGCCAGTCAGGAAAACTTGCGTGATCTGGCAAGCGCTGTTTCCGAAGCCGCACGCGAAAGCGGATATATTTTCGCGAGCGCACAAATTCCACCGCAGTCGGTCAAAATCGGCGTCGTAGCCGTCCATCTCGACCCTGGAGCAGTTGACGAAGTGCGCATCATAGGCTCTCAGAATATTCGCTTGACGAAGATCCTGGACAAGCTGATATCAAACGCAGCGCTTTCAGCAGTGGTGGAGCGACAATTGCTGCTTGCGGGCGATCTGCCTGGGATAACGCTCGAAAACTCCAGCTATCAGCGGGAGGAAGGAAAAGGCGTACTCATTGTCACTGTCAAAGAAGATAACGCTAAGGGTTATGCAGCACTGGATAATTATGGACCGGAAACACTCGGTCCGATCAGAGCGCGACTGGATCTGGATATTGCGAGCCTGCTGATGGACGGCGATGTGCTCTCCACGAATGTCATCAGTTCGATTCTTCAGCCGCGCGAACTAAGCTATATCAATGCACGATATGCTGTCACTATAGACGATGGCGGAACCGTTGTGGGTATATCCGGTGCGGCAGGCCGGACGCACTCTGGCGGTTTTTTGCGCAGCTTTGATCTAACCGGCCGCAACCGATACGCATCGGTTTTTGCCAGCCATGCTCTCAAACGCAGCAACGACTTCAATCTTTGGTTGAACGCCGAGTTGGCCTATCTCAATGTCGAACAGTCACAAAATAGAACTCTATTCCAGAATGACCAGATCGCCACCGCTTCGCTGAATTTTTCTGGTAATTATAACGTCGGCATTGGCCGGATATACGGCGGCGTCGGTGTGACTCAAGGCCTTGGCATATTGGGCGCAAGCAAAACCGGCGACCCGCTCAATTCCCGCTTCAACGGCAGCGGTGAATTCACCAAGGCAAATTTCTGGCTCAATTCAATCCTCAACATCGGAAACGGTTTCGGTATGCGGCTTGCTGGGAATACACAAATCGCGTCACGGCCTCTTTTGTCGCCAAACGAAATAGCACTCGGCGGCCCCTATTTCGGCAAGGGATATGATTTTAGCGAGCGGTTTGGTGATGAAGGTATATTGGGACTGGCCGAACTCCGGAAGGAATTCCGCGACGTTACAGGTTGGCTTGACTGGTTGCAGCTTTACGGTTTTGTCGACGGCGGATATGTGTCCAATATCGGCACTGGATTTGGCGATGGCTCGCTGGCTTCGGCGGGAGGCGGGATGCGCGCGCAAATCGGAAATTTTGATCTCGCTGTCGAAGCCGCTGCTCCGGTAAGCGATGACCGGCTTGAAAGCGGAGATAGATCGCCAAAGCTCAATGTTCAGGTTGGATTGCGATTCTAAGGAAAGCGCGGCACTCCGCAAAAATTTGCTTCTGCTCATTCCTGTGGTTAGCAAAAGCGGCGTAGAATCCCGGATTCGGTTAAAATAATGAATCCGCCCTCGATAAGATCGGCTGCCGTCAATAGCGTCGGTGTCATGAAGGGACGGCCGGCCGTTTACGGACAAAATGCTTTTCAAGCTGAACGGCTGAAACCGGGTCGCGCATGGGCCGTCCGCTTTTAACCGAGAACGCGAATAGCCGCCAGCGAGGCAGCGGATCAATTTGTCCATGGCGCCCACCATTCTGCCAATAGATTAATCACGTCCTGCTTGACTTCCCCCGTTTTGTTTCGTAATTGTTCCTTATTCGTTCCCAGAACAGGATAGTGGACATGCTCACGCAGAAACAACATGAACTTCTCTGCTTCATTGATGACAGGCTGAAGGATAGCGGCGTTTCCCCCTCGTTCGAGGAAATGAAGGAGGCGCTGGGCCTGAAGTCGAAATCCGGCATTCACCGGCTGATCAGCGCGCTCGAGGAGCGGGACTTCATCCGCCGCCTGCCGAACCGGGCGCGGGCGCTGGAAGTGCTGAAGCTGCCCGAAGGCGGCGTGCACGAAGCGGCGCCGTCCAATGTTGTCGCCCTGCACCCTGAGACCCCGGTGCGCGAGGTTGTTTCCAACCATGCTCCGGCGGCGAACAATGACGTTCTCGAAATTCCGCTGCACGGCCGGATCGCCGCCGGTGCGCCGATCGAGGCGCTGGAAGGACAATCGGCGCTGAGCGTTCCCGCTGCCCTGCTTGGCCCCGGCGAACATTATGCGCTGGAAGTGTCCGGCGATTCGATGATCGATGCGGGCATTCTCGACGGCGATTATGCGCTGATCCAGAAAACCGAAGTGGCGCGCGATGGCGAGATTGTCGTGGCGCTGATCAACGATGGCGAGGCGACGCTGAAATATCTGCGCAAGGATGGCAGCCGGATTCGTCTTGATCCCGCCAATGCCGCTTATGCGCCGCAAATCTATGGCGCGGGCGAAGTGCGCATCCAGGGCAAGATGGCCGGATTGCTGCGCCGCTACTAGTTGCGGCTTTTGGTGGTTCGACGGTATTCTTCGCCGGAGCGGTAGCGGGTCCATGGATGATCGCCGGTCCAGTTGCGCGCGGTGGCAATATGCTGATTTTCCAGATTGATGGTGATCCCGCCAACCTGTGCCAGCAGGTTCCGGTCGATCTTCAGCCAGCGCGGCTGACAGGCCGCCGGTAACCAACGTTCGCTGACCACGATATCGGCGCGGCGGCAGGCCGCCGACAGCGCCAGCACCGGGATATGGTGGCTGCTGCGGGTCGCCACGATCTGCCAGTCGCGCTCGTCCGTTGCTATCGTCACCAGGCAGGCATCATCATTGCAGTCGGCATTGGGCCAGTCTTCCAGCGCCTGCGATTCCCCGTCGACCCCGGCATTTTCGCGGATCATGTCGCGGATGAAATCCCCGCTGCGGGTGCGCAGCATCGCGAGCTCGCCCCGATCATTGCGAATCCCGACATGGCGGCCGTCACCGGTGATATAGAGATCGGGGGGCCGGTTGCTCGCCACCAGCAGCACCCCGGCAACCGCCGGGATCATCCCCCAATAGCGCCACTGCTCCCGCCACAGGCAGATCCACAGGCCGCCGAACAGCAACAGGCCGAAGGCCATGACCGGCATGGTTGGCATCATCGTCACCGCGCCGGGCCGGGTCGAGACAAAATGCGCCAGCCCGATCAATCCGTTCAGGGCCAGGCCGCATAGCCACCAGACCGGCGCGCCGAGACCGACGCTGTCGAGCAGCAGCGCCAGCGCCTCCAGCGGCATGATCACGAAGGTGGTCAGCGGAATCGCGATGATATTGGCCAGCGCACCATAGAGCCCGGCCTTGTGGAAATGATAAAGCGCGATCGGCATCAGCACGATTTCCACCACCAGACCGGTCAGGAACAGCGAAAGAATGAAGCGGCCCGCCTTGCGCAGAAAGCTCTCTTCCCGGAGCATGAACAGCGCCTTGATCCGCGGATGATCGTGCAGGGCGATGATCGCCGTGACCGCTGCGAAACTCAGCTGGAAGCTTGGCCCGACCAGCGCTTCCGGCCAGAATATCAGCACGAACAAGGCGCCCGCCGCGACCATCCGCAAGGTGATCGCGCTGCGCCCCATCATCAGCGCGACCAGCACCAGCAGGGCCGCCACGCAGGCGCGGATCGTCGGCACCTGCGCCCCGGTCAGCAAGGTATAGGCGACCGCCGCCAGCGCCGCGCAGCCCGCCGCGACGATCGGCAGCCGGAAG
>NZ_JBGTDD010000006.1:0-3074 GCF_041748495.1 Parasphingorhabdus sp.
ACGAGGCTATTTCTCCACCACCTCAGGCAATATTACCGACGACGTGATCCTCAATTATCTCGACAAGCATACCAAGCCAAACAAAACTGGCTTCAGCCCCAAGCCATGAACCTACCGGCGTCAGCCGGTCAGTGGTTCAGACATTGAATTTGAAATTGAAGATATCGCCGTCTTTCGCGACATATTCCTTGCCTTCCTGGCGGAGCTTCCCAGCGTCGCGAGCCGCGCTTTCACCGCCAAGCGCGACATAATCGTCAAAGGCGATGGTTTCGGCGCGAATGAAGCCGCGCTCAAAGTCGCTGTGGATTTCGCCGGCTGCTTCGGGAGCCTTGGCACCCTTGTGGACGGTCCATGCCCGCGCTTCCTTGGGGCCGACGGTGAAGAAGGTCTGCAGGTCGAGTAGTTGATAGCCAGCGCGGATGACACGGGCGAGGCCGGATTCTTCCAGCCCCAGCTCGGCCAGAAATTCGGCCCGGTCTTCCGGCTCCATCCCGACCAGCTCGGACTCAATGGCAGCAGAGACGATTACCGCTTCCGCGCCCTCGGCCTTGGCCTTTTCGAATACGGCGGCGGTCAGATCATTGCCTTTTGCCGCGTCGGCCTCGCTGACATTGCAGACATAGAGCACCGGCTTGGCGGTCAGCAGCTGCGACTGGTCAAATATCCGCTGTTCTTCCTCGTCATTGGGTTCGGTCAGGCGCGCCGGCGTGCCTTCGCGCAGCAATTCCAGCGCCTGGCCGAGAACGCTCGCGGCTATCTTGGCTTCCTTGTCCCCACTGGTCGCTTTTTTCTGAAAGGCGGGCACGCGTTTTTCCAGGCTTTCCAGATCGGAGAGTAACAGCTCCGTCTCGACCACTTCAGCATCGGAAATCGGATCGATCTTGTTCGCGACATGCTGGATGTCGTCATCCTCGAAACAGCGCAGCACATGGACGATGGCGTCGACCTCGCGGATATTGCCAAGAAACTGGTTGCCCAGACCTTCGCCTTTTGAGGCGCCCTTCACCAGACCGGCGATATCGACAAAGGCGAGCTGCGTTTCAATGATCTTGGCGCTGTTCGCGATCTTGGCGATCTGGTCCAGCCGCGGATCGGGCACCGCGACCTGGCCGACATTGGGCTCGATCGTACAAAACGGATAATTGGCCGCCTGCGCCGCCTGTGTCTCGGTCAGTGCATTGAACAAAGTTGATTTTCCGACGTTGGGAAGGCCAACGATACCGCATTTGAAACCCATTTGAAAACTCCGTCATGCTGAACTTGATTCAGCATCCCGTGCCAAATCGTTCAAAAGTTGCGCATATACGCTCTGGACCCTGAATCAAGTTCAGGGTGACGATTTAATTCGTAACTGCCGGCTATTCCTGCATCCGCATAGCATATTCACTCATGAACCGCGCATCGTCGCCCTTGGCCAGCAAGTCCGCTTCCGATGCAATCACGCCGAGCATGTCCGCGAGATCGTCGATCTCCGCCTTGCCATAATTGCCCAGCACATGGCCGGTGACCCGCGCCTTGTGGCCGGGATGGCCGATGCCGATCCGTATCCGGCGAAATTCCGGACCGATATGGGCAATCATTGATCTTATGCCATTGTGACCAGCCGCGCCACCGCCGCGCTTGACCTTGACCCGGAACGGTTCGAGATCAAGTTCGTCATAAAAGACGGTGACATCCTCCGGTTGCAATTTGTAGAAATCCATCGCCGCGCGCACGCTGGTGCCACTTTCGTTCATGAAGGTCGCCGGTTTCAGCAGGACCAGCTTTTCGCCGCCCAGCCGCGCCTCCATGGTCCAGCCCTTGAACTTCTGTTTCGGCGGCGGAAAGTCATGCACCTGTTCCAGCGCGTCGATCACCATGAAGCCGACATTGTGCCGGTGCAGCGCATATTGCGCGCCGGGATTGCCAAGGCCGACCCATAGTTGCATGTTCTAACGCTCTTCCCGCTCGCACCGAGCTTTCGACAGAAAAAAACCGTCCATGCTCTGATAGACCAGCATGGACGGTTTTTGTTATATTGTTTGATCGATGAAGGTCTAGCTGTCTTCGCCCTCGACCGTATCGGCATCCTGCTCGGTGACTTCGGCTTCAGCTTCTTCGTCAGCCGCTTCGTCATCGGATGATTTCAGAGCGGATGGTGCCGTCACGCCGGCAATGGTGAAGTCGCGATCGGTGATCACGCTTTCCGCGCCCTTGGGCAGGGTGATGTTAGAAATATGGATCGAATCGCCAATTTCCAGGCCGGTCACATCGATTTCGATCTGGTCGGGAATATGATCCGCGTCGCACATCAGGTCGAGTTCGTGGCGAACAACGTTCATGACGCCGCCACGTTTCAGGCCCGGCGAAGCTTCTTCGTTGATGAAGACAACAGGGATGTTGACCTGTACCTTCGCGCCCTTTGCCAGGCGGAAGAAGTCAACATGCAGTGGCCGGTCGGTGACCGGATCAAAAGCAACATCCTTTGGCAGGGTACGGGTTTTGACGCCGTCGACTTCGACCTGAACCAGCGAGTTCATAAAATGGCCGGTGCCAAGCAGTTTGTTCAATGCGCGCGCTTCGACATGTATTGTCTGGGCTTCTTTCTTGTCGCCGTAGATAACGGCAGGGACACGGCCTTCGCGACGCAGTGCACGGGAGGCTCCCTTGCCAGCCCGTTCGCGAGGCTCGGCTGAAATAGTCAGCAGATCACTCATAATGTTGCTCCAAAATAGCTTTTGTTAGATTTCCGCCACGCCTCCAGGGTGCTCATGGCCGGAAAGAGGGCGCTATAAGGTCGGTTAGTTGCAAAGGCAAGGGATTTAGGGCGCCAAACCGCACTAGCGGAAAAATCCGATTTGCGAGCTTGTCGCCAGCAATATGCCGCTTTTCGACCAGATCTCGGCCCGCCCGTCGGTGGCGCTGTTCCGGACCGTCGCGCCGGTCACCCGCAGCATCATGAAATCGCTCCCCGCAGCCGCCAGATCTTCGTCGCTTGCGTAAATATAGGTCGCCATCGTCACCGTGGAACCGGGACGAAATTGTTCGGTGACGAAGAATGTCCGGGGCATCGGCGTGTCCAGTATCGAGAAAAG
>NZ_JBGTDD010000007.1:0-12589 GCF_041748495.1 Parasphingorhabdus sp.
GCCTTTCGTTCATGTAAATGGCCTATAACATGAACGATAGCTGTCGAGTCAGTTCAGTCTCCACTCAAGCCGAATCATCTAGAAGGGCTTTGCAAGCTCGGGAAAAGGTTTCGGGCAGTGTGAAAGGAAAGTGGACATGAACAAGTTAAACAAAGCTCTTGTTGGAACCGCTGCTGCTGCTGCAATGGCCGTTTCTGCAACCCCCGCAATGGCCCGGGACGGCCGGGATCACGGCGGCCCGAGCGCTGGCGAGATTATCGCTGGTGTAGCGATTGTCAGCGCCATTGCCGCCATTGCCAGCTCCGGCAACAACAACCGGGGATATCGGGACAATGATTATCGCGGCGACCGCTACAACAACGACCGCTACGGTAACGACCGTTACGGCAATGACCGTTATTCGGAAAGCCGCTTTGGCAACGGCTACCGCCAAATCGGTCAGCGTCAGGCGGTGAACCGCTGTGTTCGTGCGGCTGAAAGAGGTGCCGCCAATTATGGCCGGGCCAATGTAACCGACATCCGCGATATTGACCGGACGCGCTATGGCTATCGGGTCAAGGGCCGGATATTGGTCGAACAGGGCCGCAGCCGCTATCAGCGGTCCGGTTACACCGACAAGGGCAATTTTACCTGCTTTATCGAAGGCAACCGGGTCAGCAACGTGCAGTATAGCGGCCTCCGCTATGCCCGCCGCTAACAGGTCAGGCCTGTAATCGAACGAGAAATATTGGTTCAGCCTGGTGACAGGCTGGACCAACTATATTTGTTTCACCGGCAGATTTTGGGGTACAGGATCTGCACCAGACAGGGGTTTTTCAAATGACCAGGATGACCAGATTTTGTGCTCTAGCCGCCTCTACTGCCATGATATTTACCGGATTGTCTCCGGCCATGGCCGCGCCAATGGCCAGCGGTGCCGTGATCGCTACACCTGTTGATGCGGCTCTACTGGGCTGGAGCCCGCAAGGCGAGACTGTCGAAGGCTGGCGCAGTGACCGGAACTATCGGGGTTACCGGGGTTATCGGGGCCACCGCCGCCATGGCAACGGGATCGACGGTGGCGACATATTGGCGGGCATATTGGTGATTGGCGGCATCGCCGCGATTGCCAGCGCCGCCTCCAAAAATCAGAATGACCGCCGCTATCAAGAGCGCGACTATCCCAGCCAGAACCAGTCCTATGATGATCGGGCCACCGATAATCGTTATGACAGCCGTTATGAGGACAGCCGCTATGACCGGGGAACCGGCGACATGGAATCGGCGATAAACATCTGTTCCGATGCGGCCGAACGGCAGGCAGGCATCGATGCGCGCGTTTCTTCCGTGCATTCGGTGGTTCGCGATGGCGAAGGCTGGCGAGTCGAAGGCGAGTTGTCGAACAGCGCTGAGCGCAGTTTTCTCTGCGGAGCCCGTGATGGCCGCGTCGATTTCGTCCAGATCGGAGACGGCGATCTCGGCTTTGCGAACTAGCCGCTGATCCTAGACCGCGGTGCGGCCGAATTCCTGACGGGTGACCGGGTGCGATGCGCTCAGGCCCCCGTCGACGGCAATCGCCTGGCCGTTGACATAGGATGAGCGATCGGAGGCGAGGAACAGCGCGACTTCTGCCATTTCCATCGGCGAAGCCCCGCGGCGCAGCGGGTTGAGATAGCCGAGCCGGTCTTCCTTGCCCTTTTCCCGGGCCTTGTCATAGATGAATTGCGTCATGCCGGTCTCGGTGATGCCGGGACAGATTGCGTTGCAGCGGACATTGGAGGTCGCAAATTGCTGGGACGCGACCTTGACCAGATTGATCACGCCCGCTTTTGAGGCCGAATAGGCAGGGCCACCCGCGCCGGACCGGATCCCGGCCACGCTGGCGGTGCAGATGATCGAGCCGCCATGCTTGCTTTCGGCGATCACCTTGCCGGCATATTTACAGGCAAGAAACGGTCCGATCAGATTGACCCGCAGCACTTCCTGCCATTCGGCGACGCTGCTGTCGAAAATTCCCTCGAAGCCGCCGCCGATCCCGGCGTTGGCGAAGAACACATGCAGGTCGCCAAAGCGCTGTTCCGCTGCCTCGACCAGCATCTCGACATCGCCTTCCGATCCGGCATCGGCCCTGATCGCGATGATATTGCCTTCCGAGCCTTTCGCCGTGTCCTCGACCGCACCGGTGACGTCGCTGGCAATCACCTTCGCGCCATGTTCGGCGAACAACAGAGCCGCCGCGCGGCCGATACCGCTGCCGGCGCCGGTGATGATGGCGACTTTGTCCTTGAGATCCATATTAGGCTCCTGCGCGTTGTGCGGCTTCCCATCCGGCCTGTGCCAATGGGGTCACCCGGTCCGACATTTCGGCGGCCGCGGCGCTATTGGCGGTGCCATCGGCCACCCGTTTCTGAATGCCTTGCAGAATAGCAGCAATGCGGAAAAGATTATAGGCCAGATACCAGTCCATCGGCGGCAGCTCTGCCATGCCGGATTTTTCGCAATAGCGGGCGATGGCCTGCTCGCGGGAAGGGATGCCGAGCGCGGCCAGGTCGACACCCTTCAGGCCGCTGCGGCCCTCGGGCTCCATTTCATAGGCCATCAGCCAATAGGCAAAATCGGCAATCGGATCGCCAAGGGTCGACAATTCCCAGTCGAGCACGGCGATGACCTTGGGCTTGTCATGGGCAAAGATCATATTGTCGAGCCGGTAGTCGCCGTGGACGATGCCAAAGCTTTTCTGCTCCGGGATGGTCTTGGTCAGCCATTCGATCAGCCTGTCCATCTCCGGGATCGTCTGCAATTCGGACAATCGATATTGCTGGGTCCAGCGGGAAATCTGGCGCTCGCAATAATTGCCGGGCTTGCCATGCTTTTCCAGACCCAGTTCGTCCGGATCATAGCTGTGCAGCAGGGCCAGCGTATCGATCATCTCGAAATAGATGGCCTTGCGTTCGTCGGGGTTGCTGTCCGGCAGCGTGCCGTCCCAGAAGGTCCGGCCGTCGGCCATGCCCATGATGTAGAACATCGTGCCGATGACGCTGTCGTCCTCACACAAGCCATAGGGCCTGGCGACGGGAAAGCCGGCCGGATGGAGTCCGGCAATGACCCGGAACTCGCGGTCGACCGCATGGGCCGAGGGCAGCAGCTTGCCCTTGGGTTTCTTGCGCAGGACATAAGCGGTCGTCGGTGTTTCAATCTTGTAGGTCGGGTTGGACTGGCCGCCCTTGAACTTGCTCAGCGTGAGTGGTCCGGCAAAGCCTTCGACATTCGCCTCCATCCATTTCTGCAGGGCAGCTTCGTCGAGCTTGTCCTTCTCCGGCACGTCCATTGTACCGGTCATATCTTCCTGTGGATTCATGGAAGTCCCTCTTCCTTTAACTGAAGACAATCACGGACCGGGCCGCATCACCTTTTTTCATTTTCTCAAAACCGTCATTGATCTGTTCAAGCGGAATTGTTTCGGCGACAATACTATCCAAATCGAGCAGTCCCCGCATATAAAAGTCGACCAGACGCGGGATATCAACCGGGAAGCGATTTGCTCCCATCAGCACGCCCTGCAATTTCTTGCCGGAGAGCAGATCCATCGCGCTCAGGCCGACTTTATGATCGAGCGGCATCATGCCGAGGATGGTGGCGGTGCCCCCGCGCTTGAGCGAGCCGACGGCGAGATCGCCCGATGCCGGACGGCCCACGGCTTCGATCGCATGATCGACGCCGCCCTTGGTGAGTTCAAGGATTTGCGCGGCCGCATCCTCCGCTGACGCATCGATCACATCGGTCGCGCCAAGCTTGATCGCCAGGTCGCGTTTCTCCTTGATCGGGTCTGCGGCAATGATCCGGCCGGCGCCGGCAATCTTGGCGGCGTTGATCGTCGCCAGGCCGACACCGCCACAGCCGACGACGGCGACGGTTTCTCCCGGGGTCAGCTTGCACGCGTTGAAGATGGTCCCGGCGCCGGTGGTCACGGCACAGCCGATCACCGCCGCCCGATCCAGCGGCATGTCCGGATCGATCCGCACGCAGGCATGTTCGTGGATCAGCATCTGCTCGGCAAAGGCGGAGAGATTGAGCATCTGTCCGACGGTCGTTCCGTCCGGCCGGGTGAGCCGCGGTGGCTGATCGGCGCTGCGCCTTGTATCGGCGCCGAGGCACAGGGACATGCGGCCCGACACGCAGAACTCGCAATGGCCGCAATAGGCGGACAGGCACGAGACCACGGCATCGCCGACCGCAACGGTGCGGACTTCGCTGCCGATCGCCTCGACAATACCCGCTGCCTCATGCCCTGGAATGGCGGGCAGGGGATGCGGATAGCTGCCGTCGATAAAATGCAGATCCGAATGGCACAGCCCGCAGGCCGCCGTCCGGATCAACACTTCATGCGGTCCCGGTTTGGAGATAAGCACGTCTTCGATAACGAGCGGTTTGCCCGTTTCGACCAGTACAGCTGCCTTCATTATCTGCTCCTAGCGCGTGACAGCGAGATCACCGGACGAGAAATCTTCCTTCATCTTGCTGCCGTCGGCGGTTTCGGCATATTTGCCATATTCCATCCTGGCGATGGTGCGGTTGTGCACTTCGTCCGGGCCATCGGCGAGGCGCAGAGTGCGCTGGTGCGCATAAGCGCTGGCCAGACCAAAGTCATTGGAAACACCGCCGCCGCCATGCGCCTGGATCGCGTCATCGATGATCTTCAGCGCCATATTGGGAGCCTGAACCTTGATCATCGCGATTTCCGCCTTGGCATATTTGTTGCCGACCTTGTCCATCATGTCCGCGGCATTCAGGCAGAGCAGGCGGCTCATGTCGATGTCGATGCGGGCGCGGGCTACGCGCTCGTCCCAGACGCTGTGCTCGGAAATGCGCTTGCCGAAAGCGATGCGCGACTGCAGCCGCTTGACCATTTTCTCGAGCGCTTCCTCGGCGACGCCAATGGTCCGCATGCAGTGATGGATGCGGCCGGGTCCGAGGCGACCCTGGGCGATTTCAAAACCCCGGCCTTCACCAAGGATGATATTTTCCGCCGGAACGCGCACGTCCTTCATTTCGACTTCCATATGGCCGTGCGGGGCATCGTCATAGCCGAAGACCGGCAGGTGACGGATGACGTTAACGCCGGGGGCGTCGGTCGGCATCAGAATCTGGGACTGCTGGGTGTAGCGGCTGCCCTCGAAACTGGTCTTGCCCATGACGATCGCGATCTTGCAGCGCGGGTCACCGAGACCGGAGGACCACCATTTGCGACCGTTGATGACATATTCATCGCCGTCGCGGACAATCGCGGTTTCGATATTGGTCGCGTCGGAAGACGCAACGTCCGGTTCGGTCATAAGGAAGGCAGAGCGGATTTCGCCGTTCATCAGCGGACGCAGATATTGCTCCTTCTGCTCCAGCGTACCGTAACGGTGGAACACTTCCATATTGCCGGTGTCGGGAGCGGAACAGTTGAACACTTCGGAGGAAAAGCCGACGCGGCCCATTTCTTCGGCGCACAGGGCATATTCCAGGTTGGTCAGGCCAGGGCCTTCAAATTCAAAACTGTCGTCGATATGCGGAAGGTTCGGGTTGGAGGGCGGCATGAACAGGTTCCAGATACCGGCTTCCTTGGCTTTCTTTTTCTCTTCCTCGACCACCTGCAGGACCTTCCAGCGTTCGCCGGTTGATTCTTCTTCATGGAAATCCGCTACGCGGGGGCGCAGATGATTCTCGATATGCTCGCGCACCCGGTTGCGCCAATATTCCTGCTTTTCGGTGAGATCGAAATCCATTCCCAAGTCCTTTTCTTAGTTCTTATAATTTAACTATGCGATTAACTTATCAGAGGCAGCCCTGCTTTGCCACAGCGAAAGCGCTAGGCCGAAAGAGTTTTTGATTTTGCTACCGTCATTTGACTTTCGGCATTGTCGCAACCTGCTTCGATATGCGCTCGCCATGGTCCCGCTCGCTCAGCGGAAAGAGCGTGTAGGCCCATGTACCGGCAATTCCGACCACGGTCAAAATCGACACGAAAATCAGCGCCAGATTGTCGACAATTGCCGGATCTACGCTCCCGGGAATTGCTTGTGCGGGCAACTGGATGAAGGAAATAATCAAACCGGACAGCAAAATACCCATGCCGCCGACCATTTTCTGCATGAACCACATGCCGGAAGAGAACAGGCCTTCGGTCCGTTTGCCGACCTCATATGTATAGGCATCGGCAACGTCCGCCATCATCGACATGGTCAGGATCATCGCGGAGATGCTCGCGCCAATTGCGATGACCAGCAGGATAAACAGGATGGGAATGAGCGCGGGGGAGCCGGGCTCGGGAAACAGGTCGACCATGCGCAGCCAGTAGGGTGCAGTGCCCATGACCACCGCAAACAGCGTCAGGAAAGCGGCACCGTTGGGTTTTCCGGTCCGTCTGGAAATCGGCGTCACCAGCAGGAAGGCCAGCAGCACGCCGATGAAAAGAACGGCGGAATAGAGAGTCAGTTCCGCAGAACCAAATTCCCATACATGGGTGAGCAGATAGGGAGTCATCGCGAAGGTCAGTCCCTGATTGGTGAAGGCAAAAACGCCAGCGAACATCAGCAACATGAAAGGCTTGAAGCGAAAGGCGGACAGCATTTGCGAGAAGCCTTCGGCGGTTTCCGGCGGGCTGCTCTCGGCTTTATATTGCCCGACCATCCGCCTGTGCGTGCTGAGCGCCGACACCAGAACGGCAATCGCCATGACGCCGGCGCCGATGATGGCGAAAGTCGAATAGCCATCGACGTTGAGCAGTCCGACAGGATATTTTTCACTCGGTACAAGCAAGACGCCATAAGCCAATATCATGATGCCAAGCCCGCTCGCCCAGCCGAACAGGGTGCGATAGCGCAGGGTGCTGGTCCGATCGTGATAATCCCGGCTGAGTTCCGGCAGCAAGGCAAGCGAGGGCACTTCATAGGCGGACAAGGTGATCCGGACCAGCATCGCCATCGTCAGCAGATAGAAAAACTGCACCGCGGCACTGGCCTCCGGCGGGTGCCACAGCAAAAGCCAGGCGATCGCGATCGGAATGGCCGCGCCATAGAGCCACGGGTGCCGCCGGCCGATCGGGGTTCTGGTCCGATCGGTCATCTGGCCGATCAGCGGATCGATGAAGGCATCGACAAACAGGGCGATCGCAATCGCCAGACTGACGACATCGGCGCGCATGCCAACGACCTGATTGTAGTAATAGAGCAGGAAGACCGAAAAGCCGTTGTCCTTGATCCCGTAAGCCGAGGCGCCGAAGCCATAGAGTATCTTGGTTCTGAGCGGCAGCTTGTCCGAAGTTTCCGTCAACGCAGATGCTCCGGCAAGATCGCATCCAGCATGCCGGGTATCTCCGGATTCCAGCTGGCCTGGGTGCCAACCAGCAGGCCGCCGTCCACCAGCAAATGCGTGCCGGTAACAAAGCCTGCCGCGTCCGAGGCCAGATAGGCCGCTGCTTCGGCAATATCGCCGGGGACTCCGGGACGGGCAACGGGCTGCACGCCCGCTGCGGCCTGGCCGAGAAATGCATTTATCTCCCGGGCCTCATCTTCATTGGCACCGACGGTCGCCGCAAAAATATTGGTCTGGATAAATCCGGGACATATGGCATTCACTCGGATTTTATACTGGGCCAGCTCGGCTGCAGCGATCTTGGTCAGATGCAATACGCCGGCCTTGGCCGTGGAATAGGCGATCGGGCCATAGCCTGCCTGAAAGGCACAGACGGAGGCAGTATTGACAATCGCCCCGCCGCCGCGCTTCTTGAGATGAGGCGCGGCATGTCGGATACCCATGGCAACCGATTTCAGCAACAGCGCCATGGCAAAGTCCCAGTCATCGCCGCTGATCTCGTCTATCGCATCGCGCGGGCCGCCGGCACCGGCATTGTTGAACACGACATCAATGCCTCCGGTCTGTTCCGCAGCAAAGTCCATCAGCGCCTTGACTTCGCTCTCCTGAGTGACATCGCATTTTTTGAACAGAAAGCTGTCGCCGAGAGACGACATCATCGCGGTGCCTTGTGCTTCGTCGATGTCGCCCATGACGACGGTGGCACCCTCGCGCAGAAAAAGTTCGACGCTGCCGCGTCCAATGCCCGATGATCCACCGGTTATGACCACGGTCTTGCCTGCAAATCGCATCCTCTTGGCTTCCTTTTTTTTATTCATTAAAGCGGTGAAGCTTTTGATCGTCAATCACTTGTGCTGGCCAGGCCGGTTTCCGTTACGGAATTCAGAAGACTGGCCGGGCAGGAAAAATTCTTGCGCTCGATGACCCGATTATTTTCGGCATTCGGCCAAGGGAATCATTGAATCGTTCATCGCAAATATGATAGTCCAACTTTAATTGAGCAATTAAAAGGAATTTCGTGATGTCTGACCTGGAAACATTCCGCGCCGAGACGGCGGCCTGGCTGGAAGCCAATTGTCCGCCGGAGATGCGCCAGCCGATGGTCGATGAAAGCGACGCCGTCTGGGGCGGGCGCAATCCGACCTTCAAGCCGGGGCAAAAAGAATGGCTCGAAGTCATGGCCGCCAAGGGCTGGACGGTGCCGGACTGGCCGAAAGAATATGGCGGCGGCGGACTGTCGCGGGCCGAAGCGAAAATTCTCGGACAGGAAATGGCGCGGCTCAAATGCCGCTCGCCGCTGTCGAGCTTTGGTATCTGGATGCTCGGCCCCGCGCTGCTGCACTTCGGTACAGAGGCGCAGAAAAAGCATTTCCTGCCGCCGATTGCGCGCGGCGAAATCCGCTGGTGCCAGGGCTATTCCGAACCGGGGTCCGGTTCTGATCTGGCTTCGCTGCAGACCAGCGCGGTAGACCAGGGTGATCATTTTCTGGTCAACGGCCAGAAAATCTGGACCAGCTACGCCGACAAGGCCGACTGGATCTTCTGCCTGACGCGGACCGACAAGAATGAGAAGCACAAGGGCATTACCTTCATGCTGTTCGACATGGCCAATGAAGGCGTATCGACCAAGCCGATCGTGCTGATCTCCGGCCAGTCGGCCTTCTGCGAGACATTTTTCGACGATGTGAAGGTGCCGAAGGAATATGCCGATGGCGTGTCCTCGGTGGTCTATGAGGTCAACAAGGGCTGGGATGTCGCCAAATATCTGCTCGGCCACGAGCGCAGCATGATTTCCGGCGGCGGCTCCGAAGGTTCGACCTCGCTCGGTGCGAAATTTGCCGATCAATATGGCCGCGATGAAATGGGCCGGCTCGACGATCCGATGCTGCGCGCGCAAATGGCGGAGATGGACATCGACGTGCTCGCCTTCCGGGCGATGGCGGAGCGCTTTGGCGACACGTTCAAGGCCGGTCTCTGTCATCCGGCGCAGCCCAATATGATGAAATATGCCGGCACCGAAATCAACAAGCGCCGCTACGAGCTGATCATGGCCGCTGGCGGCAGCGAAGTGCTCGAGTGGGAAAGCGATGCCAGTAACGGCGGGCTGACCGCGCGCAGCTGGCTGCGGACCAAGGCGAACAGTATCGAAGGCGGCACCAGCGAGGTGATGCTGAACGTCGTATCGAAGCAGATATTGCATCTGCCCGGCGCATAGCTGCTGATCGACAAGGCTTTTGGAGGAAGACCGTCATCCCGGACCAGATCCGGGTTCCAGACCGACAATGGAAATTATTGCGGGTTTGACGCTGGGTTCCGGATCAAGTCCGGAAATGACGCAAGGAACAGGATGAGAAAATGCCATTATATCTGAACGAAGACCAGCAGATGCTGCACGACAGCGCCGCCGAATTCATGAAAGGCGAGGCGCCGGTTGCGCATCTGCGCGAATTTCGGGACAAGCAATGCAAGGACGGCTTCTCGCACGCTCTTTGGAAGCAGTTCGCGGAAATGGGCTTTACCGGCATCCTGATCGGCGAGGAAGAAGGCGGGCTGGGCATGGGCCATGTCGAGGCCGGCGTGGTGCTCGAAGAAATCGGCCGCAATCTGACGCCGTCACCATTTCTGACCACTGCGGTCGCCGGTGTGGAAGCGCTCAATGCAGGCGGCCAGGCGCTGCGCGACAAATATTTCCCGGGCATATTGGCCGGTGAAACCGTGCTGGCGCTGGCGGTCGACGAGGGGCCGAAGCACCGCCCGGACCAGATCAGCATGGCCGCGACCCGCGAGGGCAATGGCTTCAAGCTTGATGGCAAGAAACAATTCGTTGTGCAGGGCGGCTCGGCCGACATGCTGATCGTTGCCGCGCGAACCAGCGGTGCAGCAGGCGACGACAAGGGACTGACGCTGTTTGCGGTCGATGCGACGGCAGCGGGCCTCTCGAGAGACAGCGCCCGCCTGGTCGACAGTGCGATGGCGGCGCATCTCCAGTTCGACGGTGTGCTGGTCGATGCCGACGCGGTGATCGGCGAAGTCGACGAAGGCGACGCGGTCTTGCGGCGGCTGCTCAATGCCGGCCGCTCCGGTGCCGCTGCCGAAACACTGGGCGTGGGCGCGGGTTCGATGGATATCACCGTCGACTATATCAAGGGCCGCAGCCAGTTCGGTACATTGATCGGCTCGTTCCAGGCGCTGCAGCACCGGATCTCGCATCTCTACAGCGAAATGGAAATCGCCCGGGCAACGGTATTGAAAGCGCAGCAGATGCTGGACGAAGGCTCGTCCAAAGCGGAGCTGATGGTCTCGGTCGCCAAGGCCAAGGCGGGCAAGGCCACGGCGCTTTCGGTCAGGGAAGGCGTCCAGATGCACGGCGGCGTTGGCATGACCGACGAATATGATATCGGCCTCTATATGAAGCGCGACCGCGCGCTGCAGGAATTCATGGGCGATGTGAATTATCACACCAATCTCGTCGCTGAAATGCACGGCTATTAAAGGAATTTTCTGATGGATTTTAACAAGCTTTTCTCGCTCGAAGGCCGCGTCGCTCTGGTAACCGGCGGTCAGCGCGGTATCGGCGCGATGATCACCGAAGGATTTCTGGCTCAGGGGGCGAAAGTCTATATCTCCGGCCGCAAGGCGGACCAGGGCGAAGCCGCTGCCGCCGAATTTGGCGATCAATGCACCTATATCCAGGGCGATATCTCGACCTATGAAGGCTGCAAGGCGCTGGCCGCCGAGATTGCCTCGCGCGAGGACAAGCTGGACATCCTGGTCAACAATGCCGGTGTGGCGTGGGGCGAGGAATATCTCTCCTTTCCGGAATCCGGCTGGGACAAGGTCATGGACACCAACGTCAAGGGCCTGTTCTTCCTGACCCAGGCGCTGCATCCGCAATTGAAAGCAGCGGCCAGCTTCGAGCGCCCGGCCAAGGTCATCAACATCGCCTCGATTGACGGGCTGAAGGTCAATCCGTGGGAAACCTACAGCTATCAGGCTTCCAAGGCGGCGGTCATCCATCTCACTCGCAAGATGGCATCGAAGCTGGTGCAGGAAGATATCATCATGACCGGCATCGCGCCCGGTGCCTTCGCATCGTCTATGAACAAGGCCGCCCGCGACCATGAAAATGCGGTCGAGAAGGGCATCCCGGCGAAACGCATCGGCCGTTCCAAGGACATGGCCGCAGCGGCTGTGTTTCTCGCCAGTTCGGCTGGTGATTATGTCGTGGGCACGACGATCCCGGTTGACGGCGGTATTGTCAATGCGGCCAACCCGGCGGCATCGATCGACGCCTGACCGGATTTTGCCGCTTGACGCCTGGCGCGCCCGACTGTATTATTGATGCAATACAGTCGGGAGATTTTCGCATGGCTTCAAAATATCTGATCCTGGTCGCGGCCCTGCCGCTGGCCTTGTCCGCTTGCAGCAAGGATGAAGAGGGGTCCTCCAACGGGTCGGGGATTTCCATCGACATCAGCGACGAGAGCAAGCCCGATGCCGAAAAGATAAGAATCGGCGGCGATGGCGAAGACAGCAAATTCTCGATCAAGGCGGACGGTTTCTCGATGGAAGTCGATCTGCCGTCGATCACGCTCGACAGCGACAATTTCGACATGAACAATATCGACCTCTATCCCGGCAGTCAGGTCACCGGCTTTGATATCGA
The DNA here is from genome assembly GCF_041748495.1 of Parasphingorhabdus sp. Classification (GTDB taxonomy): domain Bacteria; phylum Pseudomonadota; class Alphaproteobacteria; order Sphingomonadales; family Sphingomonadaceae; genus Parasphingorhabdus. The sequence goes on from NZ_JBGTDD010000007.1 coordinate 12,005, forward strand.
AGATGAAAAAGGCGCGGGCGGCAAGGTACAGATCAGCTTCAAGGCTCCGGCTGGCACCGACAGGCTGGCCGACTGGTACCAAGGGCAACTGTCCGGCAAGAATTTTGAAGTGGTTCGCAATGGCACCAGCCTGTCCGGCAAGACCGACGAAGGCGATCCCTTCTCGCTCGCATTGACGGAAATCTCGGCTGACCAGTCGCGGGGCGTGCTCGTGTTTACCGAAAGCAAATAGACGCGGCGTTCCAGGGTCATCTGGTTCCGCAACAGATCCTCCCCGCTGGCGGGGAGGATTGGGCGCTCGTGACAGATTGTGCTGTGCGTCCTCACCCCCACCTTCGTCATCCTGAACTCATTTCAGGACCCCCATCGGCCCCGCACAATCTCACGAAGCCCTGAAACAAGTTCAGGGTGACGGGAGCCGGATTTCCCTACTCCACTTAGGGGAAAAAGGGGTCGCTCGACCTTGGCCTCGTGGCGCTCCCATCGGCTGCCGCATTCGCAATGCATTCACCCGGCTATACCGGCCCGCCAGTTGCAAAACATGCAACATATTCGCCTCCGTTTTCAATTGAAACTTACTTCTCA
>NZ_JBGTDD010000008.1:0-24092 GCF_041748495.1 Parasphingorhabdus sp.
GCGGCCGCCCGCAGGAAGCACAGCAAAATCGTCAGCAACGCGACGACCGCAATGATCGCGACGATATGGAAGCGAATGACGGACCGGAAGAGAAAAAGCCGGTGCGCAGCCGCCGTCCGCGCAAGGTCGAAAATAATGCTCCGCGCAACGAAACTGCGGAAAAGAACGGCGAGAGCAACGGCCTGGATGCCAGCGCCTTGCCGCCAGCAATTTCGCGCTCGCCCGAGGTTGAAGTCGAAAAGAAACCGCGCAAAAAACGGGTGGTCAAACCGCGCGCGACCGAAGCAAACGACGCGGCCTAGCCTCTATCGGGATATCGTGACGGACAGGAGGAGCTTGCCAGCGCGAGCTGGCGGTCCCCTTACTGGTCGCTGATCGTCTGGGCCAGCCAGTCGGGCAGGTCGAGTCCCCTGATATCCTCCACGCGCCGATGTTCGACGGACAGGCCGTCACCGGGATAGGCGATCCGCTGGCGCTTTTCATCGGCCTGCGCGATCGGCACCACCACCAGCCGCCGATTGACCTTTTGCCGGTAATTCATCCGCGCCGTATTTTCCTGTCCGACATAGCAGCCTTTCAGAAAGCTGACGCCGTGGAGCTCGGCGGCATTGCACTCCAGCCATAATGTCTTGTCGCTGCCCAGTTCGGCGGAGCCTTCGGTCACGCCGAACGACAGGCGATGTTTTCGATAGTCTTCATCCGCGCCCGGACCCTCGCCCGGAGCGCCCAGCCAGCGTTGCCCCATGGCCGGCAATCGCGGGTCGACCGGCTGGTCAGCGGCGGCCAGAGACCAGTGCACCGCGACCGCTTCATCCCGCGCAATGTCGATCTTGCGCCGCAACCGATAGAGTTTCAGCCGTTTGACCAGGGCGTCGGCCTGCTCCTGTTCACAGTCGATCAAGATGTCATCGCCATCCGCCCAGAGAAAGAAATCGAACAGGACCTTGCCCTGCGCGCTCAGCAATGCCGACCATTGCGGCGTACCCGGCAGGACGGCGGCCGTGTCCTGCGTCACCAGGCCCTGCAGAAACTGCCTGATGTCTTCGGATCCCTCGGTTGCGGACAGCCGGATGACGGCGCGATCATTAAGTCTGGTTTCGGTCATGGCATTTAGGTAGGGCTTTGCGGACGGAAAACCAAGTCGTCAGCACCCGGCCTGTCGAAATGAGGCATTTTTAGGCAGACGGAGGATCAACGGAACAAGACATGACCGATACAAGAGACCGCATCACCATCCGGCGCCCCGACGACTGGCACGTCCATCTGCGCGATGGCGCGATGCTGGCAGCGGTTGCCCCTTTCACCGCAGGCCAGTTTTCCCGGGCGATCATCATGCCCAACCTGTCGCCGCCGGTGACCAGTGCGGCCGGCGCCGCCGCCTATCGCGACCGGATCATGGCGGCGCTACCGGCCGGTTGCGATTTCACGCCGCTGATGACCTGCTATCTGACCGATGATGCCGATGCGGATGATCTGGCGTCCGGCCATGCTGCCGGCATTTTTACCGCCGCGAAACTCTATCCCGCCCATGCCACGACCAACAGCGCCCATGGCGTGACCGATGTGGCGCATATCATGCCGGTGCTGGAACGGATGCAGGTTATCGGCATGCCCTTATTGGTGCACGGCGAGGTAACCGATGGCGACATCGATATTTTCGACCGGGAAGCGGTGTTTATCGAACGTATCCTGGCCAAGCTGATCCGCGACCTTCCGGGCCTGAAAGTCGTGTTCGAACATATCACCACCGAGCAGGCGGTCCAGTTTGTCGACGGTGCCGGCCCGAATATCGCGGCCACCATCACCCCGCATCATCTGCACATCAACCGCAACGCGATGTTCGCCGGCGGCATCCGCCCGCATGCCTATTGCCTGCCGGTGGCCAAGCGTGAGCGGCACCGGCTGGCGCTGCGCCGGGCCGCCACCTCCGGCTCGGCAAAATTTTTTCTCGGCACCGACAGCGCGCCGCATGAAATCCACGCCAAGGAATCGGCCTGCGGCTGCGCCGGCATTTTCAACGCGCCTTATGCGCTGGAAAGCTATGCGGCGGTGTTCGACGAGGAAGCTGCGCTCGACCGGCTGGAAGGATTCGCCTCCGTCCATGGCCCCAATTTCTACGGCTTGCCGCTCAACGATGCGATGGTCACTCTGCACCGCGCCGAAAACCCGGTGCCGGACGATATCGAGGCCGCCGGCTCCCGGCTGGTTCCCTTCCATGCCGGTTCTGGCCTGGCGTGGAAAATCCTGCCGTCCTGAATCCCGGGCTCAAAGGATCTGCGGTTGCCGCGCCGCCTTGCCGGCGAGATAGGAATCGGTCGAATAGAGCGCGAGACTGATCCAGATCAGGATGAAGCAGATCAGGTGCGACAGCGTCATCGCTTCGCCATAGATGAACACCCCGACCAGAAACTGGATGGTCGGCGCCAGATAGTTCAGCAGACCGATCGCGCTCAGGCTCATTTTCTTGACCGCCGACGCGAACAGGACCAGCGGGATGGCAGTGACCACGGCCCCGCCGACCAGCAACAGGTCGATCAACCGGTCATCACCGAGATGCTGGGTCGAACCCGTCGGCGCCATGCCGAAGGTCAGCCAGATCAGAAACAGGGTGAAGGGCAAGAATAATATGCCGGTTTCCGCCGTCAGACCGGTGACCGGTCCGATATCCGCAACCTTGCGGACCAGCGCATAGCTGCTCCAGGACATCGCCAGCACCAGGCTGATCCAGAGCGTGTCCAGCGCCTGTACCGCCAGCACCGAAACCCCCCCCGCCGCGATTGCAATGGCCATCCATTTTTTGCCGGATAGCGGCTCCCCGAGAAAGATCCTGCCCATCAGGACGCTGAGCAAGGGAGAGATGAAATAGCCCAGGCTGGCCGCCAGGATATGATCCTCGTGCACGGCCCATACATAGATCAGCCAGTTGGCGGCGATCAGGCAGGAACTGGCGAGCATCGCCCAGCGCAATTTGCGGTCCATCAGCGCCACGCCGAGACTGGCGAGATTTTTCCGGAAATAGAGGATGATCAGCAGCAGGGGCACCGACCAGATGATCCGGTGGGCGACAATTTCCAGCGCGTCGACGCTCTGCAGCAGCTTGAAATAGACCGGCATCAGGCCCCAGAAGATACAGGCAATCAGCGCTTGAATGAGGCCGATTCGGCTGGTGGACAGGGTAGCAAACATCGGTCAGCGCTTAAGCTGCGCGCCGCCACCCGGCAATCAAGAAATCCTACTGGCCAGACAATCCGCCAGCAGGCTTTGTGGCAGGATCAGATGATGCCGCCACCGAGCGAGAGCCGGAGGCCGCTGATCGCCATGACGATCAGGCAGAAATAGAGGCCGCTGTTGCGCGACGAGATCAGGCCGAACAGCGCCCCGATTCCGGCGAAGGGCAGGATCAGCCAGTTGGTCCAGCCGAGCAGCGGTACCAGCCCGATGAAGGTGAAGAAGAGGGCGATGACGCCGATGAGAATCGAGATGATATTGGCCATGGCTGTATTATAGGGATAATGCACTAGGATTACAACTATTTGCAAATCAATATTGGCGGACTAATCTGGCGGCCTGTGGGAGGAGGATGCCATGGCTATCGAGGATATCAGAATTGAAACGGAGCGGCTGATCCTGCGGCCGCCGCATGGCGACGACTTTGAGGCCTGGGCCGCCTTTCAGGCCGACGCCCGAACCATGACCTATATTGGCGGGGCGAAAAGCCGCGCCGAATCCTGGCGCGACCTGTGTTCCATGGTCGGGGCGTGGCATGTGCGCGGCTTCGCGATGTTCTCGCTCCTACTCAAGGACAGCGGCCAGTGGATTGGCCGGATCGGACCCTGGTATCCCGACAGTTGGCCCGGCACTGAAGTGGGCTGGGGTGTGGCGCCCGCATATGCCGGCAAGGGCTACGCGCTGGAAGCGGCAGTGGCGAGCATGAACTATGCTGTCGACACGCTGGGCTGGACCGATATCTGCCATACGATCGATCCCAAGAATAGCGCCTCGATCCGATTGGCGCAGCGCCTCGGTTCGACCAATCGCGGACCGACCCGCCTACCCGAACCCTATCAGGACGCAAGGGTTGACGACTGGGGCCAATCGCGCGACCAGTGGTTGCAGAACAGACAACAATTTCAACAGGTCTGACTGGATCAGCCAAACAAACGGAGAGCATGCGCATGGCAGAAGACCGATATCTGGACCCGACCCGCGAAAGCTTTGACGCGTTCAAGGCGCTGCCGCGGGATGTGCCGATCAACATGCTCAATCTGCTCCGCTTTCATCAAGCGGCGCAATATCCTGCCGATCATCCCAACGCCGGCAAGGGCTGGAGCGGTGCCCGGGCCTATCAGGAATATGGCAAGACCAGCGGGCCGATATTCGCTCGGGTCGGCGGAACGATCATCTGGCGCGGGCAGATGGAATGCATGGTGATCGGCCCCGATGACAAGCAATGGGATTCATCGTTCATCGCCCGCTACCCGAATAGCGGCGCGTTCATGGAAATGGTCACCGACCCCGAATATCAGAAAGCCGTGGTCAATCGTCAGGCCGCGGTGCTGACGTCCCGTCTGATCCGCTTCGGCGAGATCGGGGGACCGGACGGCTTCGGATGAATCCCGGAATGAGACATAGGGTTAACAACAAGTCACCGGATTAACCAGTTTCCCTAACGAAATATTAACGCTTTTTGGTGCATGTGTTCGCGGTAATTCAGGAGCAAATCGCATGTCCAAATTTACCCGTAACCTGTTGCTGTCTGCTGCGGCTCTCGCGCTGCCTCTGACGCTCGCCGCTTGCGGAAGCAATGAAGCCAGCGAAGAAGAGCTGGCCCAGCTGGACGACAATCTGACCTCTGATCCGGCGATGAATGATGCGCTGGAAGATGCGATCCTGGTCGACCCCGAACTGACCGATCAGGCCAACCGCAATGCGATTCGCGGTGCCAATGGCGCGGCGGACGGATCGGTGCCCCCCGGCGCCAGCTATGACGGTTCCGGAGAGGATGGCAAGGCCGCCGCCATGGCTGCTCTCGGCGGCAAGATCCAGAGCGCGCCGAAACCGCGGCAGATGACATCGGATGATGAATGCACCAACTGCGCCGGCAGCGAAGGCATCACGCTGGGCGCGAAAGCCAAGCAGCAATCGGCCCAGCGCGGCAAGGGCACGTGCGACCAGAAGCTGAGCTACGACATGGGCTGGGCCAACCGGATGCCGCCGGAATTCCCCGTCTATCCGAAAGGCAATGTGCAGGAAGCGGCCGGTGTCGAAGGCGGGCTCTGCGATATTCGCGTGGTCAGTTTCGTCACCGCGACGCCGATGAAGAGCGTCGTCGATTATTATTATACCCAGGCCCGGCGCGGCGGCTATAGCGCGGAATATCTGCTGCGTGGCAGCGAGCATGTGCTGGGCGGCACCAGAGACAGCGATGATGGTGCCTTTGTGATCACGCTGAACAAGCGTTCGAGTGGCGGCACAGTGGTTGATATTGTCGCCAGCAACGGGCGCTAGTTTTGAACAGATAACGCCGGACTTCGCATTTCATTCTGTCCGGCATTCAAGGTGGCCCGCTCCGGCCACCTTTTTTTTGAATTTATTCGCGGTAACTGCCGCCGCCGTCGACGGTGACATCATTGGCGGTGGTGAAACTGCTGAGGTCGCTGGCCAGCCAGAGCATCGCATTGGCAACCTCGACTGCCTGACCCACCCGGTTGATCGGATGGTTGCGGTTGAACAATTCCACCGCCTCGTCATGCGGGCCGGGATAAGCAGCCAGATAGCGCTGGTACATCGGCGTATCGATCGCGCCCGGATGGACGGTGTTCACCCGCACCGGATATTTTTGCGCGGCGCAGTGCAGGGCGAGCGATTTGCTCAGCGCCGTCACCGCCGCCTTGCTGGCGCAATAAGCAGCGAACTGGGCGCCGGGACGCATCGCCAGCATCGAACCGATATTGACGATCGCGCCATCTTCGCCGCTTTCGATGATCGCCGGCAGTCCGACACGGCAGCCGAAGAACGTGCCCTGCAGATTGATGTCGATGGTGCGGTTCCAGCTGTCCAGATCGACCTCGTCGACCGATCCCGGTTCCGAAATGCCGGCAACATTGAACAAGGTGGTGATCTTGCCAAAGCGTTTCTTCGTGGCATCGACCGCGGCCTGCCACTGGTCGAGACTGCGCACGTCCAGCTCGACCGCATCCGCGCGGTCGCCCAGTGCTGCGGCATGTTCCCGTGCCTTGTCGATCTGGATATCGGCCAGCATCACCGAGCCGCCTTCCTCGATCACGCGCTGTCCGGCGGTGCCGCCAATACCTTCTGCGCCGCCTGAAATCAGCGCGACCTTGCCGTCCATCATGCCCATGTTCTGTTCCTGTTCCCGGTCTATTTCTTGTCGAACAGGATCGGCAGATTGGCCAGTCCCCGCAGCATCATATTGGGCGGATAGCGCAGTTCCGCGCCTTCCTTGATCCGGATATTGTCCATCCGTTTGGCGAACTGCTGGAAGGACACGGTCATTTCCTTGCGCGACAGCATGTTGCCGACGCACATGTGAATGCCCTTGCCGAATGCCAGATGGGTGCGGGCATTCTTGCGATCGACCCGGAAGTCGTTCGGATTTTCAAACTGCTTGGGATCGCGATTGGCAGCATGGTAGCGCATCATCACCATCGCCCCCTTGGGCAGCATCACGCCGCCCAGTTCGGCGTCGCGGTGCATCACCCGCCAGATGCCGGAGGAACCGCTCGACATGCGCAGCACTTCCTCGACCGCATTGGGGATCAGCGAAGGATCGTCCTGGATTTTCTGGTACTGATCCGGGTTGGTGGCGAACAGCCGCATGCCCTCGGCCAGCGCCGCGGTCGTGGTCTCGTTGCCGGCGACCATCAGCTGCTGCACGATCGACAGCGATTCCGCATCATCGAGCGGCCTTTCGCCATCGACCTGCGCATTCACCAGGTCGGACAAAATGTCCTGCTTCGCTTCCTTGCGGCGCTCGTCCATATTGGCTTTCAGCGCGTGCTGATATTCCACCACCTCGCGCTCGGTTTCCAGTTGCCGTTCGCGCGTCATCATGCCGGACAGCCGGTCGACAAAGGCGTTGGTCCAGCGCTTGATCGTGTGGGCGTCGGCGATGTCGAGGCCCAGTTGGACGGCAATGGTCCTGACCGGCATCGGAATAGCATATTCTTCGACGAACTCACATTCGCCCTTGTCGATGAAATTGTCGATCAGCTCGTTCGACATTTCCCGCATGCTGTCTTCCAGCTTGTTCACCTTCGGCATCGAGAAGGCGAGATTGACCAATTTGCGGAATCGCGTGTGGACCGGCTGGTCGGCGGTCAGCAGGGTGTTGACCTGCGGCCAGCCTTTTGCCTGAATCTCCTGCAGCTCCGCGTCATTTTCAAGCTCTTCTGCGGATTTTCCGCCGGAAAGCAGAGCGTTGAAATTGTTCGAGAAATCATCCAGCCGACCGACCGCTTCCGAGATCAGGTCATAATCAAGAACGACATAGGTGCCGCTGGCTTCATCAAAAAAGACCGGGCTTTTCGACCGCTTTTCTTCATAAAATTCAAACGGATCAACCAGAACATCCGGTTGGAAAAGCGACTTGGATACTGCTTCGTTCATGGCAAGTTCCTGTTCAAACTAGTCAAAAGAAGGGGTGGGTTTGCTGTCTTCATTATAAACCGGTCCTTCGGCATCTACCCGATATTTGGCGCTGACGGCATTGATCAGACCAAAGCCGCCGATATGGGCGAGCATGCTGGCATAATGGACATCCTGAAAATGCTGCGCGAGCGCCTCTTCGTCGGTCCACTCTTCGAACACTTCGATGCGCGACGGATTATGCATGTCGGCGGCCCAGCTGTAGCAGAGGCAGCCTTCCTGGCTCAGCGCGCCGTCGATATAGGGCTGCGCTTTCTTCAGGCATTCTTCCCGTCGCGCCGGGTCGACGTCGATATGGGCTGCAATCAAAATTTTCGCCATGTTCCCGATTCTCCTAAAGCTTGTTGCCGCCGAACTGGGCGACGACGACAAATATGCGTTTGCTGTATAACCACTGGCCATCGATCTTGACAAATTCATCGTCATAGCGACCGCCGGCAACCCGCGGCTCACCTTTCTCGACCAGAATCTCGTGGGTCTGATAGCGGCCGGAAGCGGTGTCGCCGGTTACTTCCAGACTGGCGGGTATGCCGAGAAAACTCACGGCATCAAACTGGCCCATGGCGCCGTTCCAGAGATTGACGATATTTTCGCGCCCCACCACTTCGGTGCCCATCAGCGACCAGACCGCATCTTCGGTCCACAGCGCACCCCAGTCGTCGGGATCCTTGCGCAGCACGGCATCGCAATAGGCATCGTGCAATTCACGGATCGCCAGACGGTCTTCTATAGGTCCTGAAAACATGGACTCATCCTCTCCTTTTATTGGAGAGGACTACAGGAGAAAAATGGCAGAAAAACAAGCTGCCATAAGTGCTAGCGCGTCGCGGTCAATCGCCGCTGATCCGCTCGATATCCGCGCCCACGGCCGCCAGCTTCTCTTCCAGCCGCTCGTAGCCGCGGTCGAGATGGTAGATCCGTTGCAGCCGGGTTTCGCCCTCTGCCGCCAGACCGGCGATCGCCAGGCTCATCGAGGCGCGCAAATCGGTCGCCATGACCGGTGCGCCGGTCAATTTGGCCACGCCCCGGACCACTGCCGTGCGGCCCTTGGTTTCAATATCCGCACCCATGCGGTTGAGCTCCGGCACATGCATGTAGCGATTCTCGAAGATGGTTTCGGTGAGCACGCTGGCCCCATCGGCGAGACAGAGCATCGCCATCAGCTGCGCCTGCATATCGGTGGCCAGACCCGGATAGGGAGCCGTCGACAGGGTCAGCGGCCGCAGCTTGCCATCCGAGGCGACCCGGATGCCTTTGGCATGCGGTTCGACCGAAAGACCGGCCAGCCGCAGCGCGTCCAGCGTCGCTTCCATTTCGTCTGCCTTGGCAGCCAGCAGATCGACCTCGCCGCCCGCCAGACCGACGGCACAGGCGTAGCTGCCGGCTTCGATCCGGTCCGACATCACCCGATAGGTGCAGCCGTGCAGCCGGTCGACACCGGAGATGGTCAGGGTGGAGGAGCCAATGCCCTCGATCTCGCCGCCCATCGCGACCAGCATATCGCACAGGTCGACAATTTCCGGTTCGCGCGCGGCGTTCCTGAGGATGCTGGTGCCATTGGCCAGAACCGCCGCCATCAGCGCATTTTCGGTGGCGCCGACCGAGACCACCGGGAAGGTGAAATCACCGCCGGGCAGGCCGCCATCGGGCACGCGGGCGATCACATAGCCGCTGGTTGTTTCAATGCTCGCACCCAGCGCTTCGATCGCTTTCAGATGCAGGTCGATCGGCCGGTTGCCGATCGCGCAGCCACCGGGCAGCGACACCCGGCATTCACCGGCGCGCGCCAGCAGCGGCCCCAGCACCAGGATCGATGCCCGCATTTTCCTGACGATGTCATAAGGCGCTTCGGTCGAGGTGATCCGGCCGGCCTTGAGCGTCATCACCCGGCCGAAATCTTCCGGTCTGGCGCCTTCGATCGTCGTCGAAACACCGAGCTGGTTGAGCAGATGACCGAAACTGTCGACATCGGCCAGCCGCGGCAGATTGCGCAGGGTGACCGGTTCGTCGGTCAGCAGCGCGCAGGGCAGCAGGGTGAGAGCGCTGTTCTTGGCGCCGGAAATGGGAATGGTGCCGGACAGGCGATTGCCGCCGCGTATTGAGATAATATCCATGGACCAGCATTTAGCGAATCTGGCGATACAGGCAAGCCTCTTGCACCGGATGCAACCGCAAAGCCCGTCGCCAAACGCTAGTCGCGCAGCAGCCCGAGCGCCGTGTAGGCCGCCTCCACCGTTGGCCGGGCGAGGGCAGACGCCTTATGCGAACCCTCGCTCAATATCGTGTCGATCGCGGCCGTGTCCTTGCGCAGTTCCTCGAACCGCTGGCGGATCGGCGACAATGTGCTGACCGCCAGGTCGGCCAGCGCCGGTTTGAAATCGCCAAAGCCCTTGCCGGCATATTCGGCGAGCACAGCCTCTTGCGATTGGTCCGCCAGCGCGGCGTAAATGCCGATCAGATTTCGCGCTTCCGGGCGATCACCGAGCTCCGCCATATTGTCGGGCAGCGGTTCCGGATCGGTCTTGGCCTTTTTCAGTTTGCGGGCGATCGTCTCGTCGTCATCGCTCATGTTGATCCGGCTGAGATCGGACGGATCGGACTTGCTCATTTTCGCATTGCCATCGCGCAGACTCATGATCCGGGCAGCACTTTTGCCGATAAACGGCTCGGGCAGGACAAAGGTTTCGGTACCGGTATCGCTGTTGAACTTGGCGGCAATGTCACGGGCCAGTTCGAGATGCTGTTTCTGGTCCTCGCCAACCGGCACATGGGTCGCCTGATAGGCGAGAACATCGGCGGCCTGCAGCACCGGATAGCCATAGAGGCCAAGCGAGGCCCTTTGCTTGTGCTTGCCGGACTTTTCCTTGAACTGGGTCATCCGGTCGAGCCAGCCCATCGGCGTGTTGCAGATCAGCAGCCAGGCCAGCTCGGCATGGGCGGGCACGCGGGCCTGGTTGAACAGGATCGACTTGGCCGGATCAACCCCGGCGGCGACCAGTGCGGCCACCATTTCGCGGCAATTGGCGGCAAGTTCGGCGGGGTCATTGTGCACCGTGATGGCGTGCAGATCGGCAAGGAAAAACAGGCATTCGCCTTCGTCCTGCATCTTCACCCAGTTCTTGATCGCGCCGAGATAATTACCGAGATGGAGATTACCCGTGGGCTGGATGCCCGATACCGTCCGCATCACTTCAACTTCCTTCGCTTGCAGCGTCTTCCGCTGCCTTCTTCTTGGTCAGCATGGTGATCTTGTCGCGATCGATCGCGCCGGTCAGCCATGCAAGCGCCGCATAAACCAGTCCGCCGACGCTGACCAGAGCGGTGATCGATCCGATCCTCTGTCCGATCGTGCCGTCATACAGGCCTTCGCCAATCGGGGCGGCATAGACCAGAACCACGGCCATGCCAGCGGCCGACAGCGTGATCCGCCCGATCCGCAACAGCAGCGACCATTCCACATGAAAATGGCCACGCCGGTGCAGCATGGTGTACAGCATCACGCAATTGCACCAGGCGGCGATCGCCCCGGCAATGGCGAGCCCCTGGATGCCATAAAGCGGGATCAGCAGCAGGTTGAGGACGATATTGATGACCAGCGAAATGGCGGCGGTATAGACCGGCGTCTTGGTATCCTTGCGCGCGAAGAAGCCGGGGATCAGGACTTTCACCAACACATAGGCGGGCAGGCCGACGACCAGCGCGGCGACGACAGCGGATGTGGTCTGGCCATCGGCCGCGGTAAACTTGCCGCCGACATAGAAAGACGTGACCAGCGGCCCGGCTGCGAAAAACAGCGCAATGGCCGCCGGAATGGTCAGCAGCAGGCCGAGCTCGATGGCATTGCTTTGCAGGCGCTGGGCGCCGCCGAGATCATCCTTGGCGATGAAGCGCGACAGCGCCGGCAGGATCGCGGTGCCAAGGGCAATGCCGATGATCCCGAGCGGCAGCTGGTTCAGCCGGTCCGCCATCGCCAGATAGACGAACGACCCTTCCGGCAGGCGGCCGAGAAAGAACAGGTCGATGAAGCGGCTGATCTGATAGATGCCGGCACCGAAAACCGCGGGCAGGATCAATATGCCCAATTCCTTCACATCGGCGGTAAACCGCGGCCTCCGGATCGGGAAACGAAATCCGGTCTTGCGCGCCCAGTAATAAAGCCAGAGCATCTGCACCAGTCCCGCCGTGGCCACCGCCATCGCCAGAAAATAGGCGGTCTGTCGCGGGTCATTGCCGTCATGGAGCAGATAGGCAGCGAGCAGCGCGGTGATCATGCAGATATTCAGCATGATCGGTGCCGCCGCCGCTGCGGCAAATTTGCTCAGCGAGTTCAATATCGCCGCAAACAGCGTCGTGACGCTGATCAGCCCGAGATAGGGAAAGGTGATCCGGGCGAGCGAAATCGAAAAGTCATCGGTTCGGCCGCCCCTGCCAAAATCGTCGATCAGCCAGATGATGCCGGGCATGGCGAGCATCATGATCGCCGAGAACACCAGCAGCAGCGGCACGAATACCGACAGCACGTCGATCGCGAAATTCTGCGCGGCCGTCCGGTCGTCACCCGCCTCCATCTTGCGATTGAACAAGGGCACGAAGGCCGCCGAAAACGCGCCTTCGGCAAACAGGCGGCGAAAGATATTGGGAAGCTGAAAGGCCAGCTGCCAGGCGTCAGCCACCGCTCCGGCGCCGAGGATCCGGGCCAGCATGATATCGCGGACAAAACCGAAAATGCGGCTGACCAGAGTCAGCCCGGCAATGATTCCGGTGGATTTCAGCAGGTTCATGCCTGCCACTCTATCCAGCTTGCCTAGGCGTTACCAGCCGGTTGCTCACCCGATTGCTGGGCTGCCATCTGCTCGCGCTGCTGCAGATAAAGCGCGTTGAAATCAATCGGCTCCAGCAGCAGCGCCTGGAAACCGGCATCGCGCACGGCGTCGGAAATGATCGCCCGGGCAAAGGGGAAAAGCAGCCGGGGCGCTTCGGCAAACAGGAACGGATGCGCCTGTTCGTCGGGGACATTGCGCAGGCCGAAAAGACCGCAATAGAGCAGCTCGATCGCGAACGCGACGCCTTCGTCCGATTTGGCGGTGACGTCGATTTTCAGTTCGACTTCGTGGACTTCGTCGGAAATCTGGGATGAGCCGATATTGAACTGCACATCAATCTGCGGCTGGGCATTCCACTGATAGACGTCCGGGGCATTGGGGTTCTCGACCGACAGGTCCTTCACATATTGCGAAATCACGCCGATCTGCGGCTGGGTATCCGCGCCATTGGCGAGCGGGTCCGGAGTCGTCACATTCCCGGTAGGGGCTGCGTCGGTTTCGTTCTTTTCATTCTCATCAGCCATCGGCCCTGTCCTTTCGGAAAATCAGTCAAACATGTCCTTTGGCGCATATTGCAGCACCATCGGCAGCGCGCCTAGCAGGGGACGGAACCAAGGGCAATGAAAGAGTAAACCGCTAGACCAGCGCCCGCCCTGCCGGTGCGTCTGTCAGCGAAGGTTCACAAATCGGCCGCTAGAAGTGGCTGGCCAATTGCGGCGAAGCGGCTTTTTTTCTAATGCCATTTGAAACCGCCCCTGTTTCCGCCTATGTAGAGGGCGAAAGAAAAGATTGGATTCTGAAGTGACCATCGAAATCGTATTATTGGCTATGGTAGCTGCCTTTCTCGGCCTGCGGCTCTATTCGGTTCTGGGCAAGCGCAGCGGCCATGAGCAGGAACATATGCCGCGGAACATCGAAACACGTGGCAATGACCGCAAGTCGCTGGACGATGCCAAGCCGCATGTCCCCGATATCGTTCCCGCGCCGGCCGGAACGCCCGCCATGGTCTATGACAGCAGCGCCGAAGCCGGGATGCGGGAAATCCTGAGCGCAGATCGCAACTTCGATGTCGGCCGGTTCGTCGAGGGCGCGCAGGCGGCCTATGCGATGATCCTGGAAGCCTTCTGGAAGGGCGACAAGGAAGAATTGAAAACCTTGTGCGATGAAGATGTTTACGCCAGCTTTGTGGAGGTCATCGACGCGCGGAAAAAACGCGGCGAAATACTCGAAAATCAACTGGTGCGAATCGACAATGCGCGCATCTCGGCTGCGGAATATCGCCGGCCGGTGGCGCGGATCACGGTACAATTTGATGCCGATATCGCTGCCGTGGTCAAGGACAAGAAGGGCAATCTGATCGGCGGTTCGCTGTCCGATGCTGCCGAAACCCACGATGTCTGGACCTTCAGCCGCGACCTGTCCAGTGCCGACCCCAATTGGTTGCTCGACGAAACCGATGAGGCCTGACCCCCGGTCGTCAAGGGACTCTATCATGAAAATCGGGGCGCTTTTCGGGGCATTGGCGATGGTCAGCGCCTGTTCCATGACGATCATCCCCGAAGGAGCCGCGCAAAGTCGCTCCGCACCGCAGGCCCCACCGCAGGACGGAGAATGGGTTGTGGGCGACAGCCCCGGCACGCCCGCTCTGTCGCCGCCATCCTATCGCAGCGGCGTACCCCTGTTCCGGCCGGTCAATTCCGCCCAGCTGGTGACCATTGGCGATGACCCGACCCGCGCCACCGGCGCCGGTATCGCGCTTGGCCCCGATATAGCCAGCCTCAATCTGCCACCGGCGAAAGCCGCATCGGCCTTGTCCTCCTTTCGCACCAGCTGTTCGTCGCTGGCCCGGCGCGAGGACAATAGCGGGCTGACAAGAGGTGCGGACTGGCAATTGTCCTGTGATGCCGCGCAGCGCTGGCAGGATCAGGATGCCGCGCGCTTTTTCGCTACCCATTTCGAGTCGGTGCAGATCGGCGATGGCAAGGCCTTCGCAACCGGCTATTTCGAACCCCAGATTCGGGGTTCCCGGGTGGGCAATGCACAATATCGGGTACCCGTCTATCGACGGCCCGACAATCTGCTCGACGTCGATCTCGGCCAGTTTTCCGAGGCGCTGAAAGACAAGCGCATCCGCGGCAAGGTGGACGGAACCAGATTGGTGCCGTTTGAAGACCGGGCGCAGATCGATGACGGCGCGCTGGCCGGACAGGGACTGGAGATCGCCTGGGCTCAGGATTATATCGACCTGTTCTTCCTGCAGATTCAGGGCAGCGGCCGTCTGGCTTTGCCCGACGGTTCGGTCATGCGCATCGGCTATGCCGGCCAGAATGGCCATGACTATACCGGCATCGGCAAGGTGATGCGCGAACGCGGGCTGCTCGCCGACGGCAAGACCAATATGCAGGGCATCGTCGAATGGCTGCGGGCCAATCCGCAGCAAGGCATGCGGATCATGCGCGAGAACAAAAGCTATGTCTTTTTCACCGAACTGACCGGCGCGGGGCCGCTGGGGGCGATGGGCCACCCGGTGGTCGGGCGTACGTCGGTCGCCGTAGACCGGATGTTCGTGCCGCTGGGCGCACCGGTCCTGCTCGACATGGCCCATGACATTGCCGACGGCCTCTGGGTCGCGCAGGATACCGGCGGTGCGATCAAGGGCGCCAACCGCTTCGATACATTCTGGGGCGCGGGCGAAGAAGCAGCGGTGATCGCTGGCGGCATGTCGTCCAACGGCCAGGCGTTGATCTTTCTCCCCAAGGGGACCGTTTCGAGGCTCGTCGCCGCCCGCCAGAACCCGGGCCAATAGCCATGGCGGACCGGCCCCTTACCGCCGGTGAAAAGGCGCTCTGGCAGAGATTCATCGAGACCGTCGAACCGCTCGACCAGGGACGCCTGAAGCGGATTGAAGCGCTTCCCGTCGCCAGACGGCCGCGCGATCTTTCCGGACCGATTACCGCGGAAAGCTTCGGTGGCAAAACACACGCCGCCGTTCCGCTGCGCGACCAGAAGCCGGTGCCCACGCGCCACGGGCTCGATGGTGGCTGGGATCGCCGCCTTGCCAAGGGCATGGTGCAACCCGATGTCACCGTCGACCTGCACGGTTATACATTGACCTCGGCGCACGGCCGGCTCGACAGCGCCCTGGAGCTGAGCATTGCCGCAGGCCATCGCGCGATATTGCTGATTACCGGCAAGGCGCGCAATGACGACGAGCGCCGCCGCGAAGGCGGCCGCGGGGCGATCCGGGCAGCGATCACGGACTGGCTTGCTGCCTCCCGCCATGCCGCGCATATCGCCGCGGTGCGCCGCGCCCATCCCCGCCAATGCGGTGCCGGCGCGCTTTATATCATCATGCGGCGGCGGCGCTGAGCGTCACTCCGACTTGTAAACCACGCCTTCCTTCATCACGAAAGATACATTTTCCAGCAGCGTCACATCGTCCAGCGGGTTGCCCTCTACGGCAATAATATCTGCCGATGCGCCCGCCATCAGCGCTCCGAATTTCCCCTTGTGACCGAGGGCATCGGCTGCGTTGGAGGTGGCCGCGCGCAGCGCCTCGGCCGGGGTCATGCCAAAGCGGACCATTCGCGAAAGCTGCCTGGCATTGTCCCCATGCGGATAGACTCCGGCGTCGGTGCCCATCACCATCTTCACGCCCGCCTGGTGCGCCCGGCGAAAGCTCTCGCGCTGGGTCGCGCCGGTCATTCTCTCCTTGGCAAGGCTCTCTTCCAGGAAGCCGGCCTTTTCCCCTTCGCCCAGAATATATTCGGTATTGTAGATATCCATCGACAAATAGGTCCCCTGACGCTTGGCCATGGCAATGCCCTCGTCGGAAATGAAGCTGGCATGTTCGATCGTATCGACACCGGCTTTCAGCGCGTTGAGAATCCCCTCCGCCCCATGCGCATGCGAGGCGACCCTGCGCCCATGACTGTGCGCTTCCTCGGTCAGCGCGGTCAATTCTTCCAACGTATATTGGGGGGCGCCAACCTGCGTGCCTTTCGACAATACGCCGCCGGTGGAGCAGGTCTTGATCAGGTCGACGCCATATTTGATGTTGCGGCGCACCTTGGTGCGCGCCGCCCACGGGCCGTCCGCCACACCTTCTCCGACTATGGCAAATTCTTCGGGCAGCAGATTGTTATCGCTGCAATGACCGCCGGTAATGCCGATGGAAGGGCCAGCCACAAACATCCGTGGGCCTGGCACATCGCCATCGGCAATCGCATCCCGCAGGGCGACATCGGAAAAACTCGGCGCGCCCACATTGCGCACCGTCGTGAACCCGGCCATGAGCGTGGTCCTGGCATTCATGACGCCGGTGATCGCGGCCCGTTCGTGGGAAATTACCAGGCGCCGATAGCCCTGATCTGTCGCTTTGCCCATCAAGTGGACATGCATGTCAATCAATCCGGGCATCACAATCCTGTCGCCCAGATCGATGATCTGCGAATCCTCGGGCAAAGGTGCAGTGCCCGTGTCAATCGAACGGATCGTGCCATCGGTGACAATGATCACCGGATTTGCAACCAGGACGCCCTTTTCAACATCGACCATCGCTGCGGCTTTGATGACAATGGTCTCGGCAGCAGAGGGGGAGGACATCAGCAATAGCGAAGCAACGGCCAGTATTTTCAATTTCACGAAGTCTCTCCTTCAATCGGCCTTGGTTCGATCCGGTCCGCTTGCCTTGCCAGCAAATCAGAGCAGAGCGCGTTCCACAATCAGCGCATAGATTCGGGCAAGATTTTCAAGATCATCAACCGCCACCGCTTCGTCGAGCTTGTGCATGGTCGCGTTGCACAGGCCGAATTCCACCACCGGCATGATCTTCGCCAGAAAGCGGGCGTCGGAGGTCCCGCCCGATGTCGATAGTTCCGGCTCCACGCCGGTGATTTCGCGGACTGCGCCAGCGACGATCTCCGACAACTCTCCCGGCGGGGTCAGAAACGGTTCGCCGGAAATGATCGGCTTCAGTTCGCCGCCATGCCGTTCGACAATTTCCTGCACCATCGCGCTCAGGCTTTCGCCCGTGTGCCGGTCGTTGAAGCGGATCGAAAGCCGGCCCTCGGCCTTGGCCGGAATCACATTATGCGCCGGATTGCCGACGTGGAGGTCGGTAAACTCGATATTGCTCGGCTGGAACCAGTCGGTCCCTTCGTCGAGCCGGATCGCATCGATTTCGGTGAGAATCTTGCCCAGCTTGGTAATCGGATTATCGGCATTGTGCGGATAGGCGACATGGCCCTGCATGCCGTGCACGGTAATCCACATATTGACCGAACCGCGCCGTCCGATCTTCATCATGTCGCCCAGCCGGTGCACCGATGTCGGTTCGCCCACCAGACAGAGGTCGGGGACAATGTCCCGTTCGGTCATATAGTCCATCAGCGCGACCGTGCCGAAACGCGCTGGTCCTTCTTCGTCGCCGGTGATGATCAGGCTGATCGTGCCGAGATCATCGGGCAGCTGGTGCAGCGCGCTGACAAAGGCGGCGATGCTGCCCTTCATGTCGACGGCGCCGCGCCCGTGGAGCAGTTCGCCGCGCACTTCCGGCTGGAACGGATCGGTCTGCCAGCCCTGGCCGGGCGGCACGACATCGAGATGGCCAGCATAGGCAAAATGGCGCGAATCGGCCGGACCCCTGCGGATCGCAAAGAGATTTTCCACCGGACCGCCATGTTCGAGGTCTTCGGGCGCAGCGCCAGCGATAAACCGAGACACCGAAAATCCCAGGGGCGCGAGCATGGCTTCCATCTCGTCAAAAACCTCCCCACTCGCCGGAGTGATGCTGGGCTGGGCGATCAGCCTTTGTGCCAGGTCGAGAGCGGTTGGTGCGATCATCTGGCGGCGATCAGGCTTCTGCCGCTTCCGGCTGTTCGAGCCGTTCGATCACCCAGGGCTCCTCCTCGGCGGCCTCCATCCATTGCGCGGTCCACTCATGGTCGAGTATCGTCTGCATATAGCTGGTGGCAAAGCCGGGCAGGCGAAAGCCATAAGTCTGAAAGCGCGACACCACCGGCGCATACATGATATCGGCCGCGCCATAAGTGCCGAACAGAAATGGCCCACCGCCGCCGAATCGCGCCCGCGCCTGCGCCCACAGCTCAATCACCCGTGCGGCGTCGGTCTTGACCTCATCGCTGAAAGCGAGGCCCTCGTAAATCTTTCGCGTGTTCATCGGGCACTGGCGGCGCAGCGCCATGAAGCCGGAATGCATTTCCGCTGCCATCGACCGGGCCATGCCGCGGGCGGTCTCGTCCTTTGGCCAGAAGCGGTCGCGATGGGTCTTGTCGGCCAGCCAGTCGATGATCGCCAGACTGTCCCAGACCACGGTCTCGCCGTCCCACAGGATCGGCACCTTGCCGCCCGATGGCGCAAAATTCTCGCCCGCCCGGACATGGTCCCAGTCGTCGCCGTATAAGGGCACGGTCAGTTCCTCGAAGGACAGACCCGACTGCTTGCAGGCGAGCCAGCCGCGCATCGACCAGCTGGAATAGGCCTTGTTTCCGATTATCAATTTCATATCATGCCCCATAATCAAATATGATCCTGCCTGTCGAGCAAAGCCTCGTCAGGCAGGATAGTCGCGGGCGGTCAGCTCTCCACGGCCTCGAGCACGGCGAGCCGCAATTCCTCGATACCCTGTTTCTTTTCCGAAGAGGTCAGCAACAGTTCCGGATGCGCGGCCGGATGCTTCTTGGCGATCGCCGCTACCTTTTCCGCCGTGACATCCAGTTCTTCCTGCTTGACCTTGTCCGCCTTGGTCAGCACCACCCGGTAGCTCACCGCCGCCTTGTCGAGCATCTCCATCACTTCCTCGTCCACCGGCTTGATGCCGTGGCGCGAATCGATCAGCACGAAGGTCCGTTTCAGCACCGCTCGTCCGCGCAGGTAGTCGTTGATCAGAAAACGCCATTTCTGGACCACTTTTGGCGGTGCCTTGGCATAGCCATAGCCCGGCATGTCGCAGATCCGGAAGATCAGCGGGTCGCCGACATCAAAGAAGTTCAGCTCCTGGGTCCGCCCTGGTGTGTTCGAGGTGCGCGCCAGGCCATTGCGGTTGGTGAGCGCGTTGATCAGCGACGACTTGCCGACATTGGACCGGCCGGCAAAGGCGATCTCCGGTACGGCCGGGTCCGGCAGAAACTGCAGCTGCGGCGCGCTTTTCAGGAAACTGATCGGGCCGGAGAACAGCTTGGGATGGAGCGAAGCCGTCACGGACTCGTCGTCCCGGCCAGGCCGCACGACAATCCAGCCACCAGAGGAGTGGTCAGGATCATGCCCCAGCCTTGTCCGCAGCGGCCTTGTCGGCTTCGGCTTTTCGCGCTTTCTCTTCAGCTTCCTTGGCCATCATTTCCTTCATCTGCGGGTGGCGGGAATAGAGCCACTTCTGCTGCGCGATGGTGAGGATGTTGGACACGGTCCAGTACAGCTGCAGGCCAGCGGCAAACGGTGCCATGATGAACACCAGGATCCACGGCATGATGCTGAAAATCTGCTTCTGCATCGCATCCATCGGGGCCGGGTTCAGCTTGAACTGCAGGTGCATGGTGTAACCCATCAGGATCGGCAGGATACCGACCGCCAGAAAGGCTGGCGGATCGAACGGCAGCAGGCCGAACAGGTTGACCGGGGTCAGCGGATCCGGCGCGCTGAGATCCTTGATCCACAGGACAAAGGGCTGGTGACGCATCTCGATCGAGAGCATCAGCACCTTGTACAGCGCGAAGAAGATCGGAATCTGCAGGAAGATCGGCAGGCAGCCGGCCAGCGGATTGACCTTCTCGTCCTTGTACAGCTTCATGATTTCCTGCTGCTGTTGCTGCTTGTCGTCCTTGTGCTTTTCCTGGATCGCCTTCATTTTCGGCTGCACCGCCCGCATCTGGGCCATGGACGCGAATTGCTTCTGCGCAATCGGGAACATGATCCCGCGCACGATGAAGGTCATCAGGATGATCGCGACGCCGAAATTGCCGACCAGTTTGAACAGCCAGTTGAGCAGATAGAATAGCGGCTTTTCAAACCAGTAGAACCAGCCCCAGTCGATCGCGCGATCGAGATTCCGGATCCCATATTCGGCTTCATATTTTTCCAGCAGCGCATTTTCCTTGGCGCCGGCAAACAGGCGGGTGGTGGTTTTCAGCTGCTGCCCGGGGCCGATGATCTGGGCGCTCTTCTTGGCGATCTCGGCCTGGAAGATATCGCCGCCGCCGGAGCGGAACTTGGCATCGACCTCGTTGATATTTTCCGGGATCAGGGCTCCCAGCCAATATTTGTCGGTAAAGCCCAGCCAGCTGACTTCGGTGCCATAGGAATTGGTGCCCGGAACCGCGCTGGTGCCAAACATGCTGGCAAAGAATCCCGCCTCTTCACCGGCCAGATTTTCATAATCGACATCATAATTGGCCGCGCCTTCATAGACCCCGACCGGACCGGAATGGATCGTCCAGGTGCTCGCTTCTTCGGGCGGCACATTGTCCAGATCCCGCTTGCGGTTGATCAGCGCATAAGGCTTGATCGCGATCGGGTTCTCGCTGCGGTTGATGATATTCTGTTCGCTGGTGATCAGATAATCCGAATCGATCGACAGCTTGATGACATAGGTCTGCCCGGTTTCGTTGGACCAGCTGAGCGTGACCGGCGTTGCAGGGGTCAAGGTGCTGCGATCCGTGGACCAGACCGTATTGTCGTCCGGCACGGCAACCCCGTCGCCCGTCCAGCCGACACGGCTGAAATAGGCATTTTCGGTTCCGGAAGGCGCAAACAGCCGGACCGGCTCGCTGTCCTTGCTCATGTCGACCATATGATCGGTCAGCGTCAGGTCATCGACGCGTCCGCCCTTGAGGTTGATCGAACCCTTGAGGCGCGGCGTATCAATCAGGACGCGGGGAGACTCGCGCAGAACAGCAGCCAGCGGTCTGATTCTGTCCGTCGGTGCCGCGGCAGAAATGTCCGTGCCCCCTGTGGTCGGCGCGATCGCCGGGGTCATGCTGTCACCGGCCGCCTGATCGGTTGCCGGAGCATTGGCCTGCTCCACCACTTCATTCTTGTTGGCCATGTCCGGGAAAAATTGTTCCATCATCAGCGGCCAGCCGAACAGGATGATCCCGGTGAGCAGCACCGCCATGATGATATTACGCTTGTCGTCCACTATTTCGTCCCGCTTTCGGCCAATTGTTGCAATTAGGATCGGTATATTCGGGGATCAAGGCACGGGATCATAACCCGAGCGCCCCCAAGGATGGCAGCGCAATAGCCGTTTCGCTCCCAGCCAGCTACCCCTAATTGCACCATGTTTCTCAATCGCTTCGATCGTATAGGCGCTGCAGGTCGGCTGATAGCGGCAGGTCGGGGGCAAAATGCGCGACGGGCCCCATTGCCAGCATCGCACGCAGAAGATGAAGACGGTCCTCAGCATGGCTAGCCCAGTTTCTTGGCCAGATGTCGCAGGCCCTTTTCCAGATCAGCCTTCATCGTGGCAAAATCGGCTTCGTGATCGGCCTTGCGGCCAATCATGATATGATCGACGCCGGCGATACCATCGCCGGGCAGGACCTGAGCGAGCAGCGCCCGGAAGCGCCGCTTCATACGGTTGCGCGCGACGGCATTGCCAATTTTCTTGGTGACGGTGATGCCATGGCGGATGGTGTCGGCGGGAATGGCGTGATCAGCGCGGCGCCGGTGCGCCAGCAGAACGAAACTGGAGGTAACGAATCGCTTGCCGCGATTGGCAGCAAGAAAATCCGCACGTTTGCGAATCACGGCAAGGGGTGGGATGGAATCGGCGGGCGCCGAATCGGACGAAGACGGGTTCGCGTTCCGATGATCCGGCGATAGCCGTGCTTCGACAGGCGCAGCACGGGCGGTCACGTTGGTTTCAGGCGGAAAGCTTCTTGCGGCCACGGGCACGGCGGGCAGCCAGCACTTTGCGGCCACCGACGGTTGCCTTGCGGGCACGGAAACCATGGCGCCGTTTGCGGACCAGGCGGCTCGGTTGAAATGTACGCTTCATCGCGATTATCCTACGTCAAAATTTCGATAAAAAAGGCCGCCATAAGCTGCGGCCGATACGTTGAGGCAGCGATTAGGCAGACAGGTGCGGAAAGTCAAGCGTTTGCGCTAGCGCCTGAGCCTAAACTTTCTTGTCCCTGCTACCGGTCTTCACCTTGCCAAAAATAGGCAGTTCAAAATCATCGGGAAGGGTCTTGTGATGCCGTCTGCGCATCGCCCAGTCGGTCCATTTGCCATAATGGGGGAATCGCCGTTTGAAATCGACATAGCGTTTCTTCGCCCAGCGCGAGTTTTGCAGCACCAGCGCCAGACCGATGGGGAAGACGATGATGAAGCCCGGGCCGGGAATCGCGCCGATGATCGGCGAAATCAGAATCAGGAAAAAGCCGAGCAGCGAGAGCATGAATCTCGATCCCGACGTATATTTCCAGCGTTTCCTGTTCTGTTTCTCGTTCATCACGTTCCATTTGGTGTTTCGCCGCAAGCGCCGCAAGCCGCGCCATCGCAATAATAGCGCATGGCACCGATTATCGTTCCTCAAATGGATAAGGCGTGAACGGCAAAGGAGACGAAGCGCAACGAAACCGGGTTTAGTGGACGAGTTGCAGGCGGGCCATGTCGCCGTGCGACAGCCGCAGCTGCTCCGAGAATGGCACGCTGTTGGTCAAGGCGTAAAAGGCCATGGCGGTGGGTTTGGGCATGCCCATTTCGGTATAATAGTCGAGATATTCGGCATGGACCGGATCGCTGGCCGGATAGTCATTGGCTTCCCGCCCATCCTCGTCGATCCAGCTGTGGACGATGAACTCCGCGTCCGGATGAGCGGTCCGGCTGACCCCGGCCAGGAACAGCTCGACTGCTCCCGAACGCACCGAACCCTGCGAGGGCACATGGGTGCTGATACCGGCGCGGCGGATCATGCGCGCCAGCCTGAGATTGGCTTCCTCGTCGACCGAACCATCGCAGTCGAGCATTTCGATCCGTCTGATTCCCGGATATCGAACGAGCATTTGCCGGAAAATTGCTGGCGTATGGCTGTCCACGGTGCCGGTCATTTCGACGGTGTCCGCCGCGATCACGCGGAACGGACCGAATTGATCGGTAAGGCCGCGCGCCGGTGGCGTGGAGGGCTGTGGCTCGACAAGATCATATTCCAGCGTCTCGATCGTCTCGCTGACGATATAGCGGCTGGCGCTGGTAGCTGGCTGGGCCGGCAGCAGCAGCAAGGCGAGAAGCATCACCGCACTGACCAATAGCCCGCCACGCGCGCCCTTCAGGACGCTGTCATTCACAGGGAATTCGGATGGATGGATGGCCCGCATTTGACGATCATGCAGGCGATCCGCTTGCCAAATGGTGAGCGGGCTTGGTTGTGCCGATATTAACCTGATTGTCGCGCCGAATTCCGGGGCTTTTGACGGTTACGGCCAAGCGGCGGTTGATGCTCGACAGGACCTCTGGTCACCGCCACTGTTTCTCCTATGAAATTGGGGCGGCTATGATGGTGGCGCTGGTTCAGACGGTGGCCTATCTCGGACTCGAGGCGCGCGGTGTCGAAGTGCAATGTCAGGTCGCGCCCGGATTGCC
>NZ_JBGTDD010000009.1:0-40379 GCF_041748495.1 Parasphingorhabdus sp.
ATGGTCGACATGGTCTATGTGCCGCGCCTGACTCTGGGCCAGAAAAGCTATGAAGGGCTGATTTCCCCGGTGCTGGCGGCGCAGCATATCGGCGCCGATGGCATATTGGGCCTCGACGGCCTGCAGAATCAGCGGATCCTGTTCGATTTCGTGTTGAACCAGATCGTCATCGAGGATGCGGATCAGGAGCGCAGCCGCCCGACATCGCGGGAAATCGTCGTCACCGCCAAGCGGCGGTCCGGCCAGCTGATCTTCACCGACGCCACGATCTCGGGCGTCAAGGTCAATGTCATTGTCGACACCGGTGCGCAGATTTCCATCGCCAACAAGGCCTTGCAGAAGCGCTTGCTGAGCCGCGCCAGGGAATTGGGCGATGACAAGCTGCTGATTGCCGTCACCGGACAGACGCTGGGTGTCGAATTTGGCCGGGTCCGCGATTTCCGGATCGGCAAGGCGCGCTTTGCCAGCCTGTCGGTGGCCGTTGCCGACGCCCCGCCCTTTGCCCGCTTCGGGATGGCCGACCAGCCGACCCTGCTGTTGGGGATGGATGTGCTGCGCAAGTTCGATCAGGTTGCGATCGACTTTCCGAAACGGAAAATCCATTTTCTGACCCCGAGAAATGCCCGGCTGCATGTCGACGAGCCGCCAACCGGCCGGATCAGATCCTGAACCGGTAGCGCTGCCGCACGTGGCGGTTGTTGGGATCAGCGGGTTGGTTGGTGGTCTTGTAGCGTCACAAGCCGCAGGCTGTGGGTGGAATGTGGCCGTAATTCTCAAGCTAGGTTCCAGGCTTGCATTGGCAACGCGGGCCTTGCATTTCCCGGCAAAATGACCCGCCAGCTTGCCAATTGCGGTGCGCTCTGCTTAACTATGGTCAATGGATTTTAGGAGAGTGACCCATGAAAGCAACCGATGAAAACAAGACTGGCCTGACCCGGCGAACCATGCTCGGCAGTGGCATGGTCGGGCTGGCAGCCGCTTCGGGTGCCAGCCTTGGTGGCGCAGCTTATGCGGCCGATCCGGTGGATCCGGCCAATCCTGCTGCATCCGAACTTTCTCCTGACCACGCATTGAAGATGCTCAAGCAAGGCAATCGTGACTTCCTGGCGGGCAGGACGCCAGCGACAGATCCTGATGGTCGCCGCCGGCTTGAGATCGCGCGGTCGCAATCTCCCTTCGCGGTCCTGGTGTCCTGTTCAGACAGCAGAGTGCCGCCCGAGCTTTTGTTCGGGCGAGGCCTGGGCGAGTTGTTCATCATCCGCAATGCCGGAAACACGATCGACACGGTCGCGATGGGAAGCCTGGAATATGCGGTGGCGGAGTTGAAGGTGCCTCTGGTGGTCATCATGGGTCACGAGCGCTGCGGTGCGGTGGCGGCTGCGGTATCGGTGGTCGAACAGGGAACCATTTTCCCGGGCAGTATCGGCCAGATGGTGGAACCGATCATCCCGGCGGTCCTGCAAGCACGGCGTAACAAGGCAGAGGATCTGTTGGACGCATCGGTGCGGACCAACGTGCAGCGAACGGTGACGCGGCTGCGCGAGCATGCAGAACCGATGATATTGGAACGGGTGCAGTCCGGGCAGCTGAAGATTGTCGGGGCGCGATACGATCTCGATGACGGAAGCGTTGACTTCTTCGATGAAGGCTAGGCGCTGCCAGCTCGAATTATCGTGAAATTACAGCAGAAGTAGCAACAATCCGCGATATTTATTGAACCTGTATCCCGGTTTCTCCTGCCTCTGTTCGGGCCATAAGCCCGCACCCGATTCAGTGCGCCACAGGCATGTGCAAATGGCCGGGCCCTGGCAATGGCGGACAGGAGACCGCTTGAATCGGGGGCATGTTGCAACTGTACCTGTCATAGATGATTCAAAACAACATGGATTAAACCGCCGCCCTCGTTCGTTCCCTCCCCATACAGGCAAGCACGCAGGTGCTTTGCGATATCTTGATGGAGTGAACCAATGATGCGCCTTTTTGTTACTCTGCCAATTCTTCTCGCCACTGCCAGCCCTTCGCTCGCTCAGAATGCGCCCGTTCACGAGCCTCAAGAAGATAGCATCGCCAGAGACGAAACGCGGTTCGAGCTGCTCGCTGGCGTTGACCATGTGCAAGGGGACGTGGGCGAAGACCTCGACTATGAAACCGTCTTCGCTACCACCGGCGTGGCAATGACGAGCGGCCGGTTCAGCGCGTCCGCTTCCATACCCTATATCTCTTCCACCGCGCCGCGGGAGGTGATCATCAATCAGGGCGGGCTTTTCGGTACGCCTTTGCTGGCTTCGGATAGCACCCAGACAGGACAGGTGAAGCGCGAAGGCATCGGCGACCTCTCGCTCAATGCGGCCTATCAGCTGCCCGTCTCTGGTGTGAACGCCAGCATCGGAGCTTCCGTCAAAATTCCCACAGCCTCACGGGACAAGGGGCTGGGGACCGGCAAGCTTGATTATGGCGTGTCCGGCCAGCTCTCGAAGAAAATCGGTCCAATCGTGCCATTTGTCGGCGCTGGCTACACGATCATCGGCGAGCCGGATAATTTTGAAACGCGAAACATTGTCTCAGGAGCTGCCGGGAGCCATGTCCTGCTTGGCAAGAGCAGTTCGCTGACGGCCTCTTATTCCTATGAACAGTCGGCTGCATCCAGCATCGGCGACAGCCAGAGCATCAATATGGGATTGGGAACAAATCTTTCGCGCTCGGTCCGAATTGGTGTTGATGGCGCTGTCGGTCTGTCGGATGCCGCGCCGGACACGAGAGTAGGACTGAAGCTTCGCGTGGGAATCTGAACTGGGCTTTGCTTGATAAGCGCTTTCCTACAGCTTCCCCCGTCTGATATACCGGCACCATGACTGTGCAGCATCTTGATCTGTCTGGTTTGCCCGTCCGCGCATCTGCCAGGAAAGCCCTTGGACTCCTGGGTGGCTGTTCCATCGCCAGGAAGGAGTTGCAATCTATGGCAAAATAGCCCGTTTCAGCAGTCACCGGTTTTTCCGCTTCAGGGGGTGTGACCCTGTGTAACCTTCGAATTATTTTATCGCCGGCCAATCGCGTGTTTGATGATATTATCGCGACGGTCATTTGCCGGGCCCAGGCGCAAAGACCAGATCCTGACCAGCCGTCTAAACGGTCGTGTCCAGACCGAAAACCGGTTCCGGATCGCCGCTTTGCCATTGCGGATATTTTTTCATCGTGGTGGCAAACAGCGGCGAGGCCAGATGTCCGGCAAGCCATTGCTGCAAGGCGGGCAGCGGCAAAGCATCGAACCAGTCTCGATCATGGTTGGCGAACTGGCGGACAAAGGGAAATATCGCGTGGTCGGCCAGACTGGGGCGTTCCCCGATCAGCTGTCCTGACGGTTGAACCAGGCGGTCGAGTTTCTCGAGAAAGGCCCGCCCGGCGGCGCGATGCTCCAGCGGATCGACATTGTCGTAGCGGACGGGATATTTATAGCGGTCGAGAGCATGTTTGAACGGGCCATCGGCTTCCGCGATCAGTTCAGTTTCCGTCGCGGTCCGCTGCAGCCAGTGCTGCGGGTCGTTACGGTCCAGCGCCCAGTGCATGATCGCCAGGCTTTCGTCGACAACCTGTCCGTCGGGCAAGGCCAGCACCGGCACCGTGGCCTTGGCCGAGACGGCAATCATGGCTTCGGGCTTGTCGCGCAGCACCACCTCGCGCAGGCGGACCGGCGTCTCGCTGACCAGCAGCGCCATCCGCGCCCGCATCGCATAGGGACAGCGCCGGAAACTGTAGAGGATCGGCATTTCGGCCAGGCCGGTCATGCCGTGCCCAGATGTTGCCTGCCCTGTTCCGCGGCCTTCTCGACCTGGCGCTGGCGTTCGCGATAGCGGGCGCGCTGTTCGTCGCTGCGCTGGTCGATGCAATGCGGACAGGCTTCGCCGGGAATATAGTCTACCGAGGCCCGGTCCGCGGCGTTCAGCGGCATCCGGCAAGCATAGCATTGGTCATAATCGGCTTCGACCAGCCCGTGGCCGACGGCGACCCGCTGGTCGAACAGGAAACAGTCGCCCTGCCAGAGGCTCTCGGTTTCCGGTACATGTTCGAGATATTTGAGGATGCCGCCCTTGAGATGGCGGACATCGTCAAAGCCCTGCGCCCGGACATAGGCGGTCGCCTTCTCGCAGCGGATGCCGCCGGTGCAGAACATGGCGATCTTCCGTTCAGCCTTCGAATCCTGGCGAAGCTGCGCGGCAAAATCGTCAAACCAGGCCGGAAAGTCGCGGAAGGACTCGGTCTTCGGATCGATAGCCCCGTCGAAAGTACCGATCGCCACTTCATAGGCGTTGCGCGTATCGATCACGATCGTGTCCGGGTCAGCGATCAGATCGTTCCAGTCGGCCGGGTCGACATAGGCGCCCTTCTCGGTGGCGGCGTCGACCCCCTCGACGCCCATCGAGACGATCTCCTTCTTCAGCCGGACCTTCATCCGCAGGAAGGGCATCGCGCTGGCCTCGGAATATTTGACCTCGAGATCGGCGAACCGCGGCAACGCCCGGAGACCGGCAATCACCCGGTCAACGGCATCCGGCGCACCGGCGATGGTGCCATTGATCCCTTCGGGCGCCAGCAGGATCGTGCCCTTGAGACCCTGCTCTTCGCAAAGCGGCAGGATCTGCAGGCGCAGGGCGGCAGGATCATCGACCACGGCAAAATGATAGAGCGCGGCGACTTTTACGGAAGATAGGGATTCGGTCATGGCAGCGCATATAGAGCGGTTGCCGGGAAAATTCCAACCCGGCAGCTTGCATCGCGGGAAAGTTCATCGCATAGCGGCCCCATGGTTCCCCTTCTGTTCGCCCATCATCGCTTCGCTATCGTGGCCCCCGCCGCGCTTTACTGGCCAGCGAAAAATGCCCTGCTGGTGGCGGATCTCCATCTGGAAAAGGCAAGCTTCTATGCAAGGCAGGGCCAGATGCTGCCGCCTTATGACAGCCAGGCAACATTGGCAGAGCTGGCGGGCCTGGTCACCGCCACCGGTGCGCAGACGGTCTTCTGCCTCGGCGACAATTATCATGATGACGGCGGTGAAGCACGGCTGGAACCGGAAGCGGCAAAGCGGTTGGTCGAGCTGACCAGCGCACTGGATTGGATCTGGATCACCGGCAATCATGACCGCGATGTTGCCGGATTGTGGGGCGGTTCGGTGGCCGACGAGTGGACCGGTGACGGTCTGGCGCTTCGGCACGCCGCTACAGCGGATAGCCGTTTACCGGAAATATCCGGCCATTATCACCCCAGGTTCCGGATTGCGGTGCGCGGCCGGCATGTTTCGCGGCGCTGCTTCGTGCGAGGCCGCCATCATCTGATCCTGCCGGCGTTCGGTTCCCTGACCGGCGGCATGGCGGCACAGGATCCGGCGATCGAGGCCTGTGTCGGCGGACCGGCGGAGGCGATCATCGGTCTGAAAGACCAGCCGGTGCACTTCCCCTTGCCCTTTGTCCACGCAGAAAAAGACCGGATCGACGACCGACAGCTTGCATTGCCTCTGGCCACCGGCCGCCGGTAAATGCTAGCGGGCCGCTGATGGATCGTTTCAAACCCTTTCGCGACCAGCTCGCGGCGCTGGACACAGCAGGCCGCAAGCGGCGGCTGTCCCTGCCTGCGGGCAGAGATTTTTCATCGAATGATTATATGGGGCTGGCCCGCAGTCCGTTTCTGAAGGCTGTCGCGCAAGCCGCGATTGCCAACGGCATCGCGCATGGATCGGGCGGTTCGCGGCTGCTCGGTGGCAACCATCCCGAACATGAAGCGCTGGAGGCCTTTGCCGCGACCCATTATGGCGCGGAAGCCAGCCTGTTCTTCGGCTCCGGATTTGCCGCCAATAGCGCTTTGTTCGCGACCCTGCCGCAGACGGGCGATCTGGTTCTGTACGACCAGTTGATCCATGCCAGCGTCCATGACGGCATGAAGCTGGGCCGCGCTGCGTTCAAAGCCTTTCGCCACAATGATTGCAACGCTGTCGAAGCAGAAATTCTCGCTTGGCGCGGGTCCGGCGGCACCGGCACCATATGGATCGCGGTGGAGAGCCTGTACAGCATGGACGGCGACCGGGCACCGCTGGCCGACCTCGCACGGATCGCCGAAGCGCATGACGCGATCCTGGTGATCGACGAGGCGCATGCGGTCGGGGTTTTCGGTGATCGCGGCATCGGGCTTGCAGGCACGCTGGGCCAGCGCGAGAATGTCCTGATCTTGCGCACCTGCGGCAAGGCGCTGGGCGGTGAAGGCGGATTGCTGACCATGCCGGCGATTTTGCGGGACTTTTTCATCAACCGTGCCCGGCCGTTCATCTTTTCCACCGCGCCCAGCCCGCTGACGGCGCATCTCGCTCATCAGGCGATTGTCCATCTTGCCGAGAATCCATCGCTGCAGAGCGCGCTGGCAGACCATGTCGCGCTGGCTCGCGGCTGTTTTGCCGGTCTCAACCTCAGCCATGGACAAGATAGCCAGATATTCCCGGTCGTGCTCGGCGACGATGACGTAGCCGTGGCCGTGGCGACCTTGTTGCAAACCAAGGGATTTGATGTGCGCGCCATTCGTCCTCCGACCGTTCCGGCCGGGACTGCGCGCCTGCGCATTTCGCTGACGCTGAACGTGACGCAGGAGGATATCCGCAATCTCGCATCGACGTTGTGGGAAGCGCTGGCGCTGGCTGAAGCGGCATGAGCGGGACGTTTGTCGTCACCGGGACCGATACCGATATCGGCAAAACCGTTTTTGCCGCCGCGCTCACGGCTGCCCTGGGTGGCAGCTACTGGAAACCGGTTCAGGCAGGCCTGGCAGACGGAACTGACAGCGAGACGGTAGCGCACATCGGTGGTATCGCGCCTGCCCGCATTCTGCCCGAACGCTATCGTCTGGGAATCCCTGCCTCTCCGCATTATTCGGCAGCGCGGCAAGACATTGCAATGGACCTGCAAGATTTCGACCTCCCCCGAGTTGAAGGCCCGCTGATTATCGAAGGTGCGGGCGGCGCGCTGGTCCCGGTCAATCCGAAGCTGCTCTTTGCCGATCTGTTTGCTCATTGGGGCCTGCCCGTGATCATCGTTGCTTCCACCCGGCTGGGGACAATCAATCACAGCCTCATGACGGTCGAGGCTTTGCGCAGCCGGCATATACCAATTCACGGGATGGCTTTTGCCGGTGCGGAAAATGAAGATAGCGAGGAGTCCATCTGCCGGATTGGCGGCGTGCGCCATCTTGGCCGGCTGCCGTGGATTGATCAACTCTCGCCTGTGACGCTGAAGACTGCCTTTGCTACGCATTTCAACCTTGTGGACTTTGTGACATGAGCCTCAATATCTGGCATCCGTTCACGCAACATGGTCTCGGCGAACCGATCCGGGAGATTGCGCGGGCCGAGGGTGCGGCGCTCTATCTGGCCGACGGCATCCGGATCATCGACGCGATATCAAGCTGGTGGGTGCAAACCCATGGCCATTGCCATCCCAAAATTGTCGCGGCGATTCAGGATCAAAGCGCCAGACTGGACCAAATGATCTTTGCCGGCTGGACCCACGAACCGGCGCGCAAGCTGGCCGAAGGTCTGGCGGATTTTCTGCCTGGTTCGCTGGATCATATTTTCTTCTCCGACAGCGGATCGACGGCGGTCGAGGTCGCTCTCAAGATGGCGCTGGGCTATTGGCACAATCTTGGCCAGCCGCGTCAGAAAATCCTGGTCATGGAGCATAGCTATCATGGTGACACGATTGGCGCGATGTCGGTCGGCGCGCGCGGCGTGTTCAACCGGGCCTACGCACCACTGCTGTTCGACGTCGGCACGATACCCTTTCCCGAGGCCGGGACGGAACAGGACATGCTGGACCAACTGGAGGTCTTTTGCAGCGACAGCACGGATCCACCGGCGGCGCTGATCGTCGAACCGCTGATTCTCGGAGCCGGCGGCATGAAGATCTACAGTCCGGCGATATTGGCCCAGATGGCCGCGATCTGCCGCGTCCATGACGTGCTGTTCATTGCCGACGAAGTGATGACGGGCTGGGGCCGCACGGGCACGATCTTCGCCTGCCAACAGGCAGGTGTCGAACCGGATATATTGTGCACGGCCAAGGGTCTGACCGGCGGTGTCATTCCGCTCGCCGTGACCGCCGCCAGTGATGCCATTTATCAGGCGCATTTTTCAGACGATCGCGCGGAGATGTTCTTCCACTCCAGCAGCTTTACCGCCAATCCCATTGCCTGCGCCGCAGCCAATGCCAATCTTGCTATCTGGCGTGACGAGCCGGTTCAGGACCGAATTGACGCGATTATTGCTTCGCATCGGGCCTTTTCGGATCAGCTGAAGCGAAAATCGAATATCAGCGGATTGCGCCAGTGCGGGACCATATTGGCGCTGGAGATTGACGATGGTGCAGGGGATTATATGTCGGATCTGGGTCCGATGCTGCTCGGCTTTTTCCGTGATCGCAACATATTGATCCGACCTTTGGGCAATACGATCTATATCATGCCGCCTTATTGTATCGACCCCGCCGACATGGAGACGATATATGCTGCGATCGAGATGGCGATCGACCATTTCACAACATCCTGACCCTCAAGCTGGTGAAAGTTTTTTGCATAAGCCGATAAAACTCGCCAAGGACAGCATATGGAAGTCATAGATTCGCTCATGGTAAAGATCGCGCTGATCGGTCTGCTGGGTATCGGTGCCCAGTGGATTGCCTGGCGGACGGGTCGTCCCGCGATCGCGCTGATGCTGATCGTCGGCATAATTGCGGGACCAGTGCTCGGCATCATCGATCCCGAGCGCGATTTTGGCGCGTTGCAGGAGCCGATCATCAAGCTCGCGGTTGCGGTGATATTGTTTGAAGGCGGACTCAGCTTGAACTTCCGTGAATTGAGACAGGCTGGTGGTGCTGTTATCGCGATGGTGTTTGTTGCCGGTCCGATTGCCTGGGGTCTGGGAGCGGCAGCAGCGCATTATGGCGCCGGCCTGTCCTGGGAAATTTCAGCCTTGCTTGGCGGCATCATGATTGTCACCGGGCCGACCGTGATCGGGCCGATGCTGCGGACACTGCGCGTGCCGTCGCGGGTACGCAATATTTTGAAGTGGGAAGCCATTGTCAACGATCCGATAGGTGCGCTGCTCGCCGTCGGCATCTATGCCTATATCACCTATGAAGGTGCCAATGCCAATATCGCCGTGATCAGCATGGACGTGCTGGCCGCAAGCTTCATTGCAGGACTGCTCGGCGCCGGACTTGGCTTCGCGCTTACCTGGCTGTTCCCGAGAGGGCTGGTACCGGAATATCTGAAGGCACCGTTCCTGTTGGTGACGGTAATCGCGGGTTTTGTGATCGCCGACCTGATCAAGCATGAGACCGGCCTGATCACCGTGACGGTGATGGGCATTGTGATGGCGAACCGGCAAATCTATTCGAGTCAGGCGCTGTACCGATTCAAGGAGGATCTGGCGGTACTACTGATTTCCGGTGTGTTCATCATTCTTTCCGCGACTCTGGACTGGGAAACGGTGCAGCAGTTCCGGCCACAATTCATCATCTTCCTGCTCTTGCTGCTGTTCATCGTTCGCCCGATTTCGGTGCTGGTGGCGTTGTTGTTCAGTTCGTTGCCATGGCGCGAACGGCTATTCATCGCCTGGATCGCGCCGCGCGGTATCGTCGCGGTCGCGATCACCGGGCTGTTTGCTATTCGGCTTGTCGACTATGGCTTTCCCGGAGCGGAAGCGCTGATTCCGCTCAGCTTTGCAGTGGTCATTGCGACGATTTTTGCGCATGGTTTTTCAGCCGCATGGGTCGCCGAGCGGCTGGGGATTTCAGAAGGTAAAGGCGAAGGTGTTCTGATTGCCGGTGCCAATCGATGGTCGATAGCGCTGGGCAAAATGCTGAAATCGCTAGATATCGCGGTCCTGGTCACCGACAATAGCAGATTCGCGTTGCGCCGCGCGCGCAGTGAAGGCCTGGCGATCCATCATGGTGACGTGCTTGACGAAGCCCATAATGACAATATTGACATGGGTGAATTTCAGCATCTGATCGCCGCCACCGACAATGACAGCCAGAACCAGCTGATTACCGCCGATCTCGGTCCGGAAATGGGCTATGAACAGATAAGCCGGCTGGCCAATGACAGCCAGAGCAGAAGCCGGGTTGGCCATGGTCGGCTGCTATTCGAATCCGGTGCGGAATTTGGGGGCTTGCAGGACCGCGATCAGGCAGGCTGGCGATTCAGCAAAACCAATATCACCGAGAAATTCACTGCGGACGATTATCGCAAGAATCTGGGGCCGGATGAAGAACCGCTGGCCGTATTGAAACCGAACCGGCGGCTGCTCTTCTTTGCCACCGATTCCCGGCCAGTGATCGAAGTCGGTGATGTGGTGATCAGCTTTGTCGCTGCGGACACCCCGGCAGAACGCAAAGCCGACCGAGCGGCCAAAGACAACGAAAAAAATGGTGACAAGCAAAGCGAAAAGAACGGCGAGCGCTGATCACGCGCCGACGCGCGCGCCGAACAGGGCCGTACCAACCCGGACATGGGTGGCGCCAAGCTTGATTGCGCTTTCGAAATCGGCCGACATTCCCATGCTGATAGCCTGAAGGCCGCAGTCGCGGGCCAATTTGGCGAGCAAGGCAAAATAGGGCACCGGATTGGCATTGTCCGGCGGAACCGCCATCAGGCCAAGGATGGGGATATTGGCAGCGCGCGCCTGGTCGAGCAATTGCGGGACGACAGCGATGTCGCAGCCGCCTTTTTGCGACTCCTCGCCAATATTGACCTGTATGAAACAGGAAATACGGCGGTCCTGCCGGCCCATTTCCCTAGCCAGCGCCTTGACCAGTGACGGCCGGTCGAGTGAATGGATATAATCGAACAAGGCCACCGCTTCGGCCGCCTTGTTCGATTGCAACTGACCGATCATATGCAACTCGATATCGGGATATTCCGATTGCAGGGCAGGCCATTTTCCAGCTGCTTCCTGCACCCGGTTTTCGCCAAAAATTCGATGGCCCGCCGCCAGCAGCGGGCGGATTTCGTCGTCGCTGCGGGTTTTGGACACAGCGATCAACGCGATATCGTCCGGCTTACGGCCCGCTATTCGGGCGGCCTTGTCAATCTTTCCCACTATGGTTTTCAGTGCCGGATTCGCCAAATTGGTAACTCTCTCAATCATTCTCTTTCGCCAAGCTTGCGTCTATAGACCTGCTTATGTTGCGAAACCAGCCCTGCCCCCTCTTGCCGGACCCCGCTGCTTCGGACCTGCCGCGGATTTGGCTGTTTACCGACGAGCGAAATGATGCGTTCCTCGAGCGTGCGATCATGCGGTTGCCGCGCAAGAGCGGGATTGTCTTTCGGCACTATCATTTGCAGGATGGCTCGCGCCAGGCACGATTTGACCAGATCAAGAAACTCGCCAGGCGACGTGGACATATGGTGATTCTGGCCGGAACACCGGCCTTGGCAAGGCGCTGGCGCGCCGATGGTGTGCATGGCCGTATGGCGCGACGATCTGGCAAGGGCCGTCTGCTGCACAGCGCCCCGGTGCATGATGCCCGGGAAATCCGGCAGGCCAACCTCGGAGGTGCGGATATTTTTTTCCTGTCGCCGATTTTCTCGACCCGTTCCCACCCCGGGCTGCGTCCGCTGAATCCGCTGCAAACCCGGCGCTTGACCGCTCTGTGTGACGGTGCGGTTATCTATCTTGGGGGCATGAACCGGCAGCGTTACCGGACGCGCAGAAGCCATCGGACCCATGGGTGGGCCGCGATCGACGCATTTAGCTGATTGCAATGTCTAGAAGCGGAACTGGGTTCCAACATAGACCGCCTGGCTGTCCTGACGACTATCGGTCAGTGGTGCCATCCGGTCGCGTTCGTTGTTGATCCGCACGCCAGCGGTCACATCGAGATTGCGGGTAAGCGAGTAGCTGCCGCCGACATCCAGAGTATAATCCTTCTGGCTGGCATCCAGAGCGCGTGGCGCGGCGTTGATCGGCGCGCTGGCGTCGATCGACATGCGCGGATTGAAGCGGCTCTTCTTGCCGGAATCATCATCTTCCAGCCCTCTTTTGCCACCAATTTCCGACAGATCGGGTAAAGTGCCGCCCAGTTTCCTTACCGGAATAGCGAAACTCTTCAGCCCTTTGGCCGTGCCAAGGCTATAAGAGACGGGAGCGATTTTCGCTGCGGTCATCACACCCGATCCGGGTGCGGCAGAGAGGATATTTTCACGTATGGAAACCGCGCCGGCAGCCGACTTCTGGCGAACAACAACGGTCACCGAACGGTCACCGTCACGCATGCCACCCGATGGCGTGAATTTGAAACTCGCGTTTCCGCGCAAGGCGCTGAGATTATATTTGGCCGCCAGCTCAGGGTCGGCACCGGCCACAGTGAAGGACCCGATTGATCCGAGGGTTTTCAGGGACACAATTCCATCATCGCCGGAAAGCACTTTCGCCAGTGCCGGAGTCATGGCAAGACCGGAAATCGCGAGTCCCGTCGCTAACCATCCGAAATGACTGACCTTTTTCGTCATGATGAAGTTGCTTCCCCTTTGTATGACCTTCGATATAACAAAATCTGCCAATCTGCACGAGTCAACATGTTGTTTTTGTCCGATTTTCCCAAACTAGCGGCATTCTGTTGCAGATCGGTTACGCTTTTGTCCAGACATCGGGTGCTGCCCTAGCAAAAAGAAGATGAACCGAAGATGATTTTTCGACCATTCAACTGGGGTTCAGTCGCTGCTACACAAGAGCAAAACATGCGCTTGTGCTTGCCCCTCGCGGCAAAGCATTTATAGAGAGCGCTGAAATGATTTCACGTCCGGAACAAATCCTGCAAAAAGGTTTTCGTATCGGCGCAAAATACAACCAGGAGCGCTTCATGTCCCGCCTCAAACCATCTGTCTTCTTGCGATCCACAACCGCCGGCCTGTTGGCATTGTCGCTATTGTCTGCCTGTGGTGGCAAGGAGCGGCCCAGAGCTGATCTTGCTGCCTCTCAGGTCACGACCATTGGTGTGAACAGCTATTTGTGGCGGGCGTCGCTGGATGCCCTGTCCTTCATGCCTCTGACCCAGACCGACAGCAATGGCGGCGTGATCCTGACCGACTGGTATGTGAATCCGCAAAATCCCGGCGAGCGGATGAAAATCAATGTATCGATTCTTGATCAGGATTTGCGCGCTGATGCCTTGCGGGTCGCGGCATCGCGCCAGGTTTCCAGCAGTGGAACCTGGGTGGATGCGCCGGTCGAGGCCGCAACCACGCAGAAGCTGGAGCAGATCATCCTCACCAAGGCTCGTGACTTGCGGCGCGGCGCGATCACCAACTAGTTTTTCCTGCCGTTTAATGGGGCCGCAATGACCGATCAGCGATTCAATCCACTGGCGGCGGACAAACGCTGGCAAGCGCGCTGGGCCGAATCGCGAATATTCGAGGCAGATGACGCGAGCAGCAAGCCGCGTAGCTATGTCCTCGAAATGTTTCCTTATCCTTCGGGCCGGATTCACATGGGTCATGTCCGCAACTACACCATGGGCGACGTGCTCGCCCGGTTCCGGCGAATGCAGGGCTACGAAGTGTTGCACCCGATGGGCTGGGACGCCTTCGGCATGCCGGCAGAAAATGCCGCGATGGAAAAGAAGGTCCATCCCGGCGAATGGACCAGAGCCAATATAGCTTCCATGCGCAGCCAGTTGAAAACCCTGGGTTTTGCCTTCGACTGGAGCCGGGAACTGGCAACCTGCGATCCGCAATATTATGGCCACGAACAGGCTCTGTTCATTGACCTTTTCGAAGGCGGTCTGGTCTATCGCAAGGAGTCGGCGGTCAACTGGGATCCGGTCGATATGACCGTGCTCGCCAACGAGCAGGTGATTGATGGCAAGGGCTGGCGTTCGGGTGCCCCAGTCGAGAAACGCAAGCTCAGCCAGTGGTTTCTGAAGATCACCGACTTTGCCGAGGATTTGCTCGCCGGACTGGGTGACCTCAAGGGCTGGCCGGAAAAAGTAAGGCTGATGCAGGAAAACTGGATCGGCAAGTCCCAGGGCCTGCAATTTCATTTCGACCTGACCGAACCGCTGGATGGGATCGCCACCGTCGAGGTTTTTTCGACCCGGCCGGACACGATTTTCGGTGCCAGCTTCATTGCATTGGCGGCCGACCATCCGCTCACCCAAAAGCTGGCGGGCTCCGACACGGCGCTCGCTGCCTTTGCCGAAGACTGCAAGGCTGGCGGCACGACCGCCGCCGAGCTGGAAACGATGGAAAAGAAAGGTTTTGATACCGGTCTCACCGTCACCCATCCGCTTGATCCGGATTGGCAACTACCGGTCTATGTCGCCAATTTCGTGCTCATGGATTATGGCACCGGCGCGGTTTTCGGCGTGCCTGCACATGACCAGCGCGATCTCGACTTTGCCCGCAAATATGGATTGCCGGTCAAGCGCGTCGTGTCTGACGGCGAGGAAACGGACGCCGGCTATGCAGG
Organism: Parasphingorhabdus sp.; assembly: GCF_041748495.1. Classification (GTDB taxonomy): domain Bacteria; phylum Pseudomonadota; class Alphaproteobacteria; order Sphingomonadales; family Sphingomonadaceae; genus Parasphingorhabdus. The sequence continues at coordinate 14,501 of NZ_JBGTDD010000009.1, forward strand.
CGACGAAGCGTATACCGGTCCCGGCAAGGTCGTGAACAGCGCCTTTCTCGACGGCTTGACCGTCGAGGCCGCACAGCGGATGATTATCGAGCGCGCTGACTTGGAAGGCTGGGGCAAGGCCCAGACCACCTGGCGGCTACGCGACTGGGGCGTGTCCCGGCAACGCTATTGGGGGACGCCGATCCCGATCATCCATTGCGACGATTGCGGTCCGGTGCCGGTACCGAAAGACCAGTTGCCGGTCGTGCTCCCAGAAGACGTCGATTTTGAGACACCTGGCAATCCGCTCGAGCGGCACGTCAGCTGGATGCAGGTCGACTGCCCGAAATGCGGCAAGGCGGCGCGGCGGGAAACCGATACGCTTGATACTTTTGTCGACAGCAGCTGGTATTTCCTGCGCTTTGCCAGCCAACCGGACGACCGGCCGTTTGATCCGGATGTGGTGAAGCAATGGCTGCCGGTGACGCAATATATTGGCGGCGTGGAGCACGCCATTTTGCACCTGCTTTACGCGCGCTTCTGGACCAGAGCGCTGGCCAGCATCGGCAAGCTGGATTTTGCCGAGCCATTTGAAAGCCTGTTTACCCAGGGGATGGTGACACACGAGACCTATCAGCATGGTGATGGCAGCTGGCTATCCCCGGATGAGGTGCAGAAAAACGGCGCTGACTGGGCAGTGATTGCCGACGGATCGCCGGTGACCCCCGGCCGGGTCGAGAAAATGTCGAAGTCGAAGAAAAACGTCGTCGACCCCGACCCGATCATCGAACAATATGGTGCCGATGCGGTGCGCTTCTTCATGCTCTCCGACAGCCCGCCCGAGCGCGACCTGCCCTGGTCAGAAGCCGGAATTGAAGGCAGCTGGCGCTTTGTCCAGCGGCTCTGGCGGCTGTTCCTGTCCGTCACCGATGCACCCGATGCACCGGATATCGAGGACAAGACGCTGCAGCGCAAATTGCACCTGACCATTGCCGGGGTGGCGCAGGATGTCGAAGCACTGTCTTTCAACAAGGCGGTGGCCAAGATTTTCGAACTGGTCAATCTGATCGAAAAATCGACACCGTCGGCGGACCGCAACCAGGCAATCAGGACATTGGCCCGGATCGTCGCGCCGATGGTCCCGCATATCGCCGAGGAAGCCTGGGCGTTGCTGGGCGAGACCGTGCTGATTGCCGATGCGCCCTGGCCGGAGGTCGACGAAAGCCTGCTGGTCGAAGACGAAGTCACGATCGCGATTCAGGTGCGCGGCAAGTTGCGCGATACGCTGACCGCTGCCAAGGGTAGCGACAAGCAACAACTCGAAGATCTTGCCCTCGCCTCCGATAAGGTGCAGCGTGCGATTGACGGAGCGGCAATAAAGAAGGTGATTGTGGTGCCCGACCGACTGGTCAATATCGTTATATGACGCGCATGATCGCCCGGATCGCGACAATCGTGGCCTTGTCCACTTTAGTGACGGGGTGCAATCTGCGTCCGCTCTATGCCGGAGGAACCAGCGGTGTTGTGGCCAGCGAACTCGGCAATGTCGAGATTGAGCCGATCGCCGGCAAGGCGGGATGGCTGACGCGCAATGCGCTCAAGGACCAGCTCGAGGCTTTTGAAGGGGAGCAGAGCAAATACCGGCTGATCGTGGTGCTGGAAGACAAGATCGCCGGATTCGGCGTGCGCAGCAACACCCGTATCACCCGCGAGCGCAGATCATTGCGCGCCCGCTATCAGCTGGTCCGACTGTCCGATTCGGTTGTTGTGCTTGATGCGACAGCGGGTTCGGATGCCGGGATCGATGTTGTGTCATCGGAATATGCGACGCTCGCTGCGGAAGATACCGCGCTGGAAAATCTGGCAACCCGCGTGGCCAATCAGATCATCACCCGGCTTTCACTTTACGCCCGGACCGAGGCCAGCGCTTCCCCGAACCCATGAAGGTCAAGCCGGAAGAGATTGTCAGACGCTTTCAGAGCGCTTCCGATCGTTTTCGCCTGATCCTGCTGTGCGGGCCCAATGTCACCCGCTGCCAGGCGCTAGTGGAAGAAATGGTGAAACCGCTGAGCCATGCCGCAGAGCGGGTCGACCTGACCATCAGTGATATCAGCGACAATCCTGCCCGGCTGAACGATGAGGCCAATTCGGCTTCCCTGTTTGGCGACAAGCGCTTCATCATCTTGCGGCTGAACAGCGGCGAAGCAGTCAGGGCCACGGCCGCAATCGAAAATCTGTTGGCGAGCGAGACCGTTGGCGATCCCGTGTTCATCATCGCCCCCGGCATGGGCGACAAGACTGCGCTGGCGAAAACCATCACGGCAGCACCGGATGGACTGATTGCGACCTGCTATGAAACGACGCCGGAACAGGCCGCCGCCGCGATAATGACCATGGCGAAGGTTGAAGGCGTACGGCTGAGCCGGGAAATGGCGCAGGATATCGCCGCCTTGACCAGCAATGATCTGGTGCTGGCGCGCATGGAAGTGGAGAAGGTCGCACTTTATCTGGATGCCACGCCGGAAAATCCGCAGGAGGCCGACGCCGATATTCTGTTGCTCCTTGGTGCCGAGAATGACGAAGAGGATATCAATCTGCTGATCCATAGCGCGCTCAACGGGGATGCGGCCCGTCTGGCGCAGGAACTGGCCGCGGCGCGCGCGCAGGGCATCAGCGAAATCGGACTGATCCGGATCATGCTACGCCATCTTGCGAAACTTGCCGAGCTGCGCAGCAAGGTAGATCAGGGCCGGAATAGCGACTCGGTTGCCGAGCATCCCAGCGTCTTTTTCAAGGAACAGAAGCATTTCAAGCGGCAGCTGCGGATCTGGTCCTCCGCTCATATCGCGCGCTTGATCGAGCGGGTTCTGCAACTGGAGATCGCGCTGAAAAGCAGTGGTCAGCCAGATCAGGTGCTGCTCGAAGAAGAATTATTGCTCATCGCCCGGAAAGCGGCGAGCGGTCGTTAGGCCTAGCCGGGTTCACTCATAATCGGCGGTGATCGCAATCCGGCCACGAAACCGGCCGCTGCTATCGCCGCGAACACGCAGCTGTCCGCCAAATGCAAAAGTCAGCTGTCCCGTCTGATCCAGCCTGACCAGCGGCGGCAGGTTGGTTTCCAGCCTTTCCAGTTCCGCGGTCGATCCATTGGAGGCACTTAACTGGATCCGCTCCGGCAGGTAGATCCTGACGCTCCGGCCCGGTTCGCCGGTCAATCGCCCTTCTCCGTGTAGCGCCATCCCACCCAGATTGGCGATGCTGCCGCTAATGTGACGGACACCCGACTGGGGATCGATGCTGACCACGCCGCCATTGCCGTTGAGCACGGCAAGTCGCGAAAAATCGAGATCAGTGGTAATTTCAATCTGCAAGGGAATTTCCGGCCTCCCGGAAGCCGTGCTGGAAGGATTGGAGGGTTCCGAGCCGGTCGCGCAAAGACGGCATTGGGCATAGGATTCTGCTGGCAGAAACGCCAGACAGGCGGTCAGTAGCGCTCCGAAAAGCATGAATCTTGTCGACCTATTCATGCCCGTAATATTACCTATACATGCCTAATATCCGGTTAAGCATTAGAACTATCGGGCGCGATTGCATGCGCCAGATCTCTTGACCGACAGCCATCAAGCGCCCATTTAGCAGATATGGAAAAAACAATCTTGAGCGACGAACAGTGGCGGCAACAATTGTCGCCTGAACAATATCATGTGCTGCGCGAAGCCGGCACCGAGCGGCCATTTACCGGAGCGCTGAACACCGAATATCGCAACGGGGAATTTTTCTGCGCGGGGTGCGGCAGCAAATTGTTTGAATCGCAAAGCAAGTTTGACAGCGGCTGCGGCTGGCCGAGCTTTTCCGTCCCGGCCGATCCGGAAGCGGTCACCGAACTGGAAGACAATAGCCTCGGTATGCGCCGGGTCGAGATACGCTGCTCCACCTGCGACGGCCATCTCGGCCATGTTTTCCCCGATGGTCCCACCGACACCGGACTTCGCTATTGCATGAACAGCGCTGCCATGTCCTTTGAACCCAAGCCAGAATGAATTTTTCCTGTGCTTCCCCATTCAGCGTGCAGTAAGGCGTCAACACGCTAGAAATTCCACCATTCAGCGTATAACGGACGGATCAATATGGCACGGGGCAAAAAGCGCAGCAACAAGCAAGGGCCGGTGCGCATATGGCTGTGGCGGCTGTTCAAGACCGGGCTGGTGGTCGGGTTCCTCGCAGCGATCGCGCTGGTGGTTGCGGTTCTGGTGGTCCGATCCTCTCTCCCCGGCTTCGAGGATCTAAAATCCTCTCCCAATGGCCAGATGATCCGGGTGCTCGACGTGAATGGTACGGAACTGTTTTCCATGGGGCCGAGCTATGGCGAGTGGTTGCCCTATGCGGAGATCCCGGTTGTCATGAAAGATGCGATGATAGCTGTCGAGGACCGGCGCTATGCGAACCATCCGGGCGTCGACCCGATTGGCATAGCGCGCTCGATCCGGGTCAGAATGCAACGCGGTCACTGGGCCCAGGGCGGGTCGACCATCACCCAGCAACTGGCGCGCAACGTGTTTCTGAACAACAACCGGACCTTTGGCAGAAAAGGGCGCGAGATATTGCTGGCGCTGGCGATGGAACGAAAGTTTTCCAAAGAGCAGATTCTCGAGCTTTACCTGAACAAGGTCTATTATGGCGGCGGCGCTTATGGCATTGATGCCGCGTCTCGGCGGTTTTTCGCGCATAGTGCGCGAGATTTAGGCCTGGGCGAAGCAGCGATCATCGCCGGTCTGGTCAAGGCCCCGTCCCGCTACTCACCGACAGCCGACGCCACCGCGGCGATCGACCGGGCAACCGTGGTGCTGGAGGTGATGCAGGATGCCGGCGCAATTACAGCAGCCGAAGCGGCAAATACCAATCCGGCATCGGTGAAGCTCGCTCCCGAACCACGCCAGAACAGCGTGCGTTACTTTACCGACTGGGCGCTGCCGCAGCTGGACTTGTTGATCGACGAGACCGTGGAACCGATCGAAGTGTGGACCACGCTGGATCTTGACATGCAGCGCGCCGCCACGGCGGCTATCCTGTCCCGCGTGCCGGCCGGTGCGCAAGGTGCGCTGGTTGCGATCGACCGCGACGGTGCGGTGCGCGCGATGGTCGGCGGGACGGATTATGTCACTTCCAATTATAACCGGGCCACCGAGGCTGTCCGGCAACCGGGGTCGGCCTGGAAAGTGTTTGTCTATATGGCGGCGCTGGAAGCAGGCTATGCGCCTGACGACATGGTGACCGACGAGCCGATCACGATTGGCGACTGGACACCCCGCAACAGCGGCAACAGCTATGCCGGCGACATTGATGTCCGCACCGCTTTCGCATTTTCCAAGAATACCGTCGCAGCGGCGATCGGCAATGATATCGGGACGTCCTCGATCGCCAATATGGCGCGCCGGTTTGGCATCACCACCCCGATCAACACCAACCCGTCGATGGTATTGGGTACCTCCGATGTGCGGCTGATCGACATGACCCGTGCCTTTGCCTCGATCAGTGCCAAGGGCATCGCGATCACGCCCTTCGGAATCACCAAGGTACAGACGATGAAGGGGGATCTTCTGTATCAGAGCAAGTTCGACGGCAGCCGCGTGCTTGTCGATCCCTGGGTAGCGGCAGGCATCACCGATCTCATGCAGACCGCGGTGAATACCGGCACCGGCCGCGCCGCACAGATCGGCAGACCGGCTGCTGGCAAGACCGGCACCACCAGCAGCAACAAGGATGGCTGGTTTCTGGGCTTTTCCAGCGGTCTGACCACCGGTGTATGGATGGGCCGCGATGATGCCAAGCCAGTCGGCGGTCTGCAGGGTGGCCGGGCTCCGGCCACCGCATTCGCCCAATTCATGAAGACCGCAGTGGCCAAGCGCAAAGTGGAGCAATTCGATACCGAACTGGTGCTGCCGGAATGGCAATTGGAACCGGATGAAGGCGAGCTTTTCGGAGAACCGGAAGACGGTATCTATGTCGATGAAAATGGCATGCCGATCGAAACCGGTCGCGGGATCGAATATGATCTGGAAGATGGCGAGGCCGCCGACAGTCCCCGACTCGATCAGGACTGGATCGACAACGTGCTAGGCCGCGGCGGCGATCCGGCTCCGCGCAAACCGGAACCGGTTCCGGCGAAGAAACCAAAGCCCACTGCGCCGCCAGGCCAGCCCGAACCCCTGATTCCCGAAGCTGCCCGCATAGAACCGCAATAGCAGTCCGGTTCAGTCGGCCGGCGGGGATTGCCGTTCCGCGCCGACCATATGCAGGCCACGGCCATGATCCTTGAGCCAGCGATCTGCTACCAGACGATCCGATTCATAGATCTGGTCCAGCAGGGCGTAGAATCGCTTGCTATGGTCCATATGCCTGAGATGCGCCACTTCATGCGCCACCACCGACCGCCGCACATGGGGGGGCGCCATGACCAGCCGCCAGCTCAATCGGATTGACTGCCGACCGGAACAGCTGCCCCAGCGCCGCCGGGCGTCGCCGACCGCCAGACGCGGCAGACCGGTGTCGGCGCGCGCGCAATAAAATTCGAGATCTTCGGCATATATCGCCCGGGCCTGGGCCTTGAGCCAGCGCAGGATTCGGGATTCGATATGTTCGGCGGGTCCGCCCAGCCGGATTTCATCTTCGACGAGCTGCGGGGCCCGCGCAAATTCCGGGGACCAGCATATGATATAGGGCTCCCCCAGAAATGCGATCTGGCTGCCCTCCTCCAGCGGCACGGGAGGCACGGCTTCGGCGAAGCGGGCGTGCAGCCATTCGGATTTGGACTGGGCGAAGCGCAGCGCCTGATGTTCCGACGCATGCGTGGGCACGGTCAGGCGGATGACGCGTTTGACCGTGTCCGCCGAAACAATGATCGACCGCGCCTGTTTGGATCGTCGCAGGTGGAGCGGGTAGCTTACCCCGTCGAGCTTGATGGCGAGCGTTTCCGGACGCGATGAACTAAAAAGGCGCATCGATAATATGCTGTTCAAGCGGGCCGGCCTTGCTTTCGGGGATGACCTTCCCGCGGATCGACCGGCCAGCCGCGTGGATCGATTCACGGTCACCGGAGACCAGGTAATGCCAGGCCGGCAATGGCAGATTGCGAGCGCGCAATTTATAGGAACAGCTGTCCGGCAGCCAGTCAAATTCCTCGAGCTTGTTGCGGGTCAGTCGGACGCAATCCGGCACGTGAAATTTCCGGTGCCGGTAGTCGCTGCACCGGGCTTGCTGCAGATCGAGCAATTTGCAGGCGATATTGGTCATGTAGATCTGACCGTCATCCTCGTCTTCGGCTTTCAGCAAGCAGCATTTGCCGCAGCCATCACAGAGGGCCTCCCACTGTGCGCGATCCAGCGATTCGAGCGGTTCTTCCCAGAACGGCCGAACAGAGCCTAGCGCACCCATCGGGCAATTTCATCCGCGACTTGCTGTGGTGTACCATCGAAAGACAGCAGCGCCAGCGGCTCTCCCTGCGGTCCGAACAAATAAGCCTGACGGCTATGATCCACGAGATATTCGGTCGCACCTTCGTCTTTCCGGATATCATAAATGATCAGATATTTTTTCGCGACCTCAGCGATGTCGTCAGGGGTGCCGGTGAGACCAATCAGGCGCGGGTGAAAGGCGGAAACATATTGTTTCAACACGGCTGGTGTGTCGCGTTCGGGATCGACCGATATGAAAATTGGCTGAATTTTATCGGACAGTGCCGGATTGGCTGTTTCAGCCTGCTTCAGTCCCAGCATGATATTGGCGAGATCGATCGGGCAAACGTCCGGGCAATAGCTGTAGCCGAAATAGATGATGCGATACTGGCCCCTGAACTCGGCGTCCGACGTTTTGCCGCCATCCTGATTGGTCAGGGTGAATGATCCACCGATATTGGCACCCGCGAGCGGCGGCTCGCTATCAGTCGAGAGGCTCCCCTCCGGTGCGGGATTGCAGGCAGCCAGCAGGGTCAGCAACCCAGCGGCCAGGATCATTTTTGCATTTTCTTTGAAATTGTTCATTACCGGGCCAGACATGGTCTGCTAGTTGACCAATTTCAACAGATAATTGACAAGCAGCAGAGACAGCGGAGTTGGGCAAAGACGATCCGCTAACAGAAATGGGGCGAAAAATGGTCAGTAAAGATTCTTCAGGCGCATGTTCGGGCGGCAGGTACCTGTTTTTCCTGCGTTATATATGGATCGCTGTGGCTGCGGTTTCCTTTTCCGTTCCGGCCTCGGCCCAATTTTCGGCCAGCTATAATTTCCTGAAAGCGGTCGATGACCGCGACGGTGAAGAGGCCAACAAGTTTCTCAATCAACCCGGCACGGTGATCATCAATACGCGCGACAACTCGACGGGACGAGGTGCCCTGCATATCGTGGTGGAACGCAAAGACGCGACCTGGCTGGCCTTTCTGCTGCAGAAAGGCGCCAATCCCAATATAAGGGACAAAGAAGGCCTGACGCCGCTCATGCAGGCCACCCAGTTGCGCTTTCTGGACGGCGCCAAAATCCTGCTATCACAAAATGCCGATGTGAACGGCACAAACAAGCAAGGTGAATCTGCTCTGATTCGCGCGGTCCAGCTTCGAGATTCGGAAATGGTCCGGCTGCTGCTGGCCAGTGGTGCCGACCCGGACCGGACCGATACGCTTGCCGGCTTGTCCGCACGGGATTATGCACAGCGGGATCGGCGGGCGGCTGGCATATTGTCTGAAATCGAAAAAGCCGACGCTGACAAGACGCCCGAAACAGAAGGCCGGTTCTTCGGACCGGAAGGCTAAGCCGCGATCATGAACCGCCAGGATCGCCCAGGCCGTAAGCTGGGCTGATCCAGCCTTCGGATATTGCAGCACGCTGCATGGCGCGGCGGGCCAGCCGCATCGTCTCGGTCTTGCGCCGCGCCGGGGCGAGGGCGTTGGTCGCAGCCGGACGCACCATTTCCGCATCATAGGCATCGGCAATGATCAGACCGGTGCGATCGGGCAGGAAATCCGGTCCATGAACCGGCGTTGCATCGAATCCGATCGGCAGGGCCCAGTAGAACCGGTCACAATATTCCAGATATTCGGTCCATTTGGCATCACCCAGCAAATCACTGCGCGCTACCTTGATCTCGACAATGACAATCTGTCCCCTGGCATCAATGCCCATCAGGTCCGCCCGCCGACGGTTCCGCAAACAGACTTCGGGAAGCACCATGATATCGTGCCGCGCAAACATGCGGGCCACACCGCGCGCCACAGCCTGAGCGCCGGTCATCTGCCCGGCTGTCGCTAGCAGAGCGAACGAATCATCCCTGATTATCATGGCCCATGGCTAGAACATAAAAAGAACAAAATAAAGGCCCCCTTGGCGGGAGCCTTTACAATTTCAATCTTTGCGCCGGCCTAGCGGTAGAATATATGATTATCGATTGTGGCCAGACGCTGGTGCCGCCAGCCTGGCGACACATAGCGCGCGTGGAAGAACAAAGCGCCCTCGACCGAGCTTTCCCAGCCGTCGTTCATCGCGATTTTCGCAATTGCGACCGCATTGCGCCAATGCTGGTGTCCGGTTCTGATCGGAGGCATTTTCCCGCCGCGCACGAAGGAAAACTGACTGCGCTGGAAAACCACGCCGCAAATGCTGTTTGGAAATCGGGGCGATTCGACTCGCGCCAGTACCACGCGGGCTACAGCCAACTGACCTTGCAGCGATTCGCCCTTGGATTCGAAATAGACTGTCCCGGCGAGACATTTCATTTCTTCATCCAGCGAGCCGCCCACCGATTGCTGACGGACCAGCTGGTGCAGGGAGGCAGCCCCATCATTGATGAAGTCGCCGTTATCGCCATAGCCGGACTCGAAATCGCCATTGGCGATATCATCGGTGCGGACTACATCCTGGGGAATTTCGGCAACAACTTCCTGTTGCTCGCCAAAAATGATGGAAGGGTTGGATTCGTCATTGTCCAGCAGGGCTGGATCGACGAAAATCTCGGATTCAAGTGTCTCATTGCTTGCTTCCAAAGCAAAGGACGCATCGGTGACGAACAAGGCCGCGACCGCAGTAAGGGCAAGCGACAGGGCGCCTGTTGCACGAAAAATTTTTCTCATTAACCTATAACATTATGCGGTGAGTCCAGAGCCATCATGACATTTCCGTCAAAACCGCCTAAAACAGATCAAAAAACCAAAGCGAAGATCTGTTCCTGTTCTCCCCGTCTGCGTGTTTACTGCCTGTCATTCCGGACAACCCAGCGGCAACCTGCGCATCAAAGTTGAGCGGCAAATATGGTCCTGGCTAATAAAGTCAAGTTTACTGACCCATTTCGGCGATGAGCCGTTCCGCATCCGGGATGTCCAGTTCAATTAACCACATATCGGGGTCAAAACGGAATCGCCGCTCAATATATTCCGATAATATTCTTTTGTTATCAGTATCTTGAGGCCATATTTGCTGCCAATTGGGCTGACCATCGAGCGACGGCATATTCTCCAGGAGCCTAGGGTTTCCTCCCTTTTCCACGCATTGGATGAGGATCGTTCCGGATATTCTGTCGCCCTTTTTCATTACCGCACCGAAACCACCATGCTGGCTCACCAGCCTGAGCAGCGTGTGAACCTTCATTTCCGCCGACAGTCGGGGTTCAATCATCCTTTTTATACCCCGGCAGGGACGCCAGCGGGATATGCGACCGCATGAACGTCCCGGTGCCACGGGCTATTTCTTCGCCTTCGCTATCGATGAGTCGGGCATCCGCAACAAAGACCCGGCGTTTGCCACTGACCCAGCGGCCTTCGGCCGTGACCGGCCCGGACTTCAGCGGTTTGGTGAACAGCAGATTGAAGGCGGTTGTCAGGATGAACCGGTCTGACACCAGGCTGTTGGCAGCATAAAAGGCGGCATCGTCGAGCATCTTGAAATAGGAGGTGCCATGCACCGCTCCGGCGGCATGATAATAGCGTTCGTCGACATCGAAAAAAATGCTGGCCTTGCCGGCTTCGACAATTTCGAGGCGGGAATTGAACAGCTTGTTGATTGGCGCTTCCGCATAGAGCCGTTCGAGAGCCCGAAAATGTTCGAGGGCCCCGGGGTTTTCCAATCTATTTTCGGTTTCCTCTGTCATCGCCAGCGATCAAGCCGCCTGCTGTTCGGGCTGCTTGTTCAACAGCGCATATAGGGCGTCCTGTCCGGATGCACCGCGGAGCTTTGCCACCATCTGCTCGTCCCGCAAGAATCGGGAAACGGCGGCCAGCGCCTTCAGATGTTCGACACCGGTCTTTTGCGGGGACAACAGGGTGAAGATCAGGTCAACCGGCTTGCCATCATGCGCATCGAAGGAGACCGGTTCGGCCAGGCGCAGGAAAATCCCGACACAATGGTCGAGGCCAGCCAATTTGGTATGAGGGATCGCGATTGAGCGCCCGAAACCGGTCGAACCAAGCGCCTCGCGGGCGACCAATCCGGTCTGGATCGCTTCGGCATCAAGCCGATAGCAATCCTGACCAATGCGAGCGATGGTCCGCAAAATATCGTCCTTGTCGGCAACCTGCGGATAATCCCGGACGGCAGCGAGATCCAGTCTTACGGACAAATCGGTCATCAAGCTTTCCTTCTGTCCCGGCACACCTTAGCGCATTCAGCAAATATGCCAGAATTCGGGCTTCATTATGCGCCGGAACGACCGTCAGAACGTTCCGCGATCCAGCCGTCCGGAGCGATGCGGCGCTATCAGCTATGGGGCTCTACCCAGCCAATCGTGCCGTCGGAACGGCGATAAACCATATTATGGGCGCCAGTGCCAGAGTTTTTGAACAGAAGCGCGCTGGTATTGCGCAAATCCATCATCATCACCGCGTTGGAAACGCTGGCTTCGGGAATATCGGTGCTGGTTTCGGCGATGATCGGAGGCGCCTCGCCGTTCATTTCACTTTCTTCTTCCTCCTCGTAGGATTCGAAAACCCGATAGGCCGCCTCTTCCTGCTTCGCGGCATATTGCGCCTGAACATGATGGTCGTTCAACCGGCGCATATAGCGCCGCAGCTGTTTTTCAATCTTGTCCGCAGCCTGTTCGAACGCCTGATGGGCATCGCCTGCTTCGGCATCCGCTTTCAGCATCAGGCCCTGCATCACATGCGTCACAATATCGCATCTGAAATGGGCGTGCGGTGCTTTGCTGACGGTGACATTGGCGGATATGGCCTTGGCAAAATATTTTTTGGCAATCGCATTCATCCGATCGTCGGCATGGGTTTGCAACGCATCGCCGGTGTCAACCTGATGTCCTGAAACACGAACTTCCATTTCCATTCTCCTTTGCTTTCTGCACCAACGCAAAAACAGCGATACAGTTACATCTTCGTCCAGAGAGGGTTTTCAATGCCCTCGATAAAATCCCTGTGCCGGGCCAGTTCGTCTGCATTCGCATGATGCTCACGCGCGGCTATGAATATTTTACGCTCTACCTGCTGTGATATGGATCGCAGGCTGGCAATGGGGTCGTGACGGGGTCCATTTTCTGCCAAGCCGAGACCGATCTGGCGGCCGCCGGTCAGCTCTATATAAAGCTGGGTCAGCAATTCGGCATCCAGCAGCGCGCCATGTTTCACCCGGTGGCTGCGATCGATACCGTAACGCGAGCACAAGGCGTCGAGCGACAATTTTGCGCCGGGATGCTTTGATTTGGCGATCGCCAATGTGTCAATCATGCGAAAACGGGAGATCGGCTGGTAACCGCAGAGGACCAGTTCAGCATTGAGAAAATTGAAATCAAACTGCGCATTATGGGCGACAAGCTTGGCATCGCCCAGAAAGTCCAGCAGCTCTTCGGCTCCTGCGGCAAAGAACTTTTTGTCGGACAAGAACATGTCCGAAAGTCCATGCACATTCTCGGCCGCTTGGGGCATCGCGCGCTCGGGATTATAATAGCTGTGAAAGGTCTGGCCGGTTTCCACTCGATCAATCATTTCGATACAGCCGATTTCCACCATCCGGTCACCATTCTGGGGATCAAATCCGGTTGTTTCGGTGTCGAAAATTATTTCGCGCATAAGCATGATATCGGACTGAATATTGGGTTACGCAAGGGAAGCTTTCAGTTTTCGGACAAGATTTTGCACCTCCCGACGGGTTTCTGCGAGGGGCAAGGATGTATCGATCACCGAATCGGCCCGTTGCTGCTTGTGCGCATCCGGCATTTGCAGCGCCTTTATCTGTTCGAACCGCTCCTCGCTCATGCCCGGACGCTTGAGAACGCGGCGCCGTTGATGGTCGGCACCCGCCGATACTACGACGATATGGTCGACACCTTCACTACCGCCTTTTTCAAACAGCAGCGGGATATCGAACAGGATCAGCGGTCGGTCGGAAAATGTTTCGAGAAAATCCTTACGCATTTCCTGCACTGCCGGATGAATCAGCTGTTCGAGCTGCTGCAGGGCGGCCGGATCACCGAGCACCGCTGCCCCCAGTTTCTGCCGGTCTACCCCGTCTCGGGTCGTACTACCCGGAAACAGAGCTTCGATTTCATTGACAAGCGCACCGTCCGGACCCTGCAATTGATGGACAGCGGCATCCGCATCGAACAGCGGGACGCCTTCGTCGACGAACATCTGCGCGACGGTGGATTTTCCCATCCCGATCGAGCCGGTCAGACCGATGATAAATGGCCGGTCCCGTTTCATCAGGCGACCAGCAATTTTCTGAGTTCGTCATCATGTTCCATCGGCGGCGTGGCGCCGAAAAACAGCTCGAACGCCAGGGCGGCCTGGCCGATCAGCATGTCGAGGCCATCGACCACCGCCAGGTCCCGCTTTTTGGCGGCACGCAGAAGTCCGGTTTCCAGCGGCGCATAGACAAGATCATAGACCAGTGCATCGGTCGGCAAGGGAGCAAGATCCACCGCGAGCGGCGGTTGACCGGTCATCCCGAGCGGGCTGGCGTTGATCAGCAGGTCAGCCTCCGGTAGCCGTGCGTCCATCGGCAATATGCTGCCCTTGACCGACGATTGCATCAACAGGCCCGATGCCTTCAGACCGCTCCGCGCGATGATCGTGATTTCACCAATCCCTGCCTGTTTGAGAGCGAATATGACGGCCCGTGCCGCACCCCCCGCGCCGATCAGAATCGCATGTTTTCCGGACCAGTCGCTGTCGGCAATCGGCGCCAGAAAACCGGCGGCATCGGTGTTCGTGCCGATCAGGCTGCCATCAGCCTGCCGGACGACGGTGTTCATCGCCCCGATTTTCTGACGAACGCCGCCTGGATCGGCGACCAGATCGAGCATGGCAATTTTATGCGGTATCGTCACATTGCAGCCGCGCCACGCCGGATCTGCTTGTCTTTGATCAATATAGCCGGACAATTCGACAGGAGTGACGAGGAAGGCGCGATAGTCGGCCTCCATCGCCAGCCGGTCGAGCCAGAATTTGTGGATCATGGGAGATTTGCTGTGGGCAATCGGATCACCGATCACCTCGGCATAGGGCATGTCTTTGGTCATGACGGCAAAATAGCCCGGACGCGAAGATAGTCCAGCACCGGAATCAACGGCAGCCCCATGATCGTGAACTGACTGCCGGTAATCGCGGAAAATAGCTGCGCGCCCCTGCCCTCTATTTCATAGCAACCGACGCAGTGCCGGATATTGTCCCATTCTGATTCGACATATTGCTCGATGAATGAGTCGCTCAGGGGACGCACCGACAGGGTCGCAATATCGATATGCCGCCATAGCGGCGTCCCCTGTTCCGCAATCACCGCCGCGCTGATCAGCTTGTGCTTTTTGCCGGCCATCAGTTTCAATTGTGCCATCGCCTCGCCAGGATCGGACGGCTTGTCGAGCATCCGGCCATCTTCCAGCGCCAGGACCTGATCGGCTCCCAGGACCATCGCATCGCTGATCCGTTGCGATAGCCGGACCGCCTTGGCTTCTGCCAGAGCATCGGCGAGATTGCGGGCAGTCACGCCTTCGCTCTTCAACCCGTCCTTGAGCGCATCTTCGTCGACATTGGGTGATATCGCCTCGACGGCAACACCGGCAGCGGTCAGCATGGCCAGTCGCGCCTTGCTGTTGGACGCCAGAATCAGGCGCGCCTCAGTCATCGCCGGCGATCTGCCGCAAATCGCCAACGCCGCCGTGACGCTCGTTGTAGAGATTGATAATGGCCGCGGCCGATTCCTCGATCGACCGCCGGGTCACATCGATCATCGGCCAACCGTTGTCGGCGAACATCCGGCGAGCATATTGGGTTTCTTCCTTGACCTTCTCTTCATTGACATAATCGGTTTCCGGGGCTTGATTCAGTGAGAGCAAACGGTTGCGCCTGACCTGCACCAACCGCGATGCGCCGGTGATCAGACCGACAACCAGCGGATTTTTGAGGTGATAGAGCGAATCGGGCGGGGGCGATTCCGGCACGATGGGAATATTGGCGGTCTTGTAGCCGCGATTGGCGAGATAGATGGACGTGGGTGTTTTCGAGGTTCTCGACACGCCGGCAAGCACGATATCGGCTTCTTCCCAATTTTCCCACCCCACGCCATCATCATGGGCGATGGTGAACTGGATCGCCTCGACCCTGGCAAAATAGGCGGCATCCAAGATGTGCTGGCGGCCCGGTCGAGCCTTGGCTTCCTGTCCGAGCATGTTGGACAAGGCATCGGTCACGGTATCAAGCGCCGGAACCGACGGCAGGCCCAGATGCCGGCATTCGCGTTCCAGCTTTGATCTGATGTCGCGATTGACGATGGTGAATATCACCAGCCCCGGATTGTCCGCCACTTCGCTCAATATCCGGTTGAGATGCTTTTCCGAGCGGACCATAGGCCAGAAATGCTTGATAATCTCGACCCCGTCAAACTGGGCCAGCGCCGCTTTGGCAATATTTTCCAGAGTCTCCCCGGTTGAATCAGAGAGCAGATGAAGGTGGAGCCTGTTCATGCGCTAAGCTTTGTGATTTCAGAGGGGATAAAGCAAGGGATGAAAGCGGGGATAAGTAGTTGCGCGACATCCATCCCCGATTCCGGCAATTCCATCCACAGCGAACCAACATTGATCGATTCGATCCACAGTCTGTGGATAGCGGGGATGGAATTTCAGAATCGGTTTAATTTGCGTTAACCTCGAACTGTCAATCTGTTTGTATTTACGGCGCTGGCAGGTTACCGCCTTTTCCACGCTCTATCATCAACAACAATCTATAATAACTACTAAGATAATATAATGGATGACCATCGCTCTATGCCGAACGGAACCGAACCGCAGAAAATTTTGCTCCAGACATTGCTCGGCAAGAAAACCGAACAGACGCCGGTCTGGCTGATGCGTCAGGCAGGCCGCTACTTGCCGGAATATCGGGAATTGCGGGCGCAGAAGGGCGGGTTTCTGGAGCTTTGCTATGATGCCGAGGCAGCGGCGGAGGTCACTATCCAGCCGATCAAGCGCTTTGGTTTTGATGGAGCAATTCTATTCTCGGACATTTTGATCGTTCCGCATGCGATGGGCCAGAAGCTCTGGTTTGAGGCAGGAGAAGGACCCCGACTGGCACCAAAGTTGCTGGACGCGTCTTTGGCCTCTCTGGAGCGGGCTCCTGAGCATTTTGAGGCGATATATGCAACGGTTCGCAATGTCGCCGCGCAGCTCGGTGATGAGACGACCTTCATGGGCTTTGCCGGCAGTCCGTGGACCATCGCGACTTATATGGTCAATGGCCAGGGCAGCAAGGACCAAGCCGCGACGCGCCGTTTTGCCTATCAGGATGAAGCCGCTTTTTCCGAACTGATCAACGCGATTGTCGACAACACGGTCACCTATCTGCTCGGCCAGATCAAGGCGGGTGTCGACGCCGTGCAATTGTTCGACAGCTGGGCCGGATCGTTGTCACCAGCACAATTTGAAAAATGGGTGATCGCGCCCAACGCGGATATTATTTCGCGTCTGAAAGCCGTCCATCCCGATCTGCCGATCATTGGCTTTCCCAAGGGAGCCGGTGCCAAATTAATTGCTTATGCCAGCGAAACCGGCGCCAGCGCCATTGGACTGGATGAAACGATTGATCCTGTCTGGGCGCACAAAAATCTGCCGGCAGATCTTCCCCTGCAAGGCAATCTCGATCCGCTGGCCCTGATTGCTGGTGGCGAAGCGCTGGAAACTTCCGTCCGTCATATTCTGCAAATATTTGAAGATCGGCCGCATATTTTCAATCTCGGCCACGGAATATTACCGGACACGCCCATTGAACATGTTGAAAAGCTGCTTACACTTGTGAGGCAATGAATGAAATTCTATCCATGCTCTATCTCTGGTTAAAAGCGGCCCATATCATTTTCGTCATTTTCTGGATGGCGGGATTGTTCATGATGCCCCGCTTTTTCGTCTATCATCAGGAATGCGCTGTCGGATCGGACGAGGATCGCAAATGGATCGATCGCGAAGCCAAGCTGCGCAAGATCATTCTCAACCCGTCATTGATCATCACCTGGCTGCTGGGGCTGCTGCTGGCTTATAATATCAGCGCCTTCAGTGATGGCTGGCTCCACGCCAAATTGTTCGTGGTGCTGTTGCTCAGCGGCTATCATGGCTGGATGATCGGCTACGGAAAAAAATTGGCCAGGGGCGAGCGGACAATGACCGACAAGTCCTTGCGGCTGATCAATGAAGTGCCAGGAATCGCGGCGGCACTCATCGTCATTCTGGTGATCATCAAACCATTTTGATCGGTCTGGTTGACAGTGAAATGACAAAGGCGTAATTAAACGTCAAAGCCCGTCCGGGTTAATTTTCATGTGAATCGAAGACAGCATCAGGCTGCGCGCATGCGAAATGAATGAATAATCTCCTGACATATCTGGATAAAACTCCATGCATTTAAAAGAATTGAAACAAAAATCGCCCGCTGACCTGGTCTCAATGGCTGAGGAGCTGGGCGTCGAGGGTGCGTCCACCCTGCGCAAGCAGGATTTGATGTTCGCGATCCTGAAAGAGCTGGCGGACAATGACGAACAGATCATGGGTGTCGGCACGATTGAAGTGTTGACCGATGGTTTTGGCTTTCTCCGCTCCGCGGACGCGAATTATCTCGCTGGACCCGACGACATTTACGTCTCTCCCAACCAGGTACGGAAATTCGGCCTGCGTACCGGCGATACGGTCGAAGGCGAAATCCGGGCCCCGCGCGATGGCGAACGCTATTTTGCACTGACCAAGCTGATCTCGATCAATTTCGATGATCCCGATGCGGTTCGTCACCGGGTGAATTTTGACAATCTGACACCTCTCTATCCCGATGAGAAGCTCACGCTCGACAGTCTCGACCCGACCGAGAAAGACAAGTCCGCTCGCGTGATCGATATCATCTCGCCGCAGGGCAAGGGCCAGCGCGCCTTGATCGTTGCGCCGCCGCGGACCGGCAAGACCGTATTGCTGCAGAATATTGCCAAGGCGATCACCGACAATCATCCGGAAGTCTATCTGATGGTTTTGCTGATCGACGAGCGTCCGGAAGAAGTGACCGACATGCAGCGGTCGGTGAAGGGCGAAGTGATCAGCTCGACCTTTGACGAGCCCGCCACCCGCCACGTGCAGGTCGCCGAAATGGTGATCGAGAAAGCCAAGCGGCTGGTCGAACACAAGCCTGATGTGGTTATCCTGCTCGACTCGATCACCCGTCTGGGCCGCGCCTATAACACCGTGGTGCCAAGCTCGGGCAAGGTGCTGACCGGTGGTGTTGACGCCAATGCGCTGCAACGCCCGAAGCGTTTTTTCGGTGCCGCGCGAAACATCGAGGAAGGCGGCTCGCTGTCGATCATTGCCACTGCGCTGATCGATACCGGCAGCCGGATGGACGAAGTGATCTTTGAAGAATTCAAGGGCACCGGCAACTCGGAAATCGTGCTGGATCGCAAGGTTTCCGACAAGCGGATCTTCCCTGCGCTCGATGTCGGCAAATCCGGTACCCGCAAGGAAGAACTGCTGGTCGAGGACGAGAAACTCAAGAAAATGTGGGTCCTGCGCCGCATTCTCATGCAGATGGGTACGATCGACGCGATGGAATTCCTGCTCGACAAGATGAAGGACTCCAAGTCCAACGACGACTTCTTCGACAGCATGAATCAGTAAACCGGGCCGTCCGGTGATTGTCGAGCACGCTGTTTTGCGCGTCCGGCCAGGCCAGGCGGCGGCATTCGAAACGGCGATGGCAAAAGCCAGGCCGCTCGTCACCGTGCAGCAGGGTTTCCTGTCGATTGAAGTCCGTCCGTCTTGCGATGATCCGGAAATTTATCTCCTACTGATCGGGTGGGATCGGATTGAATCGCACCGGGACGGTTTTCGACAATCTCCGGACTATCCGCATTGGCGTGCCTTGCTTCATCATTTCTATGACCCTATGCCGGTCGTGAACTATTACGGACGATCAATTTTCCATGATTGAACTTCTTTCCCTATTTGCTGCCACCACTCCTGGCCTGGGCTCGCTGGCTGATATCTGGGCGGCAATTGTCCATGATTTCTCCAATATCGGCTCGCCGGCGGCGCTCGCCGCTTTTGGTCAGGTGATCCTGATCGATCTCGTCTTTGCCGCTGACAACGCGATTGTCGTGGGCGCTCTGGCCGGCGGCCTGCCGGCGGAGCAGAGGCGCAAGGTCATCCTGATCGGGATCGGTGCAGCGCTGATCCTGCGCATATTGTTCGCGCTGATCGTGGTCCAGCTGTTGCAGATCGTTGGTCTGGTGCTGGCTGGCGGTCTGCTGCTGCTCTGGGTGGGCTGGAATTTCTACCGGCAGATCTTCCGCGAAGGACAATCTCCCGGGTCGGCGGAAATCATTGGCGACGAACAAAGCGGTGTGAAGGCCAAGAAGACGTTCTGGGCTGCCGTCTGGGGCGTAACCGCAGCCGACGTGTCGATGAGCCTGGATAATGTGCTCGGTGTCGCCGGTGCGGCGCGCGACCATCCCGGGATCCTGGTCATCGGGCTGCTACTGTCGGTCGCGCTAATGGGTCTGGCCGCCAATGTGATCGCCAAATATATCGAGCGCTACAAGTGGATCGCCTATGTGGGTCTGGCGGTGATCGTCTATGTCGCCGGCAAGATGATCTATTCGGGTCTGTTGGGGGATGAGCAGACAATTGGCGTGCTGACGTTGTTTGGCTAGCCCAGCAGACCCTCTGGTCCCCAAGGATGATTTGGTGGAAGTTGCTGTTTTCTACAGCCTGCCAGAATTATTGATTTTCGAATCCTTGCTGATCGAGAACGGGATAATGTTCCATTCGAGAGGCAGGTATCACGCCTCTGTCGATCCGATCACTCTGGCGCTTGGCGGTTTGACAGTGGGTGTACCCTATTCGCAGTTGAATCACACGATGGCCTTGTTTGACAGGCAAGGCTATTTTGATTCTACCAGATACCGATCGGGCTTTTTCAAACGCAATCCCGTGAAAGCCGCGATAACGCTGCTTTTTTGCATGTTATTAATGGTGCCGGTACCGATTTACGGTCGATCCTGCTATTTTCGTCGGCAGGCTAAATCGGAAGAGCAGCTACTGGATGTTCCGCTGCCATCGGGTTGAGCAAGAGAAGGACCAGCTTGATTATCCTGCTTCCAGCTGATCGGCCGAATCTAGCCCTTCATCGTCTCCAGCATCTTGCCCATTTCTTCCCAGACCTTGTTGATCGCCTTGAGCGGTCGCACCATCACCTTGAAGTCCTGAATCTTTCCCGCGTCATTCCAGCTGATGATATCGACGCCGTTGACGTGAACGCCGTCCAGTTCGAGTTCAAATTCCAGCATCGCCATATTGGCGCCGTCATCGACAATCTCGCGGACATAGCGGAAGCTGTCATTGGCCAACACCTGGTCGGCGGCGCTGAGATAGGCGACGACCAGGGCTTTTCCGGACTGAGGCGTATGCACGACCGGTGAATGGAAGACGGCATCGTCAGCGACTTGGTCACGAAGGGTGGTTCCATTCTTGTCCTTGAAATGGTCGTGCCAGATTTTCAGATTGCCCTGGGCGCTCACGCCAGATGCTCGGCGAAAAATTCCTCGGTACGGCGATCGGCCAGACGCGCGGCTGTGTCATTGCGCCTGTCGCCGAACTCCGCGGCAAAGCCATGGTCGAGACCTTCATAGTCATGCAGGAGTACCTTGGGATGATCATCCAGACCGGCGTGCATGGCGGCCTGGGCGTCGGCAGGGACAAATCCGTCAGCGGCAGGGATATGCAGCATCACTTCATGGGCAATCGCATGTTTCTCGCCAAGCAAGCCATCAATGCCCACGCCATAATAGCCGACCGATGCCCGGATATCGGTGCGGCAGGCGGTCATGAACGCGAGCCGGCCGCCGAGGCAATAGCCAACGCAGCCGACCTTGTGGCTGCCTATTTCGGTCTGGGCAAGATGAATGCTCGCCTCGATGTCTCGGATTCCCTTGTCCTGATCAAATTTTCCCATCAGATCCAGCGCGGTCTGGAACTCTTCCTGGACATCGGCATCAAGGTCGGTACCTTCGTTGATCCGCCAGAACAGGTCTGGCGCGATCGCCAGATAGCCCAGGCTGGCCCAATGATCGCATTTAGCCTTTATCCCTTTGTTGACACCGAATATTTCCTGGATGACGATGATTGCCGCGCTGGCCTCTCCATCGGGCCTGGCGATATAGCAGGGGAATTCTGCGTCTCCGCTCAATGTTTTCACTTGTTCCATCACGCCCATTTTCCAGCTCCTTTGCATCATCACTTGATTCTTGGGTCACAATATCCCCATATCAGCCACAGGCAAGGTCGAACATCAGCCTGTTGGGTGAGGGAGGGAACTTCGCTGCAACGGTCAAACAGAGGAAGACACTATGAAAGTCACCGTTGAACTGGATTGCACGCCGGAAGAGGCGCGCCGATTGATTGGTTTGCCCGATGTCGCAAAGCTTAATGAAAGCTACGTCCAGGAAATGTCGAAATTCCTGCAGGGTGCCAATTCGGTAGAGCAATTGCAGAATTTCACCAAGATCATCGCGCCGATGGGCGAGGCGGGGTTGAAGATGTTTTCCTCTTTCCTGACCGGTGCGATGGGCGCTGCGTCGAACGGCGGAAAATCATCTTCTCCGAAGAAAAAGTCCGATTAGCCCCCGCTTACCCCGACCATGACCGTTGATGACACCATTTTCGCTTTGTCCAGCGGGCAGCCGCCGGCTGCGATAGGAATCCTGCGGATCAGCGGACCTGCGGCTGGTCAGGCGCTCCAGCTTTTGACGGGTTATTTACCAAAACAGCGGGTCGCAACGCTTTGCAATATTACCGATATGGTTAGTGGTGAATTGCTTGATCAAGGATTGTGCCTTTGGTTTGCAGGACCGAACAGCGCCACCGGTGAGGATCTTGCCGAAATTCATTGCCATGGCGGCCGCGCCGTTATCCGTTCCATAGAACGGGCGCTCGAACAGATTGGTGGGGCGCGGCGGGCGGAGCCGGGTGAATTTACCCGCCGGTCTTTCATCCATGGCAAAATGGACCTGGCGGAAGCCGAGGGCCTGTCGGATTTGCTCTTCGCCGAGACCGAATTCCAGCGCAAAGCTGCGGTGCGCAATGCGGGTGGCGCGTTGTCGCGAAAGGTAGACGACTGGCAGCAGCGGATATTGCAACTGTCAGCGCAGGTAGAAGCGGAGCTGGATTTTTCCGACGAGGATGATGTGGCCCCGGCGCAAGCGGCAATGGTTGATCAGGCGGCACGGCCGCTGGTTCGAGAGATGCGCGACCTGTTGAAGCGCCCGCGGGCGGAGAAGCTGCGCGAGGGCATCAGGGTGGTTCTTGGGGGTCCTCCGAACAGTGGCAAGTCGACCCTGCTCAATGCACTGGTAGAACGCGAAGCAGCGATCGTGTCGGATATAGCCGGAACCACCCGCGATGTTATTGAGGTGCCGATTGCGTTGGCCGGGATCCCGTTTCTCTTCATCGATACCGCTGGTGTGCGGGAAAGTGGCGCTGAGACAATTGAACAAATTGGCATCGACCGGGCGCGACAGCAATTTGCCCTCGCCGATATCATTCTGTGGCTGGGCCCGGAAGGGCAGGGACCGCGTTCGGACATTCTCGTCGAAATCAGTTCCCGCTGCGATGATCCTGAGCATGAATCGAAGGGCGAGGACGCGTTCATTCTCTCGGCGGTCACGGGTCAGGGCATGGATAGACTGGTCGACTATCTGGTCGCGCGGGCGCAGAACCTGTTGCCCGATGGCGACCAGATCAGCGTGAACGCCAGGCAGGCGGGGCGGCTGATGATCGCTTGCGACAGTCTGGCATCGATGATCGACCAACCCGATTTTCTGATCGTCGCCGAACATCTGCGGATGGCCCGCAAGGCGCTCGACGAGATAACCGGCAAGGCAAGCACAGAAGATATGCTCGACGGTCTGTTCGGAAAATTCTGCATTGGCAAATGATTGTTCCACGTGAAACAGCACCTGCACACCGGTAGATTTTGACCTTGAAAGCCGCTTCCGCTATGGGCCGCGCTATGGAAAGCAATTTTGATATCATCGTGGTCGGCGGAGGCCATGCCGGTTGCGAGGCCGCCGCGGTTGCCGCGCGCATGGGTGCATCGACCGCCCTGATCAGCTTCACGCGTGACAGTATCGGGGCGATGTCCTGCAATCCCGCCATTGGCGGTCTCGGCAAGGGCCATCTGGTCCGCGAGGTCGATGCATTTGACGGATTGATCGGACGAGCGGCCGATGCCGCGGCGATTCATTATCGTATGCTCAATCTTTCCAAGGGCACGGCAGTGCAGGGCCCCAGGGTTCAGGCCGACCGCAAGCTGTACAAGACGGCTATCCAGCGCATGCTCGACGCGCAGCAGGGTCTGACGATAATCGAAGGGGAAGTAGCCAGCCTGCTGCTGTCCGGAACGCATGTCTCTGGAATCCGCATGGCCGACGGATCTGCCATTCAAGCCCGGGCGGTGATCCTGGCGACCGGAACGTTTCTCAATGGCAAACTGTTTCGCGGCGAAGATACGGTTGCCGGGGGGCGTACCGGGGAGGCCGCCTCGGTCTCTCTCGGTCAGCAAATCCGCGATGCCGGTCTGCCAATCGCCCGGCTGAAAACCGGAACACCACCGCGCCTCGACGCGCGGACGATCAACTGGGCGGCCTTGCCCGAACAGCCCTCGGATGAAGATGACTGGACGATGTCGCCTTTGTCGCCAGGGCGGACGGTACCGCAGACTTTTTGCGCTGTGAGTCGAACCAATGTCGCGACCCACGATATCATCCGAGCGTCGCTCGATCGCTCGCCCTTGTTTAGCGGCGCGATTGATGCGCAGGGTCCGCGCTATTGCCCGTCGATTGAAGACAAGATTCACCGCTTTGCCGATCGGGATTCGCATCGGGTCTTTCTCGAGCCGGAAGGACTCGATAGCCATCTGGTCTATCCCAATGGCATCAGCACCTCGCTTCCGGCTGATGTTCAGCTGGCTTTCGTGCGCAGTATGGAAGGACTGGAGACAGCCGAGATAATAGTCCCGGGCTATGCCGTGGAATATGATCATATTGACCCCCGAGCCCTCGACCGGTCGCTCAAGGTCAGCGATCTCGAAGGCCTCTATTGTGCTGGCCAGATCAATGGCACAACCGGCTATGAAGAAGCGGCCGCGCAGGGACTGATCGCAGGTATCGGCGCCGCTTGTGCGGTGCAGGGCAAGGATGCGCCGGTGCTGGACCGAAGCACCAGCTATATGGCGGTGATGATCGATGATCTCGTGCTGCAAGGCGTGACCGAACCATATCGTATGCTGACGGCGCGCGCCGAATATCGACTGCGCTTGCGTGCCGACAATGCTTCCACCCGATTGACCCCCACCGCCTTGGCCTTGGGTTGCGTATCGCCGGCGCGGGCCGACTGGTTCAGTGAGCGACAGCAAGCGAGAAGCGTAATCCTCGCGGCCTTGGACCGAGTCTATTCCAGCGAAGATCTATTGAAACAGGGCATCAATGTGCGCCGCGACGGCACCCGCCAAAGCTTGTTCGAATGGCTGCGCTTTCCCAATATCACGATCGCGTCACTGGAGGGATTGGAGGCATTATTGGCAAGCGATGATCGCGACCTGATACTGGAAATAGAGGAGGATGCGCGCTACGCCCCCTATCTGGAACGGCAGGAATCGGAACTGCGTGATCTCCGCGCCAATGAGCAAATATGTCTGGGAGAGCATCTGGACTATGCTGTCATCGCGGGGCTTTCCAATGAAATGGTCGAGCGCCTGACAATGGCGCGGCCAGACAGCCTCGCGGCCGCATCGCGAATCCGGGGGATAACCCCTGCAGCGCTGGCGGCAATCCGGGTTCACGCCCGGCGCCGGGACCCGAAGACGCTGGCGGCATGACGGAAGTAGAAGCGCAGGCGTGGCTCCGCGCAGAATTTGATGTTTCACGTGAAACATGGGACCGTCTCGAACATTTTATTTTGATGTTACGGGGAGAAATGGAGCGCCAGAATCTGATCTCCAGGACCAGTGCCGATCAACTGTGGGGCCGCCATATTGTCGACAGCGCGCAACTGTTGCTCTATGCGCCCATTGCCGATGCGGGAAAAATATGGCTTGATCTGGGTACCGGCGCGGGCTTTCCGGGAATCGTGATCGCCATGCTGACGCCCTATCAGGTGAAAATGGTTGAATCTCGTAAACGGCGAGCGGAGTTTCTCAATGCGGTGGTCGAGCAGACCGGCATCGGTGATCATGCTGAGGTCATCGCGGATCGGCTCGAGGATATAGAAAGCTTCCCGGCTGATATTATCAGCGCGCGCGCCTTTGCCCCGCTGGATCGGCTCATCGCACTTTCGCACCGCTTTTCCACAGAAAAGACGGTTTGGCTCTTACCAAAGGGTAAAAATGCGGTAAGGGAGTTGA
>NZ_JBGTDD010000010.1:0-10903 GCF_041748495.1 Parasphingorhabdus sp.
ATTACCGGCAATGTCGCCGCCACAACCGAACTGCACGTCGATGGCAATATCGAAGGGGACATCACCTGCGCATCGCTCGTCCAGGGTGAAGGCAGCGTGGTCAAAGGCATGATCGAAGCCGAAAGCGCCCGTTTGTCGGGCACGGTGATCGGCTCCATCTCGGCGCGCGAACTGGTGGTGCTCAAGAGCGCGCGAATCGATGGTGATGTGCATTATGACGCGCTGACCATCGAACAGGGCGCATCGGTAGAAGGCCGTTTCGCGCCGCGCGCAGCGAAGATCAGTCCGGCCGCAAAGACGGATCTGAAGAACAATGATCCCAAAACCGGGGGTGACGAACCGAAGCTGACTCTGGCCGGCTGACTCTGGCAGGCTGACTCTGATCAGCTAATCCCGGCGCAGGCTGTAGCCGGGCCGGCCTGGATCATTACAGCACTTGCGCACGCAGGGCCTTGCGGTCCAGCTTTCCGATCATCGTCTTGGGCAATTCATCGCGGATGACCACTTCCTTCACCCGCTCGTGCTTGCCGACGCGGCTATTGAGCCAATCGGCCAGCGCAGATGGGTCGGTGATTTCTTCCGCCCCATCACCCGGCGGATCGTTCAGCGTGATATAGGCCGCCGGAATCTCTCCGAGATAAGCATCGGGCACCCCGATCACCAGCGCTTCCTTAACCGCTGGATTTTCCAGCAGCACCGCCTCGACATGGCTGGGGAATACCTTGAACCCGCCAACAGCGATCATATCCTTGCTGCGGTCGACAATGGCAATGAAGCCTTCATCATCGATGGTCGCAATATCGCCGGTGCGCAGCCATGATTCGCCGTTGACCTGGACAAAGGCGGTTTCTCCCGCGTCGGGCCGGTTCCAGTACCCGCGCATGATCTGGGGGCCGCGAATCACCAGCTCTCCCGGCTCGCCCTGCCCGGCGGGTAAATTGGCGTCTTCCTTGTCGCGCAGCCTGACCCGGGTTTGCGGCAGGACCTGTCCGATGGTGCCCGGTTTGCGGGTTCCAACATAGGGGTTGGTTGACACGACGCCGGAACTTTCGGTCAGGCCGTACCCTTCCACCAGACGGGCACCGGTTACGGCTTCGAACTTCTCCCGCAGCGGGGCCGACAGCGGCGCGCCGCCAGAAATGCATATCTTCAGGGAGGAAAAATCGGTCTTGGTCACGTCCGGATGATCGAGCAGCGCCTGATACATCGTGGGAACACCGGGGAAAGATGTCGGCTTCACCCGGCTGATCGTCTTCAGGGCCTGCCCCGCATCGAAACGCGGCAGCAGCGCAATACAGCCGCCTTTCGCAACCGTGCGATTCAGCACACAGGTGTTGGCAAAGACATGAAACATCGGCAGCACGCCCAGGATCATATCCCTGCCCTCGAACGGATCGATTGCATCCACCTGCAGGGCATTGGCCGACAGATTGCCATGGGTCAGCATCGCCCCCTTGGGCGTGCCCGTGGTCCCGCCGGTATATTGCAGCAGCGCAAGGTCATTATCCGGATCAATCGCCACCGGCACGGGATCGCTGGGCGCAAGCAAATCCGTCCATTTGCTGACATCGGGCCGATCCGGAATGGAGCTGATCTGTTTGCGGCCAAGCAATTTCAGCGCCAGCCGCTTGCCCAGCGGCAACATATCGCCCAGTCGGCCAACCGTCAGGCTTTGCAGCGATGATCCGTCGAGCACCTTCAATGCACTGGGCAGCAAGGATGCAACATCAATCGTGACCAGCAAACGCGTGCCCGAATCCTCGACCTGCTGGGCCAGTTCGTCCACGCTGTATAGCGGCGAGAAATTGACCACGATCGCACCCGCCATCATCGCGCCGTAATAGGCGGAAATGTAGATCGGGACATTGGGCAGGAACAGGCCGACCCGGTCGCCCTTGGCAATTCCGGCAGCTTGCAGGCCAGCGGCGAAACGGCGCGCCTCCGAAAACAGATCGGCGTAACTATAGCTGCGCCCGACGAATTCGGCGAGCGGCGCATCGGGCGCTGCATCCGTGCTGCGCGCGAACAGTTCCGGCAGGGGCACGCTCTCAAGGACCATGTCCCAGGCGCAGGGGTGCTGGTAGTTTGCGTTGCTTACATCCATGTCAATTTAATGGAGTAACACGCCAATCGGAGCAAGCAATTTGGGCCAGCAGCCCAATGTCGCCCGATATTCAGGCAGCAGGCGGCAGGTCGTTTTCCGGCGGTGTCTCGCCTGCTTCGGCGGCGCGCTTGGCTTCGAGCCATGCAGCCGCTTCGGCTTCCTGTGCCGCATCAGAAGCTGCCTTGACGTTGGCGGTCCGCTCGGCGCGCAATTCCTCGATCAGCTTCTCCCGGTCGCTGGCACCCTCGGCAACTACAACCGGCTCTTCACCTTCAACCGGCACGATATTCTTGGCGGCCTTGGCCACTGCGGCGTCCAGTTCGCGCTGCGAACACAGGCCCAGCGTAACCGGGTCTTTCGCCTGGATATTCTGGATATTCCAATGCGTCCGGTCGCGGATTGCATTGATCGTATTGCGGGTAGTACCGATCAGCTTGGAAATCTGCGCATCGGAAAATTCGGGATGATTGCGCAAGATCCACGAAATACCGTCGGGCTTATCCTGCCGCCTGGATACCGGCGTATAGCGGGCCCCCTTGGTCCGGCTGACCGCAACGGGTGCTTTCTGCATCTTGAGGCTGTAAGCCGGGTCTGCCTGGCCCCTGGCAATTTCTGCAAGCGTCAGTTCGCCTGCATGGACCGGATCGCGGCCGGTATATTTGCTGCTGGCCAGATCATCCGCCATCGCCTGCACTTCAAGGATGTGGATACCGCAGAATTCGGCAATCTGTTCGAACCCGAGCGCGGTGTTATCCACCAGCCAGGTGGCGGTCGCATGCGGCATCAGCGGTTTGACTTGGTCGGCCATGGTTTTCTCCGCCCGTTTCCGGGCCCAAAAATAAAGTAGAAAATATAAGGGCCGCCCCTTGCGGAGCGGCCGTTCACGCGTTGATTTAGGGCATCGTCGGAGTTTCGGCAAGAGAATTGGCGCAGGCGCTGCGGCCCTGCCCTAAACTGCGAGCGATAATTCCTCTGCCAACGGTACAAGACCGGTGGCGAATTGCCGGGTTGCCTCCTCCCAGCTGAATTGCCGGGCGCGGGCGATGCAGTCCGCCCGGTTGCTGAACAGGGCAGCGGCGATGGCGCGGTCGAGATCTTCCGACAGCGCACCGACACGGTCATCGACAATGTCGATCGGGCCGGGCACGGGGAATGCCGCCACCGGGGTTCCGCAGGCCAGTGCTTCGATCATCACCAGTCCGAATGTATCCGTCCGGCTGGGAAAGACGAACACATCCGCGCCGGCATAACAGCCCGCCAGATCGCGCCCGCTGCGTTTGCCCAGGAAAACTGCATCGGGAAACCTGCGCTCCAACTCCGCCCGGGCCGGGCCGTCACCCACCACCACCCTTGTGCCGGGATAGGTGCCGGACAGGAATGCCTCCAGGTTTTTCTCCACAGACACCCGGCCGACATAGAGCTGGATCGGGCGCGGCAGGCTGGCGAATTCAGGCGGCATTGGCGCATCCGGCGTAAAACATTCCAGATCAACCCCGCGGCCCCAATGGTGCAGGCGGTGGAGGCCATGGTCGCGCAATTCGCTGCGGATGCTGGCGGTTGCCACCATGATCCGTTCCGCCGGGCGGTGGAACCAGCGGATATAGCGCCAGAACAGGCTGGCAGGCAGATGGGTGCGCCGCGCGACATAATCGGGGAACTGGGTGTGGTACGCCGTGGTGAAGGGAACCCCCATTTTCGCGCAGTATCGCCTCGCCGCCAGACCCAGCGGGCCTTCGGTGGCGATATGTACCGCGTCAGGAGACAGAGCGGCCAGACGCAGCCCAATGGTGCCCGGTATGGTCAATGCCAGCCGGATTTCGGGATAGGTGGGACAGGGGACGGATCGGAACAGGTCGGGCGAAATAACGGTGACGTCATAACCCCATTCGCGCAGCATTCCGGCCGTGGTGGTGAGGGTACGCACGACCCCGTTCATCTGCGGCAGCCAGGCATCGGTGACAATCGCGATCCGTTCGGGAAAGGGCCGCGATGCCCCGCCACCGGATGGGAACCCTGTCATCCGGTTCATGCCGCCGCCTTCGCATTATCCGCCGCGGCGCGGGCTCCAGCCGCCTCGCGCCTCGCAATTTCATCGGGCCAGTGGAGCAATTCCATCCTGCCATCGAAATGCTCCACCAGCGCATTGCAGCCTTCCACCCAGTCGCCGTCATTGTAATATTCGATGGATCTGCCGTCCTGGGCAAAGGTGCGGATTTCAGCGGTGTGGATATGGCCGCAAACCACTCCGTCCACCCCCCGCTCGGCAGCGGCGCGGGCAACCACTTCTTCGTAGCGGGAGATGAACTCCACCGCATTCTTGACCTTGTGCTTGGCCATTTTCGATAACGACCAATAAGGCAGATCGAAGCGGTTGCGGATCTTGTTGACCAGCCAGTTCAGGCGCATCAGCGAGACATAGGCCGCATCGCCAATCACCGCGAGCCAGCGATGGGCGAGCATCACCGTGTCAAATTCATCGCCATGCAACACCAGCAGCCGGCGACCATCGGCGGTTT
The DNA here is from genome assembly GCF_041748495.1 of Parasphingorhabdus sp. Classification (GTDB taxonomy): domain Bacteria; phylum Pseudomonadota; class Alphaproteobacteria; order Sphingomonadales; family Sphingomonadaceae; genus Parasphingorhabdus. Next base: position 4,621 of record NZ_JBGTDD010000010.1, read on the forward strand.
CGTGGATTGCCGAACGCCGGATTTCCACGCCGCCGAAATTCAGACCGGTGAACTGGCGGAACATTTCGTCATGATTGCCCGGGATATAGACAATGCGCGTGCCCCGCTTGGCGCGCTTCAGGATCCGCCAGATGATATCATTATGACTGTCCGGCCAGAAGAACCGCTTCTTCATTCGCCAGCCGTCGATAATGTCGCCAACCAGATAGAGCGTGTCGCTATCCACATGATCGAGGAAATCGATCAGAAGATCGGCGTTACAGCCGCGTGTACCCAGGTGAATATCGGAAATCCAGATCGTCCGGTAGCGCGTCCGGTTCCGGGCATGGACCCGCGGTTTCAGCTTCAGCCGCGCTTCATAGCGATCGACATCGAGCAGCGGAATATCGGCTTTGGAAAAGGGGGAAAATTGCTTGGCCATAAAAACTCCCATGGAAACTATCCATGGGGATCGCCTTACGCTGTGTTTGTTACAGCCGGATTCTCATTTTATGAAGCTTTGGTGACGTAAAAATCAGCTTTGCCGCGCAAAAGGCCGCGCAAAAAACGGCGACTTCATTCGACCAGCAGCACAATTTTGCCGATATGATCGCCAGCTTCCATGTGCGCGTGCGCCTTCGCTGCATCGGCGAGCGGAAAGCTCTCGTCCATCACCGGTTTCAATTTGCCCGCTTCGACATCGGGCCAGACATAGCGGTGCAGTTCATCGGCGATCAGCGCCTTGCGCTCGGCCGACTGGGGCCGGAGGGTCGAGCCAGTGAGCATCAGCCGCTTCATCATCACGTGTGCCATGTTGATCGTTGCCTGCACGCCGCCCTGCACAGCGATCGTCACATGACGACCGTCTGCTTTCAAACATTGCAGATTGCGCACGACATAGTCGCCTGCCACCATATCGAGCACGATGTCGACGCCCTGCCCGTCAGTGATCTTCTTGATCTCCTCAACAAAGTCCTGACTTTTATAGTTGATCGCGTGGTCGGCGCCGATCTGCTTGGCGGCGGTACATTTCTGATCGCTGCCGCAGGTCACGATCACGCTCAGGCCAAAGAGCTTGCCAAGCATGATCGCCATCGTGCCGATGCCGCTGGTACCGCCGTGGACCAGCACTGTTTCGCCTTCGCGCGCAAAGCCACGGTTGAACAAATTGCTCCAGACCGTGAACAACGTCTCGGGCAGCGCCGCTGCCTCGGCCATGGTCAGGCTGTCCGGCACTTCCAGACATTGTCCGACCGGGGCAACACAAAATTGCGCATAGCCACCGCCATTGGTCAGCGCGCATATCTTGCGGCCAATCCATTCCGGTTCGACGCCTTCGCCCAGCGCCACGATGGTGCCGGACACTTCCAGACCGGGCAGCGGCGATGCGCCCGGTGGGGCGGGATACAGGCCCATCCGCTGAACCACATCCGGCCGGTTGACCCCGGCAGCGGCCACCCGGATCAGCACTTCGCCTGGCTCCGGCTGCGGTACCGCGATGGTGATGGATTTCAATACGTCGGGCCCGCCCGGTTCGCTTATCGCGATAGCGGTCATTTCTTTTTGCAGCAGTTCAGATACGGCCATCGATTTTACCCCCGGGAAATTTGCGACCTCCCTTGTTTCAGCCCCTTATTGACAGCAAAGCGCGGGCGGTCAACATTACCCTGCAGGAGGCATGTCGATTCATGGATGATGACGAAAATTTACCGCATAATGCCAATGATCCTCTGGTTTTGCTGGTCAAACAGGATCTCGACCCCTTGTCGGTGGACGAACTGGACCAGCGGATCGCTGCATTGAAAACGGAAATAAGCCGCTGTGAAGCGAAGAGAAACTTCGCGGTGAGCCATCGCGCCAGCGCAGATAATCTGTTCAAACGGTGATAATTGCTGGCTTTCGTTAAAGCATTTGTTAACCTTGTTTCCTAATATTCGCATTGAGGCGTTCCATTTTGGACCGTGGAGGAGAAGAGAGACGAAAAACTGGCAACTTTGGCTGGATGCTTGCAGAACCGAGGCTCGGCGCCCTTGACGTTTACGGCCGGGCTCACGATCTATAAGATAAGCAATTGGTTGAAGCCCGAAACCGCATGCACCATCATCCTTATTCGGCAACCGGGACGGCCACGCCATCCCAATTTTGGAGTAAAGTAAATGCCATCATTCGCGGAATCGCTCGAGAAAACCCTGCATCAGGCCCTTAAAAATGCCTCGGATCGCAGCCATGAATATGCGACGCTGGAGCATCTTCTTCTCGCATTGGTCGACGATGGCGATGCATCGCAAGTGATGAACGCCTGCGGTGTCGATCTGGGCGAACTGGAAGATGCCGTCATCCTCTATCTCGACAGCGAACTGGATTCGCTGAAGGTCGAGAAAGCGATTGACCCCTCCCCCACCTCCGGCTTTCAGCGCGTGGTGCAGCGGGCTATCCTGCATGTGCAGTCGTCCGGCAAGGATGAAGTCACCGGTGCCAATGTGCTCGTCGCGCTGTTTTCCGAGCGCGAAAGCTATGCGGTCTATTTCCTGCAGCAGCAGGATATGAGCCGGCTCGACGCGGTCAGCTATATCAGCCACGGCGTCGGCAAGGGCGGCCTGACCGCGGAACCGGCCGAACTGTCCGGGATCGACAGCGACCAGGACAAGAAGGAAAAGAACAAGAAGGAAACCGCGCTCGACCAGTTCACCGTCAATCTGAATCTGAAAGCAGCGGATGGCCGGATCGATCCGCTGATCGGGCGGCAGGCGGAAGTGGACCGGACGGTCCAGATCCTGTGCCGGCGGTCGAAGAACAATCCCCTCTATGTGGGCGAGCCCGGCGTTGGCAAAACCGCGATCGCCGAAGGCCTGGCCCTGCGCATCGTCGAGGAAAATGTTCCCGACGTCCTGAAACCGGCGGTGATCTACTCGCTCGACATGGGTTCGCTATTGGCCGGAACCCGCTATCGCGGCGATTTCGAGGAACGGCTGAAGCAGGTGGTGTCCGAGCTGGAGAAAATGCCGGACGCGATCCTGTTCATCGACGAAATTCACACCGTTATCGGCGCCGGGGCAACCAGCGGCGGCGCGATGGATGCATCGAACCTGCTGAAGCCGGCCCTCTCCGGCGGCATCATTCGCTGCATCGGATCAACGACTTACAAGGAATTCCGCAACCATTTCGAGAAGGACCGGGCGTTGCTGCGGCGCTTCCAGAAAATCGATATCAACGAGCCATCGGTGGAAGACACGATCAAGATCCTGGCTGGCCTGCGCGGTGCCTTTGAAGAGCATCACAAGGTCCGCTATTCTCCGGATGCGCTGAAATCGGCGGTGGAATTGTCCACCCGCTATATCAACGACCGCAAGCTGCCGGACAAGGCTATTGACGTGATCGACGAAGTCGGCGCGATGCAGATGCTGTTGCCGCCCTCCCGCCGAAAGAAGATGATCACCGCCAGGGATATCGAAGCCGTGATCGCGACAATGGCGCGGATCCCGCCCAAATCGGTGTCCAAGGACGACAAGAAGACGCTGGAGAATCTGGAAAAGGATCTGAAGCGCGTGGTCTTTGGCCAGGACGAGGCGATCGGCAAGCTGGCCAGCGCCATCAAGCTTTCGCGTGCCGGTCTGCGCGAACCGGAAAAACCGATCGGCAATTATCTGTTCAGCGGCCCGACCGGCGTCGGCAAGACCGAAGTCGCACGGCAATTGTCATCGATCATGGGCATTCCGCTCAAGCGCTTCGACATGTCCGAATATATGGAGCGGCACAGCGTCTCCCGTCTGATCGGCGCGCCTCCCGGCTATGTCGGCTATGATCAGGGCGGCCTGCTGACCGATGCGATCGATCAGAATCCGCATTGCGTGCTGCTGCTCGACGAAATCGAGAAGGCCCATCCCGACCTGTTCAACATCCTGCTGCAGGTGATGGATAATGGCAAGCTGACCGATCATCACGGCAAGACGGTCGACTTCCGCAATGTCGTGCTGATCATGACGACCAATGCCGGCGCGTCCGACATGGCAAGAGAAGGCATTGGCTTTGGCAATATGTCGAAGGAAGATGCCGGCGAAGAGGCAGTGAAGAAAATGTTCTCGCCGGAATTCCGCAACCGTCTGGATGCAATCGTACCCTTCGCCTATCTGCCGTCGGAAGTGGTTGCCCGGGTGGTCGAGAAATTCATTCTCGAACTCGAACTGCAACTGGCCGACCAGAATGTCCACATCACGCTCGACGAGGATGCCCAGGCATGGCTGACCGAGCGCGGCTATGACAAGCTCTATGGTGCCCGCCCGATGGGCCGGCTGATCCAGGAGAAGATCAAGCAGCCGCTGGCCGAGGAACTGTTGTTCGGCAAGCTGAAGAATGGCGGAGAGGTCAAGGTGCATCTGAAGGACAATGCGCTGAACTTCGAAGTCACCGCGGCCGCACCCAAGGCGAAGAAGAAGAAAGCTCCGGCCAAGAAAAAGGCCGAAAGCAAGACCAAGTAACTGTGCCCCGGAAGCGGTTCAGATCATGGCAACAGAAAAACGGCGTGGCTCACCCCACGCCGTTTTTTTTGGTTTTTTCCAATCGACTGATTTGATCAGCGGAAAATTTAAATGCAACTGTCGATCCGCAAGGATCGGGTTGCGTCGCTAATCAGGAAATTGGCTTCGTCGGCACGGATTTCAGCGAGTACGGCTGGGTCCGATGTGGCTTTCAGAAACGCGTCAAAGTCGGCCTGCGTGGCAAAATGGATCTCGGTGATCACGTCAAAATCGGGATGGGTCTGAGCGTCTCCTGCCCGGCTGTTTGAGCGGTCGAGATAATGGCGTTGATAATGCGCGAACATCGGCAGGAGCCGTTTGATCAGCGGCACATGATGGGTCTCGTAATAGGCGCGAAATGCCGCTGCGCTAACGTCCGGCTTTTTCGAAATCAGAAAGAAATGCTTGATCATCCGGGACCTCCCCTATTGGTGTAAAGCCGCATCTATGTGCAAACCGAGCGAGAGAGACAAGCGGCCACTTGCCGGGCACCATTTGTCTGGCCCGCTCGCACATGGCGGCCTTCTCCCATCATGCATACGGCAATTATTACAGGGTTGTCGATGTCGTCGACAGCAAGTTTCAGGCGGATGACTATGTCTGTGGCAAGCGCTTTACCATGGCTGACGTCTATGTCGGTGCGCAAATAGTGTGGGGGACGCAATTTGACACCCTGCCCAAAAGGGATGCCCTGATCGCTTATGCCAGACGGGTGACCGACCGGGACGCCTATCACTCGGCGAAGGCCATTGATGACAGGTTGATTGCAGCGCAGAGTTGATCGACCGATCCGCAAAATGAAAAGGCCAAATGGTGATCCCATCTGGCCTTTTCATTTGGGCATGAAAGGAAGTTCAATTTCCAGGGGCCGGTATTTCATTGTCGATAATTGGCTGCGTCAAGGTGGGGATTGGCTGATCATAGTCGAGAATTGGTTGGCCAGAGGGGGTGTTCGATTGATCAAAATCGAGCAACAGTTCTCCATCAGTGTCGGTCGGCTGGACCTGGATTGTGGTGGGTTCACCATATTGCACCTTCCAGGCTGCCAGATCCCGAAGATATTCCTCGTAGGCGAGATAGAAATCGGTGAACGGCTTTTCCAGCTGCGGCAATGCTTCCGCTGCAAATGACTCGAGATCCGCAGATTTGGTAACGATCGCGCGCTGGCTTACCTGAACGGCCTGATCACAAAAAGGCCGACGCAAGGGCGAGAAGGACCAGTAGTTGTAGAGCTTGGTCTGATGACGGTCATGCTCGGCCTTGAAACCGCGGCCGAGGTCCCGCTCGAATTTACGGACGATGGCAGTGTTGGCATTGCGCAGCGAAGCGCTGTTGTTGGTGATAAACGCATTATAGTCGCCAATGAGGCGTTCGTAGAGCGGGCCGGTGCAGCTGAGCGCGGCCACATTCAATGCCGCCCGTACGTGCCACAATGTCTGGAGCGGCCCGATATCGCGATTGATCGTTTCGCGCAGGCCATCGGTTCGCAGCGCAGGCACGACGGTCAGTACGCTCGCGCCAAAAGGCGGCGTTGGTGCGCGCGGCGTATATTGCGGCTGGACGATCGGAGGCGGCGGCGGCGGCGGGGGAGGAGGTGTCTGACAGGCGGCCAGCAGAGCCAATCCGCCAGCTCCCAATAGTAGACGCAAATCATTCAAACGCGGCATTGATACACTCTCCCAAAACAACAGTATTTTCCTTATGATTCACGCACAGGATTGTCCAGCATTTGCGATCAATTCCCGATCAACCGGCAAAAGAAAAAGCCCGACAGTTTCCTGCCGGGCTTT
>NZ_JBGTDD010000011.1:0-6077 GCF_041748495.1 Parasphingorhabdus sp.
TTCTTCCGGATTGAACACCACAGCGGTGTAGAAGAAACAGAAGAAGACAATGCCCGCCGCATAGAGACCCATATAGAGCGGCTGACCATGCGCCAGATATTGGTTCAGGGTGATGATGAAATCTCCCATTGCCGTCTCACCAGCTGTGGCATTGCCGGCAAACTGGCTCACCGTCAGCGGCATCAGCAGCAATGACGAAGCGAAGATCGGCGGGATGACACCAGCGGTATTGACCTTTAGCGGCAAATGGCTGCGGTCGGCCTGCATCACACCATGCTGGGTAGCGCGCTTGGGATATTGGATCAGCACCCGTCGCTGGGCGCGTTCCATGAAGCTGATGAACAGGACCAGTCCGGCGACCATCGCGATCAAACCAACGATGGTGAGCGCTCCGATCGAACCGGTGCGGCTGCCTTCCATCAGATTGGCGACAAAGGTCGGCATCTGGGCGACAATACCGGCCATGATGATCAGAGAAATACCATTACCGATACCACGACTGGTGATCTGTTCACCCAGCCACATCAGGAACAGCGTACCGCCAACCAGACTGATCACCGCACCAACGCGGAACATATAGCCCGGCTCGACGACCGCCTGCAGACCCGACTGGGAAGCGAAGCTTTCGAGGCCGACGGCAATGAAATAGCCCTGGATGGCGGTCAGGCCGACCGTGCCATAGCGGGTATATTGGTTGAGTTTCTTGCGGCCGGATTCGCCTTCTTTCTTGATCGCGGCGAGGGTCGGCGACAATGCCGCCGCCAGCTGGACCACGATCGATGCGGTAATATAAGGCATCACGCCTAGCGCGATCAGGCTCATCCGCTCCAGCGAACCGCCGGAAAATGTATTGAAAATATCGAGAACACCGCCGCGGGTCTGATCATAGAGATCAGCCAGAACGACCGGATCGACGCCCGGCAGCGGTACGAAGCTGAGCAGACGGAAAATGATCAGCGCACCCAATGTAAACCAGATGCGTTTGCGCAGTTCCGTCGCTTCGCCAAATTTTGCCAGGCTTAGATTCGCTGCGACCTGATCGGCTCTTGATGCCATGCTTGACTTTCCTGCCCACTATTAGTTTGCAATACGCCCCCGCGGAGGCCCATCTCCAACTATTGCGTCTAGATGCAATCTTCGGAAGATGAATATCTGCATGTGCAGATATGCAACCCGCCCCATATCGGATGTTAAAGCATCAAAAACAAGGGGCCAGAAAAAGAGGCGCTAATCATAGCGCCTCCTGAAGATCAATCTTTCTTTTTCGCCTTGTTCGCGGCTTTTTTCTCGCGAGCAGGCTTCGAAGGCGTAGCTTTCTTTTCGCCCTTCGGACGACGTTCGCCACCCGCGGCTAGAATTTCGACCTTGCCGCCGGCTTTCTCAACCGCTGCGACAGCGGCTTTCGAAGCCCCGGCAACGGCGATCGTGATTTTCGCCTTCAGTTCGCCCTTGGCGAGCAGGCGGACGCCGTCCTTGCCGCCGCGGGCCAGGCCAGCAGCTTTCAGGGTTGCGTGATCGATCGTGCCCTTGTTGTCGAGGCTTTTGCTGTCGATGAACTTCTGGATCATGCCCAGGTTCACTTCCGCATAATCCGTACCGAACGGGTTGTTGAAACCGCGTTTCGGGAGGCGCATGTGAAGCGGCATCTGGCCGCCTTCAAAACCATTGATCGAGACACCGGAACGGGCCTTCTGACCCTTTTGGCCGCGGCCGCCGGTTTTACCTTTACCCGAGCCAATGCCCCGGCCAATGCGCATGCGCGACTTGCGCGCGCCATCATTGTCTCTGAGTTCGTTTAATTTCATGTCTTGTACTCGCTTTCGCTTTATTCGCACGGAAGTGTCGGGTTTTACCCTTCAACAACTTCCACCAGATGGTGAACTGCACGGATCATGCCGCGCACTTCGGGTGTATCTTCCAGTTCGGAAACACGGTGCATCTTGTTGAGACCGAGTCCGATCAGCGTTTTGCGCTGAACTTCCGGACGACGGATCGGAGATCCGATCTGCTTGATTTTAACTTTGGCCATCAAAAATTACTCCGTAACTGCCGCGGCATCTGCTGCCACTTCAGCAGCCGAACCGCCAGCACGTGCAAGCAGGTCGGTGACTTTCTTGCCGCGTCGCTGAGACACGGATTTCGGGCTCGACTGATCTGCCAGTGCGGCAAAGGTTGCGCGGATCATGTTGTAAGGATTGGCGGTTCCATTGGACTTGGTCACAACGTCGGAAACGCCAAGGCTTTCGAACACGGCGCGCATCGGACCACCAGCGATGATGCCGGTACCCGCAGGTGCGGAACGGACGGTCACATTGCCTGCGCCAAACTGGCCGGTACCATCATGGTGCAGGGTCCGGCCCTCACGCAGCGGCACCCGAACCATCGACTTTTTCGCCGCAGCGGTTGCCTTGGTAATGGCTTCCGGCACTTCGCGTGCCTTGCCCTTGCCGAAACCGGCCCGGCCCTTGCCGTCGCCAACCACAACCAGAGCAGCAAAGCCAAAGCGCTTGCCGCCTTTAACAGTCTTGGAAACACGGTTGATGTGGACCAGTTTCTCGATCAGCTCTTCGCCGCCTTGATTGTCGCCACGGCCACCGCGACCACCACCACGGTTGTCACGACCGCCGCGATTGTCACGACCGCCGCCACCGCCACCGCGGTTATCACGACCACCGGCACCGCCACGATTGCCACCGCGCGACTGACGCTCGGGACCACCGGTTTTGGCTTCGGGTGCAATTGCTGCTTCCGGCTGATTGCCTTCGCCAGTGGTGCCCGGCTGTGCCGCGCCTTCTGGGGTTGTTTTGTCATCAGCCATATTAAAACTCCAATCCGCCTTCACGTGCTGCGTCGGCCAGAGCCTTCACACGTCCGTGAAACAGGAACCCGCCACGGTCAAAAATTACTTCCTTAACGCCCGCCTTCTTGGCAGCTTCGGCAACGCGCTTGCCGACGTCGGCAGCAGCCTTGCTATCCGCACCGGTTTTGACTTTGGACGCCTTGTCGATGGTCGAAGCGGAAGCCAGCGTTTTGCCCTCGGCATCGTCGATAACCTGGGCATAGATATGCCGGCTCGTGCGATGCACGGACAAACGAGGCTTTGAGAGCCCGCGCTTGCGCAATTTGCTGCGTACGCGTTGCTGGCGCCGTTTGAACTGAGAAATATTCGCCATGGCTTATTTCTTCTTCCCTTCTTTGCGGAAAATATATTCGCCGCGATATTTGATACCCTTGCCCTTATACGGCTCGGGCTTGCGCCAGCGCCGGATTTCGGCAGCGACCTGGCCAACCTGCTGTTTGTCCATGCCGGAAATTTCGATCGTCGTCTGATCCGGGGTCTTGATGTCAATGCCTTCCGGAATCGGAAAGTTCACATCATGACTGTAGCCGAGTTGCAGGTTCAGGATCTTGCCCTGAGCCGCAGCACGATAACCAACGCCGTTGATTTCCAGCACCTTGGTAAAGCCTTCGGTAACACCGTCGACCAGGTTCTGCACCAATGTACGCTGCATTCCCCAGAATGCGCGCGCGGTTTTCGACTTGTTTGCGGGCATCACCAGCAAACCACCGTCGCCCAGTTCATAAGTCAGGTCATCAACCATCGGGGTCGAAAGCTCGCCCTTCGGTCCTTTGACCTTGACCAGACCATCTTCCATCACAGCGGTAACGCCGTCCGGAATAGCCACTGATTTTTTGCCAATACGGGACATGATTAGAATACCTCAGCCAGTACTTCGCCGCCGACCTTCGCCTGACGCGCTTCCGCGTCAGAGAGAACACCTTTTGGCGTCGATACGATTGTTATGCCCAAGCCGTTGCGAACCCGCGGCAGATCTTCCGACCCGCTATAGACACGACGACCAGGCTTTGAAACACGGGCCACGTGGCGAATTGCCGGCTGGCCTTCAAAATATTTCAGTTCAATCCGCAGACCGGGGTGCTTGTTGACCTCTTCTTCGGTGTAGCCGCGAATATAACCTTCGCGCTGCAACACTTCGAGGACGGCACCGCGCAATTTGGACGCAGGGGTTACTACGCTGTCTTTGCGTGCCTGTTGTCCGTTACGGATACGGGTGAGCATGTCACCCAAGGGATCGGTAAAAGCCATATTATCTCTCCCTTACCAGCTTGATTTCGTGACGCCGGGAATCAGGCCTTTATTGGCCATGTCTCTCAGCTCGATGCGGCACAGGCGGAACTTGCGGTAATAGCCGCGCGGCCGTCCTGTGGTTTCACAGCGGTTGCGCACACGCGTTGGATTTGCGTTGCGCGGGATCTCCGCCATCTTCAGGCGTGCCATCAGACGTTCGGTCTCGTCGAGAGACTGGTCTGCTGCCATAGCCTTCAGTTTCGCATAACGGCCGGCGTATTTCTTCACCATCCGTTTGCGTTTTTCGTTTCTGTTAATGGAACTCAGTTTCGCCATGACTTAAGTTCTCGTCCTTCCGTATTACGAAGCGCGCTCACGCGGCTTCTTTTTCTTCCGCTTGTTCCTCTTTGGGGAACGGGAAACCGAACAATGCCAGAAGCGCACGCGCTTCTTCGTCTGTTTTTGCTGTTGTCGTCACGATCACATCCATGCCGCGCACGACGTCGATATTGTCATAGGCGATCTCGGGGAAAATGATCTGCTCTTTCAGGCCCATGGCGAAATTGCCACGACCGTCAAAGCTTTTCGGATTCAGTCCCCTGAAATCCCGGATACGCGGCATCGCTACCGTCACCAGGCGATCGATGAATTCATACATGCGTTCGCGGCGCAGATTGACCTTGCAACCGATCGGCATGCCTTCACGCAACTTGAACGTCGCGATCGAGTTTTTCGCCTTGGTGATCACCGGCTTCTGGCCCGCGATCAATTCCATTTCCGCAGCAGCAGTCGTGACCTTCTTCTTGTCCTGACTGCCTTCGCCGACGCCCATGTTGATCGTGATCATCGTGACGCGTGGAACTTCCATATGATTGGAATAGTTGAATTTTTCCTGCATAGCCTTGACGATTTCCTCGTCATATTTTTTGCGCATGCGCGGGATATATTTACTATCAGCCATCGACTTTCTCCCCGGATTTAACAGCGATCCGCTGCATCTTTCCGTCTTCTGTCTTTTCAAACCGGACTCGCGTCGGCTTGCCGTCCTTCGGGTCAGCCAGGGCCACCTTGCTGATGTGCAGCGCAGCTTCCCGACGCTCCAGGCCGCCTTGCGGATTTGCCTGGGTCGGCTTGCGGTGACGAATAGCAATATTGACACCGGACACGATGCACTTGCCGTCCTTCGGCATCACTTTGCTGACTTCACCCGACTTGCCCTTGTCCTTGCCGGACAGGATCACGACGGTGTCGCCTTTTTTGATCTTTGCATTGGCCATGATTAGATTACCTCCGGCGCAAGGCTGATGATTTTCATATGCTTTTTCGCACGCAGTTCACGAACCACGGGGCCAAAAATACGGGTGCCGATAGGCTCCTGGTTGTTGTTCACCAGAACCGCAGCATTGCTGTCGAACCGAATGACCGATCCGTCCTTGCGGCGGATGTCCTTCTTGGTACGCACGATCACCGCCCGGTGAACGTCGCCCTTCTTAACCTTGCCACGCGGCGCTGCTTCCTTGATCGAAACGACAATGATGTCGCCGACGCCGGCAAAGCGACGCTTCGAGCCGCCCAGCACCTTGATGCACTGGACGCGTTTGGCGCCGCTATTGTCAGCGACCTCCAGGTTCGATTGCATCTGGATCATGGATCCAATTCCTTCTTCATAAACCCGGAAGACCGGGCGTTTCCAACTTCGTCACCCCGGCAAAATCCGGGAAATTCTAATTACTCGCCTGCTGGCGCTGATTCGGCCTTTTCTTCAACTGCCGGTTTCACCGGTGCCTTGACCTTTTCGTCCTTCGGATCGCTCGCCGTGATCTCGCTGACCGTCGGCGTTGCGACACCGGCTGCTGCGCCGACCCGCTCCAGCACTTTCCAGGTCTTCAGCTTGGAAATCGGACGGGTTTCTTCAATCCGCACGGTTTCACCGAGGCTGATTTCATTATTCTCGTCATGCGCATGATATTTCTTCGAGCGCCGGATG
>NZ_JBGTDD010000012.1:0-6483 GCF_041748495.1 Parasphingorhabdus sp.
CGGTGCCGGCGGCGGGGTTGAGATCGCAGCCTTCGCGGGATTGTGCGCTGACTGGCGGTTTGTCGCGGTCGATCCATCACAAGCGATGCTCGATCTTGCCGCCACGCGGCTGGAACGGGAGCGACCGCGGACGCAGACAAATCTGATAAAAGGCGTGGCGGGCGACGCCCCTTTCGGTCCGTTCGACGCCGCCACGGCTTTCCTGTGCCTGATGTTTGTGCCCGACGACGGCAGCCGCTTGGAACAATATAAAGCAATTCGGAGGCGTTTGAAGCCGGGATCTCCGTTCCTCATGATCCACGCCACAACCGATCCCGATTGCCGCGAGCGCGACCTCGCCCGCTATGCCATCCATGCGCGACTGATGGGGGCCGAAGAGGAGCTTGTTGAGCGAGCTTCAGCGATGCAGACTTCCCAAGTGCATCTCCTGACACCGGACCGCGAAAGCGGATTGCTGCGTGACGCTGGATTTGAGGTAAACGGCATTTTTTACCAAGGTCTCTGGGTGCGTGGCTGGGAGGCGACGGCATGAGATTTCACTACCGGTCACTGGCAATGGTGGGCTGCTCCGTGAATTTCAAAATCAACTGCCCCGATCCAGATGTCCAATCGGCGTAACATCTGTCTCGTCAGGCATGTAAGCTTGCGAAGAACACACCATCTCAGCGGATCATCAATTATGACAAAGGATCTGAAGGAGGCCGAGATGAAGATCGCCCAGATCAGTAGAATGACTGCCGCAGTTTCTGTCTTGCCTGTTGTTGACAAGATGGAGCGGCTGGAAATGCGCCGGCCAGTGACGAAATGGCAATATCGGCTGCCGATTATGGGGTAAGCGGCGACTGGCTTCCTGCCGGAATCGTTCTCCCGCAGCCCCATATTGCGTTTCAGGACGCAACCGGTCCATGGGATTGGGGTCGGCAGGCCGGTTGCCCTGTATTTTAGCGAACACCAGATGCTGATTTCAATTCAACGATCGCCCGATGATTCGGGAGCCCAAAAACTATTGCCGAAACCATGTCAACGGCTTACCTATCGTCGCGAGGGAAGCTAACCGATGGACAATGCGACACGACCGCGAAGTATCGAGGAATCCTCCTTTGCTAGGGTACAGGCCACACTGGCTGCATGCTCCAGAGTGGTAGGCGAAGAATTTTTTCCGGTGATGGTCGAGGCGCTGGCCGAGGCGCTGTCGGTGCGTTGGGTCCTTTTGTCGACATTGCACCCGGTCGACCGCGACAAAGTGTGCACCGTCGCTGTCTGGGATAACGGCCCGGGAGAGAATTTCGAATATCGTCTGGAGCATACGCCCTGCGCCGATATCGTTGCCCGAGGCACTTGTTGTTTTCCCGCCGACATCCTCAATCTCTTCCCGAACGACCAGATGCTGAAAGAACTGGGCGCGGAAAGCTATGTCGGAACACGGCTTCGTTCCTCGTCCGGGGAAGTTCTCGGACTCCTGACCGCGCTGGATGACAAGCCGATTGAATCCGCGCAACAGGCCACCGAAATCGTCGAACTGTTTTCCGGGCGCGCGGCTGCCGAACTGGAGCGGCTGGCGACCGCTTCGCTCAACGAGCGATTAGGGCGGATTGTCGAGGATTCGGTCAGCGAGGCCTATGTTTTCGGTACGGGTGACTATCATTTCGAACTGGTCAATCGCGGCGCCCGCGAAAATCTCGGCTATACAATGGAAGAAATTCGCACATTGACTCCCTGGGCACTGAAACCCCATTTCAACAAGGCCCAGTTTCTGGAATTCGTCGCCCCCCTGAGAAACGGCGACGTGCCAAACCTGCTCTTCGAAACCGTACACGAGCGAAAAGATGGGTCCCATTATGATGTCGCGGTCCAGTTGCAATTTTTCCCGGGCGTTGAGAATCTATTCTACGCATCGATCAGCGACATCACCGAGCGCAAGCGTGCAGCACAGGCGCAAGCCCATCTCGCCGCAATCGTCGCATCCTCCAGCGAGGCGATCATATCCAAGGCACTCGACGGAACGATCAGAAGCTGGAACCGCGGCGCTGAAAAAATCTTTGGCTATTCCGCCGAGGAAATGATCGGCAAGTCGATCCGGCTTCTGATTCCGCCCGATCGCCAGGATGAGGAAGATACCATTGTCGGGCAGATCAGCCGGGCCGAAATGATCAGCAGCTACGAGACGGTTCGGATGTGCCGTGACGGGAGCCGAGTCGACGTTTCGGTCAACATCTCGCCAATTTTCGATGCGGCCGGCCAAATCGTCGGTGCTTCCAAAATAGCGCATGACATCAGCGAGCGGAAGCGCGCTGAAGAGCGGGAACGCCTGCTGATCGGGGAAGTCAATCACCGCGCCAAGAACATGCTGACGCTGGTGCTCGTCATCGCTCGGCAAACCGCCGCCAGTGACGCGGAGACCTTTGCGAGAAGTTTCGAAGAGCAGATACTAGCGCTTTCGGCGAGCCACGACGTCCTGGTCAATAGTTGCTGGCAGGATATCCCGCTGGAAGACCTGGTGCGCTCGCAGCTTGGACATTTCAAAGACATGCTCGGGTCGCGGATCAAATTGTCGGGTCCACCGCTCAAGATCAGCGCGCCAGCGGCGCAGGCGATCGGGATGGCGGTTCACGAACTGGCGACCAATGCGGCAAAATATGGTGCGCTTTCAACTGCCGAGGGCTTCATTTCCATCGGCTGGCAGCTTGAGGACGGCGACGGATCGGACCGGCGATTCTCGATACACTGGACCGAAAAGGGCGGCCCGCGGGTCGAGGCGCCCTCCCGAACCGGGTTCGGCTCGACGATCATCGACCAGCTGCTGGCAGCCAGCCTCGAGGGAGAGGTTGAACTGGACTGGCAGCCGACTGGTCTTGTTTGCCGGATGTCCTGTTCGTCCGACAATATACTTAGCAATGCGAAACAATCTGCTCGGCAAGCCCGGCCACCGGTGTCCTTGCGGCAACCATCAGCGTCACCGGCGCGCCGCATATTGGTTGTGGAGGATGAATTTCTCATCGGAATGGAGGTCGCCCAAACCCTTAGAAAGGCCGGCTATGATATCCTTGGCCCGGTAGCCACCGTTAGTGGAGCGCTGGCGCTTCTCGAGAACGGAACATGCGATGCCGCGGTCCTCGACATCAATCTCGGCAAGGAAACATCCGAGCCGATAGCCACGTTGCTCTCGGAGCAGGACACGCCCTATCTCTCAGTCTCCGGCCGGAGCATCGAGGATCGACCTGCAGCATTTTCGGGCTCTCGACATCTCGCCAAGCCGATTCAGTCAGCGCTGCTGATACGGGAACTGGGCGAATTGCTCTGCATGGACGAGGCGCATCGCTGAGGGAGTTGATGCTACGAAATTTTGCTTCCTGGCGAAGTTCGCTGCCGACCGTGCTAAAGCTTTGAAACAGGCGTTTCGCGCTTTCAGGCGCGGAGACCGGATTTCTGTTTCTGGGCCTGAGCGGATCCCTTAATTGCAAGCCTCGAATGCAGGACATTCACGCATTCGGCAGTGTTTGTTTCGCTTCACCCCAATGCAGAAGATTTCCGTGATTGGCTCGTTCAACGAGCCTCCCAACATCTCCGATATTGAAATGCCCCGCATCGCGATACGCATCGAGTTCATTCCAGCTGACGTGTCGCTGCCAGCCAATCGGTCTGCCAGCCCTGCCAGCGCGACTGTTTTTGACTACTGGTCAGAGCCCGTTCCATGGTCCAACATTTCCAGCGCTGCCCCGACCAGTTGCACCTGATCAGCCAGACTGGCTTCCCTTGACGCGGCGATCGGCTCTGACTTGCTCATTCCTTCGGATTCGGCATCCAGGCGGCTATCAAGATCCATCTGCCAGCTTTCCAGCAGTTTTCTTTTGTCTTCTGGATCAAGCGTTTCGTCCCGCACGATATCGGCCGGTGTATCATAAGCCAGATACCCGGTCGCCTGATCCTCTGGGGAATCCCCAGCCTGATGCTCATCCGTCATTTCCAAAATCCTCGCAATATTCACGAGATCTACGCGCGACTAAATTATCCGTTCCCGATACCGGATGATTTCTCTGCTGACGCAACCCAAAATATCTCTCCGCGTTGACGAGTGAGAGAGGACTGAAGTGATGAGCGTCAAAGAAAAAGAACTGCACGAGTGTGTGGCACCATTGTCGGAAGTTAGTTCCGGGGCGGGATCGCTCTCCGCCGAAATCAGATTCTGGTGGCCGAACAGGCAGACCGCGATCCTCCGCGCGTGGCTTGAGGAGAAAGGCATCTCCCTTCGGGAAGCCAGTAAACGGACAGACATCTACATCCTGACCGGCAGTGCAGCGGTCAATTTGAAACAGCGCGACCAGAACCGGTTCGAAGCAAAGACTCTGGTTCAAAAACGGTCGCTCGCTGCTGCCTTCGCCGGCGAGGAAGAATGTGAGATATGGATAAAGCATGAACTCCCGGATGCGGCGCTATCGGGACGATATCAGATCAGCGTGGGTAAAACACGCTGGTTGGCCTACCTGGATGAACGGGGTCAATTCACGGGGGACCATGGAAATTTGTCGTCCGGTTGTCAGATTGAATTGAGCGAGGTGCAGCCGGATGGTCAGCACCAAATCTGGACGAGTTTCTCCCTGGAGGCATTTGGCCATCCGGACCTGCTCGTAGAAGGGTTAAGTGTTGCAACCGGGAAACTGGGTGACCTTCCCTGCGCGCAGGAGCGACCTCTGGTCGCCAGCTACGCGGAATGGTTATGTGAGGAAGACTATTTCGGCCTTGAATAACAAGCCGAGAGTGTCTGAAATTCCCGGCACTCATCAATATCAAACAAAAGCTCATGAGCAGGAGGCCATGTCACGAGTAGCTATGTGCTCCCTCGAATGGCCTGTCGACAGGATGTGTCTTCCAATCAGCTCGCGCGCTCTGCTGCCGGATTCTTCTGTTTCTGCGGCTTGAGATTTGTCTTTCCGCGTTTTTCGTCCACGTCGAGTTTTCCGGTCGCTTGGGTTGGCGCAACCTGTTTGCGATTGCTGCTCTAAAGCTCACGAATGCTTATTCTGTTCATAAAATTGGCTCCCGCCCATTTCTGCGATATGGCCTTGGGCTCTGGCTGCTCCATGCAACACATTTGAAACCCCGCGAGTCAACGTCCGGCAATCTAAACCAGACTCGCCAGCAGGGCTGACGGTGTTTTCATCCTCCTGCGTCGATCACTGATTCCGAAGCCGCTGCAGATAGGCCCATAATCCTGGCTGATCCGATGGCGCCAATTTGGCTATTTGGCGAGATTGCGCAAGCCGGACGTATTCCCTTGTCCGTGAATATTGCAAGGCTGGCGGAACCAAGCTGGTGGCAATTCGTTACATCCCCAAGCGCGGCATTTAAACAGGAGAATGACATGTACGGTTGGGCAATAACCTTGGCGATTGTCGCCTTGATAGCAGCAATACTCGGGTTTGGAGGAGTTGCCGGCGTTCTGGCCGACATAGCACTTGTCGTGTTCATTATAGCTCTGATTGCCACAATCATTTTCTTTGTCATGGGCTGGAAAGCCGGCAAAAAATTAAGCAGCAAACTATAGTCGAAGCGGGATGTGGGACAGTGCTGCCGTGATTGCCGGGGGGGTTTGTTGCCGATCTGCAATGCAGCACGGCCGGTTCGAACAGGATGAAACGGATATCCCACCCGCATGGGAAGAACCGGTGCGCCAATTTCAATCATTCAGCCGGGAATTATAGATCGGACCACTGAAGCGATCTGCGACTGGCGGTTGCATGACATTTTCGAAGCGATTTGCTTTAGTTGCGCACGGACGGTCGACACGGCGACCTGTCTGGCCTCCGCAATCTGGCGGAGTGTCATGTTGTTGCCTATACCGGCGGCGATTTCCGCTTCTGCCCCCGTCAGTCCGGACAGATTGCACAATCTTTGCACGAGCAGCTGATCAGGGAGCTGATCCGCCTCCAGCAAAATTATCACCGCCCTGCTACCATTCGATAAGCGCATCGGCGATATGGTCGCGATCGCGGGCGACCCTCTCTGATGACCCAGGACCACGGCACCCGCGTCAGGTGAAGGCGCTACGGCCGCTGCCAACGCCAGCCGCAATAGCTTCATCGCCGATCCTACCGCCTCAATCTTCCCATGGGAATAGGTGACGAGCTGCGCCTGATGGATGGTGCTTTGCGCGGCGGCGTTCATTCCAAGCCGGCGTCCTTCGCCGGTCACCAGAAGTGCGGCATGTGCCATGCTTTCCGAGTTCATCGCCGAATCATAGATTTCTTCAGGCGAAACACGGCGATTTTCCATGAACGTGCCTCCGGTAGTTCGTTGATCATCGCACAAACTGCACAGGTGCTTTGCCTGCACCCAAGCAACAAGGTCCCGAATCAGACTGGGCATCATTTCCATAGCCCAAATTGGGGATGCGAATCGAAATAAAACAATTAAAGTCAAGGCATTAGACGTAAATGGGGCTGTTTCCGAAGCATCGACATACCGAAACAATCAAGGCGAAACCTC
>NZ_JBGTDD010000013.1:0-25409 GCF_041748495.1 Parasphingorhabdus sp.
GTATTGCCGACAATGATATTCTCGGTCGGATTGCGGTCGACATGGGCCGGTTGCTTGACCACCACACGGCCGCCGGAAAGACCCTTGCCGACATAGTCATTGGCATCGCCGGTCAGTTCGGCGCTGATGCCATGGGCCAGAAAGGCTCCAAAGCTCTGTCCCGCCACGCCGTCAAAGACCAGCTGGATGGTATTTGACGGTAGTCCCGCGTGCCCGTATATTTTCGCCACCTCACCCGACAGCATGGCGCCGACGGTGCGGTTGACGTTTTTCACTTTCCGTTCGATCTTGACGGTCTGGCCATTGTCCAGCGCCGGCCTCGCCGCTGCAATCAGATCCTGATCCAGGGCAGCTTCCAGGCCGTGATCCTGGCTGATTGTTTGATGCAGCGTCTCTGCTTCCGGTAGCACGACCTGGTGGAGCAAGCGCGACAGATCGATCCCTGCCGCTTTCCAGTGGCGCAGTGCCTTGCTCATATTGATCCGGTCCACCCGTCCCACCATGTCCTCGATCGTGCGAAAGCCCATTTCGGCCATGATCTGCCGCAGCTCTTCCGCGACAAAGAAGAAATAGTTGATCACATATTCCGGTTGTCCGGTAAATTTCTTGCGCAGTTCCGGGTTCTGGGTCGCCACGCCGACCGGACAGGTGTTGAGATGGCATTTGCGCATCATGATGCAACCGGCGGCAATCAGCGGTGCCGTTGCGAAGCCAAATTCATCTGCCCCCAACAGCGCGCCAATCGCCACATCGCGCCCGGTCCGCAGGCCGCCATCGACCTGAACCGATATTCTCGAGCGCAGTCCGTTGAGCAGCAATGTCTGCTGAGTCTCGGCCAGGCCAATTTCCCATGGCGAACCCGCATGGGTCAGCGAGGTAAGTGGAGAAGCCCCGGTCCCGCCATCATAGCCGGAAATTGTCAAATGGTCGGCGCGCGCTTTTGATACGCCCGCGGCCACCGTGCCGACACCCACTTCGGACACAAGCTTCACCGAAATGCGCGCCTTGCTGTTTACATTTTTGAGGTCGTGGATCAGCTGCGCCAGATCCTCGATCGAGTAGATATCATGATGCGGGGGCGGCGAAATCAGGCCGACGCCCGGGGTCGAGTGGCGAACCTTGCCGATATTCTTGTCCACTTTGCTGCCGGGCAGCTGTCCCCCTTCGCCCGGCTTCGCACCCTGCGCCATCTTGATCTGGATATCATCGGCATTGACCAGATATTCGGTGGTGACGCCAAAGCGGCCACTGGCGACCTGCTTGATTGCCGAACGCATCGAATCGCCATTGGCCATGGGGATATAGCGGTCCGGTTCCTCACCGCCTTCGCCCGTGTTGGATTTTCCGCCGATCCGGTTCATTGCGATCGCCAGCGTTGTATGCGCTTCCCGGCTGATCGAACCAAAGCTCATCGCGCCGGTGGCAAAGCGCTTGACGATTTCGGTTGCCGGTTCGACCTCATCAATGTCCAGCGCCTCATCGGCTTTCACCAGGTCCATCAACCCGCGAATGGTCAGTAGGCGTTCGCTCTGTTCGTTGATCGAATGAGCAAATTCGGCATAATCTTTCGGGTCATTGCCGCGCACCGCATGCTGCAAACTCGCGACATTGGTCGGAGTCCAGGCATGCTCCTCACCGCGCAGCCGGTAGCCATAAATGCCGCCGGCATCGAGCATATTCTTGTAGATCGGATTGTCGCCATAAGCCTGAGTATGCCGGTCGACGGTCTCTTTCGCTATCTCCGGCAGTCCCGCGCCTTCAATCATCGTCGCTGTTCCGGTGAAATATTTTTCGATAAATTCGCTGGAAAGACCAACCGCATCGAAAATCTGCGCCCCGCAATAGCTTTGATAGGTGGAGATTCCCATTTTCGACATGACTTTCAAAATGCCCTTGCCGATCGCCTTGATATAATTTTTCTCGACCTGCTGCGTGGACAGCGGCAGTTCGCGGCGCACGCGAATATCCTCCAGCGTCTCAAACGCCAAATAGGGGTTTACCGCCTCCGCGCCATATCCGGCCAGCACGCAGAAATGATGGACTTCACGCGCTTCGCCGGTTTCCACCACCAGACCGGTCTGCATACGCAGGCCCTGCCTGACCAGATGATGATGGACCGCCGCCGTCGCGAGCAACGACGGCATGGCGATACGGTCCGGCCCTTTGGCGCGGTCTGACAGGATCAGGATGTTGCGGTCAGCCAGCACCGCTTCCGTTGCCGCCCAGCACATTTCCTTGATCGCCATTTCCAGACCGGCGACGCCGCTTTCGGCGTCCCAGCTGATATCAATGGTTTCGGTCCGGAATGCACCATCAAGCGCGTCCTCGACCGAGCGAATTTTCAGCAAATCCGCATTGGTCAATATCGGTTGATCCACCTCGAGCCGCTTGTGCGTACCGGCGTCCTGACCGAGCAAATTGGGGCGCGGTCCGATCATCGATACGAGCGACATCACCAGTTCTTCGCGGATGGGATCGATTGGCGGATTGGTGACCTGGGCAAAATTCTGTTTGAAATAATCGTAAAGCAGTCTCGGCTTGCCGGAAAGCACGGCAATCGGCGTGTCGGTCCCCATCGAACCAATCGGGTCCTGGCCATCGCTGGCCATCGGCTCCAGAAATTTGGTGATATCTTCCTGCGTGAATCCAAACGCTTGCTGTCGATCCAGCAGGGAGGCCGGCGTGCCTTCGCCATGCGCATCTGGCGCGGCGATATCGTCGAGATCGTCAAGATCGAGATCTTTCAGATTATACTGGGTTGATTCCAGCCATTTTGCATAAGGCTTGGCCTTCGCGAGTTCGGCCTTGATCTCTTCGTCTTCGATAATCCGGCCTTGCTCCATATCGATCAGCAGCATCTTGCCGGGCTGCAACCGCCATTTGCGAATGATATTGTCTTCCTTGACCGGAAGGACACCGGATTCCGATGCCATGATGACATGGCCATCATCGGTCACGCAGAATCGAGCTGGACGCAGGCCGTTGCGGTCTAGCGTGGCACCCACTTGCCGACCGTCAGTAAAGGCAACCGCAGCGGGGCCATCCCATGGCTCCATCAACGCCGCGTGATATTCATAAAAGGCTCTTCGGTCAGCATCCATCAGCGGATCACCTGCCCAGGCTTCCGGGATCAGCATCATCACCGCGTGGGGCAGGGAATAGCCCCCGGCGATAAGCAATTCGAGCGCGTTGTCGAGACAGGCGGTATCGGATTGGCCATGCGGGATCAGCGGCCACATCTTGTCGAGATCGGCTCCGAGAAGATCGGATTCCATGGTCCGGCGACGGGCGTTCATCCAGTTGACATTGCCGCGCACGGTATTGATCTCGCCATTATGCGCGATATACCGATACGGGTGCGCCAGTTTCCAGGATGGAAAGGTATTGGTCGAGAATCGCTGATGGACCATGGCCACGGCCGATGTGGTAAGAGGATTGTCGAGGTCTTTGTAAAAGGACCCGACCTGATCGGCGAGCAACAGGCCCTTATAGACAATGGTTCGCGTCGAAAAGGACGGCATGTAGAATTCCGTCAGGCCGGGCATGCCGTTTTTCTCGGCAATACCGTCGAGCGGATTATGCACCTGCTTGCGGATTGCCAGAATCTTGCGTTCAAATGCATCCTGATCGGCAATCGTCTCGCCCTTGCCAATGATCGCCTGGCGAATCAGCGGCATCTGGGCCAGCACTGCTTTGCCTATGCCCTTTGTATCGGTCGGCACGTTGCGCCAGCCGATCATGATCTGGCCTTCCTTGGCGATGAAACGCTCGAAATGGGCCGTTGCATATTCCGCTTCAGCGGCGTCCGACGGCAGGAAGCACATGGCCACCGCATAGTCCCCGGCCTTCGGCAATGTCAGATTCTCCGAATCCGCCCAATCCCGCAGCAACGCATCAGGAATCTGCAGCAATATGCCGGCGCCATCGCCCAGAAGCGGGTCGGCCCCGACGGCCCCGCGGTGATCGATATTGACCAGTATTTCGAGGCCGCGCTTGACCGTGAGATGGGATTTCTCCCCTTTGATATTCGCCACAAAACCGACGCCACAGGCATCATGCTCGTTGTTTGAATCATACAGGCCTTGCCGTGGCGGGAAACTCATATTCCGTCCTTAATTTGCGATATGTTTTTTGTAATTTAAATGCTCCTAGAGAGATTTTTGCGTATTTTGAAGATAAGATTTGTTCATATGGCAAAAGAAACATTGCACGGCTGTTGGGTGTCGCCAAAAATGGCCATTTGACGAGCGTCCATCCGGAGACAATGGCCAAGCCGCGTAATATGTTGAAGGGGGCAGGGGAACTCCCATTCTCGCTAATACAGCCCGTGGTGATTGCCCCATTTGCCCGTTTGAGGCATGGAAACGTCCATCAAATTCATGTCAGCAAGCGGCGGGACCAGCATTTTTGAACAATATTTTTCCTATTTTCGATTTTCTGCAATCCAAAACAGCAGGGAACCAGAAAACCGTTCTGATAACGTTGGCCGCGGTCACCGGTGCTTCGACGCGCAACCCGGGCGCGCATATGGCGGTGGCAGAAGATGGTTCGTCGGTCGGCTCCTTTTCCGGTGGCTGCGTCGAGGCTGCCGTGGTCGCCGAAGCGCTGGACGTGATCGAAAGCGGCAATTCCCGCGAAATCCGATTTGGCGCGGGGTCACCTTATCTTGATATCCGCTTGCCTTGCGGCGGCAGCATCGACTTGCTCTTTTCTCCGATCAAGGATCACGGGATCATCGCCGATATTTTCGGCCGGGTCAAACGGCGCGAGCCTTTGACGATCATCCTTGATCGCGGCACAGCCGATATGAATATTGAAGCGCCAGTCGTGCCCCCGATCTCGGTGGAACGATCGGGTTCGCAGATATCGGTTCATCATATCCCCGCCGCCAGGCTCAATATATTGGGACACGGACCATCCGTCGAAAGCCTGGTCAGAATGGCCGCGAGCTACGGGATCGATAGCGGCATCTTGTCGCCAGACCCCGCCGTGATTGCTGCGGTTCAGGGTCTGGCCGCCAGCGCCGATCTGCTGAAAACGCCCGAGGCCACCCCGCTGCTTGATCCGGATCCGTGGACCGCCTGTGTCTTCTATTTTCACGACCACGACTGGGAAGCCCGGCTGATGAAACAGGCTTTGGCTTCCCCCGCTTTCTATGTCGGCGCGATGGGCAGTCGCAAGACTCACGCGCTCCGGCAGCAATATCTGGCTGATATCGGCGTTACCCCCGCAGAGATTGAGCGCATGGCGGCACCCATTGGCCTGATCCCGTCGACTCGTGATCCCGCGACCCTGGCCCTGTCGACTCTGGCACAGGTGGTGGAAAGCTATCATCACGAATTTGGCATCAGGACTTAGCCCATACGGCAATCTTCTCTGTTCATTGCGGAGGAAAACTGGAATAGCGGTGGGCTGACAGTGGATGTTGTTTTTGGGGAATATCATGAAATATAGTGTTGTTGCGGTTCTGGCGTCGGTGCTCTTTTCAGGGGCAGCGCTAGCCCAGGATAGTTCCGAAAAGTCCGAAAAGGAAAAATGGGATGTCAATGCGCCGACCGGCGCGACGATCACGCAAGTTCCGATCAATGTCGACGAGGGCAGCTGGATCGATGTCGATGTCAGTCCGGATGGCAACAGTATAGCCTTTGCCCTGCTCGGCGATATTTACACCATGCCGATCAGCGGCGGGACACCCGTCCGGATCGCCGAGGGCCTGGCCTGGGAAGTCCAGCCGCGCTTCTCTCCCGACGGCAACCGCATCGCCTTCACCTCTGATCGTGGCGGCGGCGACAATATCTGGATCATGAATCGCGACGGCAGCGACAAGAGGCAGGTGACCAAGGAAGAATTCCGCCTGCTCAACCAGCCAAGCTGGAGTCCCGATGGCCGCTATGTTGTGGCGAAAAAGCATTTCACCACCCAGCGTTCGCTCGGTACCGGAGAAATCTGGATCTATCATGTGTCCGGCGGCGGCGGGGTGCAACTGGTCAAGAAACCCAGTGAGGCGCATCAAAAGGAACTGGGCGAACCGATTTACGCACCCGATGGCAAGTCTATCTATTACACCCGCAATATAACCCCCGGCAGCACCTTCATCTATGCGCAGGACAGCAACAGCGACCTGTTCAATATCGAGAAATATGATCTGGAAACGGGTGAAGTCACCACCGCTGTTTCCGGCCTCGGCGGTTCCGTGCGGCCCAGCCCCTCACCCGATGGCAAGAAAATTGCCTTTGTCCGGCGCGAGATGACCCACTCCAAACTCTATGTGAAGGATCTGGAATCGGGGATCGAACGCAAGGTTTATGATGATCTCGATCAGGACGTGCAGGAAACCTGGGCAGTAACGGGTGTCTATCCGAATATGGACTGGACCCCGGACAGCCAGGATATCATCTTCTGGTCCGGCGGAAAAATCCAGCGGGTTTCGGCCGATGGCGGCACCGCTTCGGTCATCCCGTTCCGGATCAGCGATACGCGCGGCGTGGCCGATGCCCCGCATCCGCAAATTGCCGTCGCGCCCGACAGTTTCACCAGCAAGATGCCTCGCTTCGCCACCGTGTCACCCGACGGCCGGACCATATTGTTTGAAAGCCTCGGCAAGCTCTACACCAGGCCCATGGCTGGCGGCACGCCCAGGCGACTGACCAGCGGCAACGAACTCGAACTTTTCCCCTCCTGGTCACGCGATGGTCGGTCGATCGTCTTTGTCGGCTGGACCGATGGCGGGCTCGGCCAGATCAAGACGGTCGCCGCCGCCGGCGGTTCGCCGCGCACCATAACCACCCGGCCCGGCCACTATGGCCGACCGCATTTTTCGCCCGATGGCAAGCTGATCGTCTTCGAGATGAAGGAAGGCGGCTATATGACGTCGCCGCAATGGTCAGTCGAGGACGGTGTGTATCGCGTGACCGCCTCTGGCGGTGCTCCCGTGCGCGTCAAAAAGGGCAGCGCCGGTCCGCAATTTGGCGCGTCCAGCGACCGGATATTCATGCTCGACCGCGATGATGACCAGCGTGTCCTGATCAGCACCGATCTCAATGGCGAAGCCATGCGCACCCATGCTAAGGGTGAGTTGACCAACGACTATATCGTGTCGCCCGACGGCCGGCATCTGGCTTTCCGTCAGAGCTACGAAGCCTATGTCGTGCCGCTGATGCCGGGCACGCAGGCGGTCGAGGTCAGCCCGACCAGCAAGTCGCTGCCGGTCACCCGGGTCAGCGCCAGCGGTGCAGACTATATTCACTGGTCACAGGGCGGCGAACAACTGCACTGGAGCCTTGGGCCAACGGTCTATTCGGCGCAGACCAACATGCTGTTTCCCAATGCGCCAGCCGCCAAGGATGCGCCCAAATATCAGCCACCGACCAGCGGCGTCTCGCTCGAACGGACGATAGTGGCAGACAAGCCGTCTGGCACCGTCGCGCTCACCGGCGCGCGGATTGTCACCATGGCGAGCAAGGATGGCGGGATCATCGACAATGGCGTGATCGTCATTCAGGGTAACCGCATTGTCGCGGTCGGACCGGAAGGGCAGATCAACATCCCCGCCGGCGCCGAAACCGTCGATGTGACTGGCAAGACCATCATCCCCGGGCTTATCGACGCCCATGCCCACGGTCCGCAGGGCAGTGACGAGCTGGTTCCGCAGCAAAACTGGTCGCTGCTGCAAAATCTCGCGCTTGGCACCACCACCATCCACGATCCGTCGAGCCGGGCCAGCGAGATATTTGTCGCCGGCGAGATGCAGCGCGCTGGCATGATCCTCGGGCCGCGCATTTTCTCGACCGGAGAAATTGTCTATGGTGCAAAGTCCGCCAACGTCTATGCCGAGATCAACAATCTGGACGATGCACTCGCCCATGTCCGCCGGCTGAAGGCGCAGGGCGGCAATAGCGTCAAGAATTACAACCAGCCGCGCCGCGAACAGCGCCAGCAGGTGGTCGAGGCCGCACGGCAGGAAAACATGCTGGTGGTTGCCGAGGGCGGATCCCTGTTCGGCATGGACATGGCGCTGGTCGCCGATGGCAACTCGACGCTGGAGCATAATATCCCGCTGGAAATTTTTTACGATGATGTCGTCCAGATGTTCTCCCAGTCGCAGACCAATTACACGCCCACGCTGGTGGTCAGTTACGGCGGCCTGGCCGGCGATCCCTATTGGCGGCAGGCTACCAATGTCTGGGAAAATCCGCTGCTCGTCCACACCCCGCCAACGATCCTGACAGCCGCCACCGCTCGCCGGACCACCGCGCCGGAAAGCAATTTCGTCGACGATGACAATGCCCGCGAGGCCAAGAAACTGGCCGATGCCGGGGTCAAGGTCGCGATCGGCGCGCATGGCCAGCAAGCCGGCATCGCCAGCCACTGGGAACTCTGGTCCTTCGTCCGGGGCGGCATGACCCCGGTTGAGGCGCTGGCGGCCGGCACGATTGAATCGGCCAGATCGCTTGGGATGGAGGCCGATATCGGTTCGCTGGAAGCCGGCAAGCTTGCCGACCTCCTTGTCCTCGACGCCGATCCAAGCACCGATATCCGGGCCAGTGACCAGATCAACCGGGTGATGCTCAACGGACGGCTTTATGATCCATTGACGATGAACGAACTGGTCACAGGCAACAGGAAACGTGCGGCTTATTGGTGGGAGTAAGGGCTCGGGCTGGCCATCATAACGGCCTCCCGACCCAATGACACCGAAGAGCGAAGGGTTTTCCCGCCGGGCACGGCAAAATTCGCTGAACCGCACATTAACAAATGAGCGAATTCGCTGAATGCTGCATGAATAGCACGTTCAGAAACTCGGTTCGTCGCAACTATTGATACCTGTCATCCCATGTCGGGAGGTCGAAATTCATTCAGGGGAGTTGATTGGTCACTACATTAGGAGAAATGAAATGATCAATAACAACACTCCCGTCCGCAACGGCCTGTCGGCAAAGTCCGCTGGCCCCCTGTCAATGATCAGCATGCTGGCGATTTCAGCCGGCATCGCTGCCGCACCCGCTCAGGCGCAGAGCGTGATCGCGCCATCCGACATGCCGATGCAGTCGCCGGTCGCGGTGCCGACGCCGTCTCCTGCTCCGGCACCGGCGATGCAGTCTCCCCCTGTGACCAGCATCCCGTCCGCCGAAGCCCGTACCATAGCGCCCGTCACCCCCAATGGCGCCGATGATCTCGCGACACAGGGCGGATTCGGCGCCGCTACGGTTGCGCCCGAGGCACTGGCCCAGATCGAGCGCGAGCAGCAGGCCCGCCAGGCCGCGGCCAAAGCCGCGGCAGCGAAAGCTGCATCTACGACCGCTTCGCCCGCCCGCGTTCGTACGGATAGCGCACCGGCCCTTGCGTCGGCCGCCTCCACCCCTGCCGCTACTACTGGCCCCGCCAATGGCGAAGCCGAGACGATGAATGCTGAGAGCACGGGCGACAGTGTCGCCGGCTTTGACGCCGTGCCCCCGATTATGCAGTCGACACCAGCCACACCCGAAGGCGCGGCTACGCCTGCCGACCTTTCCGGTGAAACCGACTGGGGTCTGCTCGCTGCGCTCGCCGCCCTGCTCGGCGTTGGTAGTGTCGGTGCCTATGCTGCCAGTCGCCGCCGCAAGGTCAGGGCGCAGCCAGTTGTCGCCGCTGATCAAGGCGAACCGGATTCGGATCCGGTAATGGCTGCAACGATGCCGGAGCTTCGCGGCGAACCGGTCGTGGCAGAGCCTGGTTCGGCAGCGCTGGCTGCGCAGCGCAGTGCCTCGACCAAGACCGATTTCTCGGCCTTTGTGGGCAATCTGCCGCCTTTCGAGGCGCCGCGTAGCAAGGCCGACCGCCATGTCAAAAATGCCCAGCGCCGGGTAGCCGCTGCACCGCGACCCTATCTGGGCGAGGCTGACCTGTCCCGCCAAAGCGGATATTTCATGGCTCATGTCGACGCCATGCCGACTCCGCAAAATCCTTTCCTGACCCGGCAAATGCGCCTCAAGCGCGCCCGGCATCTTGACCGCAAGCTGGTCGAGATAAAGGCGGCCAACGCCA
The DNA here is from genome assembly GCF_041748495.1 of Parasphingorhabdus sp. Lineage (GTDB taxonomy): Bacteria > Pseudomonadota > Alphaproteobacteria > Sphingomonadales > Sphingomonadaceae > Parasphingorhabdus. Next base: position 10,024 of record NZ_JBGTDD010000013.1, read on the forward strand.
TGAGGCCAAATCAGGTGAGCGGCACCATGGAGGCCGCACGCCCGCTGGAACCGGCGTATAGCTGAACCAGCGGCTTACAAGCGAGAGAACAGGGCGGCCCCGGGATTGCGGGGCCGTTCTTTTTTGGGTCGACCCCTTGAGTCGAGGCCAATGCACGACGGACGTGCCAGAGAAGTCGTCGCGACAGGACGCACGATATGGGCGGGTCGCGTTGCGCCTTACAATGGCGACAATGAATCTATTCGATATCCGAAAAGTGCAATCCATATAATGAATACTGAAAATACCTTATAGAATAATATGCCTATCACCAGAAGATTAAAAAGAAATAGAAATATAAACTAGTTGTTATCAAATAGAAATAATTTTCAATTGTTATTTTAATGACGGATATTTACCTATCTTCTACTAACCCTTCATGAGCAACGACCTATCGAAATTAAGCTGAATCTGCCACCATTCCATGTTTCAACATGATCTGAACCCATTAATCCCCCAATTTGGAGAAACAAAAATGAAGAATATTCCCAAGACCATGATCAGCGCAATCGCTCTGCTGGGCGCCAGTGCCGCATCGGCCCAAACCCCGACTCAGGCACCTCCGCCCCCCGCTGCGGACACACCGTCCGCCACCCCGACTCCGGGAGCAGAGGGGAAGACGAAAGTAACGATCACCCCGCAGGACATCGACAATTTTGCCAAGGCGGTGATCGAGGTCAACAAGATCCAGACCGATACCTCGCTGGGCACCGACGAGAAGCAGACGGCGATGACGGCAGCGGTCGAGAGCAGCAATCTCGATACGTTCAAGTTCAATACCATTGTCCAGGCGTCCGAGACAAATCCGGAGCTCAAGCAGCGGGTGCAACTGGCAATCGCGGAACAGCAGAAGCAATAAGCGCCCAGCAGCGCTTTTGGCCAAGCCAGTAGCGCACAGCCGACAGGAAAAGGTGGCCCTGCCATTCCGGCGGGGTCACCTTTTTTGGCGAAAGCTCCCGGAGTGACGCACGATCTGCTCACCGGGGAAGGCTATAAAAATTACGGTGACAGGGTTCTGGCGAAACCTGAGTGGGCTTGTCAGTTGAGCAGTCTGTTACCGTAACTTTTGTTGAACCGAGATCGAGGCAATGGGACCTAGCTTACACTGGTTGTCCGCAAATAGGGCCGATGTTCGGTCCAGCCCTGTGGGAAAAGGCTTTTTGCCTCATCGTTGGTGATCGATGGTGGAATGATCACTTCCTTGCCGACCTGCCAGTCTGCGGGCGTAGCAATACGCTTCCGGTCGCTCAACTGCAGGGCATCGATGACCCGTAAAATTTCATCGAAATTCCTCCCAACGCTCATCGGGTAGGTCATCGTGAGGCGGATCTTCTTCTCCGGATCGATGATGAACACGGAGCGGACCGCCGCGGTCTCGCTTTGGTCAGGATGAATCATGTCGTACATCTTTGCAATTGCCAGATCTGCATCTGCAACGATGGGAAATGTAAGGTTGGTGTGCTGCGTTTCGTTGACATCCTCGATCCATTTGCGATGTTCCTCTGCCGTATCGGTCGAGAGGCCGAGAGGCTTGGTGCGGCGTTTCGCAAATTCTTCGGCGAGTTGTGCGGTGCGTCCCATTTCAGTGGTGCAGACCGGGGTGAAATCCGCTGGGTGGCTGAAAAAGAACACCCAATTGTCGCCAGCCCATTCGTGCAGTCTGATTTCTCCATTCTGGGTGTCCACGGTGAAGTCGGGGGCGGTGTCTCCGATATGTAACGTCATGATCATTCCTTTCTGATTGTCCCGTCCTCCTAACGCACAAACCGATTCTGATCCAATTCATTTACTTAGTTACACTAATTGTTTTATTGATTAAAAATTGGTACCGATACTGGCCCGCCACGTTGGCGCACTCGATGGCAAGCGGACGATCGCTGCCGCCCGGTGAAATTGAGGTCCTTCTTTCCTACAGCGAGGCCAAGGCCATAAACTGTAGCGATAACAACGAGTCTCGCCCGCTCTCTCCGGCCGTCCGCGCTCCGCTTATTTCCGGTAATCCAGCGGTGGATCGCGATCGCCCAACAGCGACTTGTACTGATAATCCGGCCCGCGTGCCTTGTCGAATTCGGCCTTGGCCTCGGCGCGCAATTCCGGGTTGGTATACAGTTCGATCGCCGCCAGCGTCAGCGTCTTGGCTGCCACCTGCGTACCCTTGAAGCCGATCGACATGCCGCTCGCGGCCGAGGATTGCCAGCTGTGCGCCGAAGTGCCGGGCACCCAGGTCGCGGTGCGCAGGCCGACAGTCGGCGTGGCATAGGACACATCGCCGACATCGGTCGAGCCGTAGCCGAGCGAAACATCATAAAGCTGGATCTCTTCCTGGCTGCCGAGTTGCAATGCGGGCTTGTCAAAGCTGGCGTGGATGGTCTCGGCAAATTTCTGTTCTGCAGGCGTATAGCTGATCCCGCCGACCTGCCGCAATTTGGCGTCCATCATCTTCGCCAGCGGCTCGTTGACCAGCAGCGGATTGTTGCCGTGGATCACTTCCCAGTCGACTTTGGTGCCGGTCCCCATCGCCGCGCCGCGCGCCGCATCCTCCAGACGCGCCCAGATCGCGTCGACTTCGCTGGGGTCCGGGTGCCGGACATAATAGAAGACTTCAGCAAAATCGGGCACGACATTGGGGGCGGTGCCGCCTTCGGTGATCACATAATGGATCCGCGACTGCTGCGGGATATGCTCGCGCATCATATTCGCCATCATGTTGAACGATTCGACCCCGTCGAGAGCCGAGCGCGCCTTTTCGGGGGCGCCGGCGGCATGGGCGGATGTGCCACGGAACCGGAATTTGGCCGAGCGGTTGGCCAATGTCGTTTGGGCGGCGGCCGAATTTTCGTCATCGGCATGCCAGTGGAGCGCAATATCGACATCATCGAACAAACCCGCGCGGACCATATAGACCTTGCCGCTCCCGCCTTCTTCCGCTGGCGTGCCGTACAGCCGTACCCGGCCAGATGTGCCGCTCTGCTTGAGCCATTTGCTCACCGCAATCGCGGCTTCCACCGATCCAGCACCGAACAGATTATGGCCGCAGGCATGGGCCGCACCCTTGCCCTCGATCGGCGAGCGGGTGGCCACGGCATCTTGGTTGATCCCGGGCAAAGCGTCATATTCCGCCAGAATCGCGATCACTGGGCCGCCTTTGCCATATTCGGCTATGAACGCGGTCGGGATTTCGGCGACGCCCGGCGTGATGGTGAACCCATGGGCTTTCAGTTCGCTCTGCAGCAGGCCGCTCGATTTTTGTTCCTGATAGCCCACTTCCGCCCATTCCCAAAGCTGACGCGCGTTTTGCGCAGCCTTGTCCGAACGGGCGTCGATCAGCGCGGAAATGTCGCGCATGACATCGCTGCTTTGGGCCTGCGCCGGAACGGCAATGGCGGCGAGGGAAAGGGCCAAGGCGGTGCGGATCATGGAAACCTCATCAAAATGGAAAGGAGGGAGAACATGCACAATTTCCGCTGGGCGGACAAGATGTTTGTATTTCGGGGTTTTTCTGGCGCTGCAACGGTCAATTGCAAAAATGCAACTCGCAGGTGCAGCATTTCAAATTGCAACTTAATTGCCCGCGGTCATAGTCGCGAGACATATCCCTCACCAAATGGAGTTCAACCATGCGTAAACTATCCTCCCTGATCCTCGCGGCCACCGCGCTGTCCTTCACGGTTCCGGCAGCAGCTGCCGCTGAAGTCGAACGCAACGAGCGTCTCTATGACGCCACTGGCTCTTCGGTTGCCAAGGTCAACCGTGTCACCGACGCCGGCGACGTTCTGGTCATTTACAAAGGCAAAGTCCGGCGTATCGAAGCTTCGACCCTGTCGAACAGCGACGGCAAGCTGGTCACCACCCTGACCAAGACTGAAATCCGTCGCCTCGACTAGGCTTCGGCTTCCTGACGAGGGTCTGCAGTGGCCCTCCTTGCAAAAACAAGCCGGTGCTTCCCGTCAAGCGCCGGCTTTTTTTGCAGTAGCGGCAGTGATCATGTCGTCTGGCCGGTTGATGTTCATGAACAAAGCCGGGTCGCCCCAGCGCACCGCCTCGGCCCCGCACCGCTCCGCCAGCCAGCGCAGCGATGGTGCCCGCTCGCCGGGCTGATACACACTGCGGACAGCGCCGACCACATCGCAGCGCCAATAGGCAAAGGTCGGATGGATGCGCTGCTCATCGCCCGCGACCGCGCACTTGCCGCTAGCCGCCAGCCGTTGGATCAGGTCCGCTGGCGCATGCGGCGCATCGACGGGGACCGTGACAAATCCGCAGATCCCCATCTCCTGCAACCGCGTCGCCACCGTGAATATTCCGCCCACCGGGCCACCCGGTGCATCCGGAGCATCGGCGATGATCTCCAGCCCGGTGTCATAGTCCTCCCGCGCCGACAGCCATAGCCGCTCCGCCTTGCCGACAAATCTCGTGATCAGGATGTCGACCAGCCGCTCGCCATCTATCCTGCACACCGCCTTGTCGGTCCCCATGCGGGATGACTGGCCGCCGGCGAGAATCACCAGGCAGGCTGCGGGGCGTTTGATCATGCGATGGTTCCGGTCTGCAGCATAGCGCTGCAATCTGGCTTCAGTTGCCCACTCTGTCCAGCAATTCCCCGATCAGATCCCGTGATTCCGCACCGTTCGGCGCTTCCCGATCAGCGACTTGCGCAAGCTCTGTGGTAAGCCGGCGATCGAACAGCGCGCGATTGGGCTCTCGCCTTTCCTGTCGCGGCTTTGCCGCAGCCCATTGGCGACCGGCATGCTTGGCGGGCCGCGCCGGATAGATGAATCCGTTCACCGGGAAGGCAGTGGTCCCCAGCTTGCCGATCGGCGCATACCAGATGCGGACGAGGCTCCAGTCATTGCCCGGCGAAATATCTTGAGCAGCGACGCCATGCTCGATCTGTCCCCGGCGACCATTGATAGGCGACCAGTTGGCGTGGCTGATCAGAATATTCCGGTTGTCGACAATCTCGCTCACCACTGCGACATGCCCCAGTTGCATGTCGCCGTAGCCGGGGAGCGACAAAACGGCACCTTCAACTGGATTGGCCCCTCGATGATAACGCCCATCTGCCTGATCCCACCAGCTATGGGCGTCGCCATAAATCTGGATTCCGCTCAGGTCGCGGGCAAAGGGCACACATTGCAGATAATCTTCCGCGTGCGCAGGAGTGGGCAGGCAAATGGCCTGTAACGCCAGCAGGATCGGAATGATCGCATTGCGAAATACGATCACCGAGTTTTTGAGAGCCGTTGCGTTCATCCGTTCGGCGATAAACGCCAGGTGGAAAGTCATCGCTAATGATCATTGTGAATCACGCGTAAACCATGTTGGGTCCGAACCGGATATTACCGGCGCCGGACGGTCCCGTCCGCTACTTCAAAATGCAGTGCGTTATCTGGAATATCCTTGAACAATTCCGGCTCGGTGCCGGTAAGCCAGACTTGACCGCCGCGTTCGGTCAATTTGCTGAAGAGGGCTGCGCGGCGTTGCGGATCAAGATGGGCGGCCACTTCATCGAGCAGCAATATCGGCCGGCTAGCGCGCCGTTCGGCGATCAAATCTGCCTGCGCCAAAATGATTGAAAAAAGCAGGGCTTTCTGTTCCCCGGTCGAACATCTCTCGGCCTGCTGCTGCTTCGCGGCATGAATAACGTGGAGATCGGTCCGATGAGGCCCTCGCATCGTGCGGCCGGCTGCGCGGTCTGCCGTGCGATTTTGCTGAAGCATTTGTTGAAGTTGCTGCTCTGAGCGCAAGTGATCGTCCGCAAGTTGCAGTGCGGGTGTCGCGAATATCATGCTGTCCGACTGTTGCAGCTTGTGGTTCAAAGCCGACACCACCCGTTCCCGAGCTTCCGCAACCGACGAACCAAATCGTGCCAGATGTCCATCCAGGCCGTCTATCCAGTTTTGGTCTTCAGGATAGGCATCGGCGAGAAGCCGATTGCGTTCGCGCCGTGCGGCTTCGTAGCGAGCGCAGTTCCGTGCATGCCCCGGTTCCAGCGCGGTAACGAGACGGTCGAGAAAATTCCGTCGTCCCGCCGGACCCTCGGTGAACAGCCGGTCCATCGCTGGCGTCAGCCACAAGATCGAGAGCCATTCTGCCAGATCATTTGTCGGGACAGCGGATTCGTTGATCCGGGTTTTGCGTCGATGGGGCGCGTCTATGCTGGTGCCGCTTCCCAGTTTGATATCGTCCAGTTGCGCGGCGACGGCAAAACCGCCTGGACCATTTTGGCAAGCGATATCGCGAAGCGATGCGCGCCGCAGTCCGCGTCCCGGCGCGAGCAGCGACACTGCTTCCAGAATATTGGTTTTGCCAGCGCCATTGGCACCGCTGAAAACCATGAAGCCGGGAGCGGCGTCCAGGCGCAATTGGGGATAGTTGCGAAAGTTGTGCAGAGTGAGCTGGGTCAAGGTCATTGTCGGGTTCGTCACTAGCTTTCGCTCCCGGTGAAGAGAAGCAAATTCATTGATTGCCAATATTTAGGGAAATTTCCCAAATATCAGTTTCCAATGAAGGGTGCCTGAACAGGAATTTCATCTAACATATTGATAAACAGCATGAATATAAAACTGGCACAACCCATGCAATGTATCTGACATCCTCGCAATGATGTGAGAAACAGTTTAAAACCGAAAGGAAATCATCATGTTCTCGAATGTCTCCAGCAGTATCTCCGCCGCCGTAGCCGCTATCTTCTCCGCCGCAATATTTGTTGGTGCCAGTGTCGGTCCGGCGATCAACGACGCTGTCTCCGTAATCGCTTAAGCTCAAAAGGTCAGGGAAAGGAAAAATTATGTCACTCAGTTTTCAGCATTCAGTTTCCGCAGCAATTGCTGCGGCGGTCTCAGCAGCCTTGTTTGTTGGCGCGAGCATCATGCCAGCGGTCAACCAGACATCGTCGTTGGTGATCTGATGGCCAGCAAAGACAAAAGCCCAGAATCCCGGTCGCGCAGCTGGCCGGAACCCGTCTCATCGAACAGAGAAAGCAACCGACCCATGAAAAAGAAACTGAAACTCGACAAGGCCAATGGCAAGCTGATGGGCGTCTGCTCCGGGCTGGCCAACTGGAGCGGCATGGATGCCAATCTGCTCCGGGTGATTTTCGTGCTCGCGACCATTTTCGGCTTTGGTTCCGCCATCATCATCTATCTGGCGATTGGGCTGATTGTCGACTGATCCGACGACATAGTCTCTCGCCATATGATATAACATACGGAAAATATTAATAAAAAATATGGACCGCTCCGGCTGATCGGTGTAATCGAAGCACAGAATCTTCGCAGTGCAACGGTCGGAGCGCAGATGTCCGCAGGTCATCATCACAAGCACAGCCATGCCAACCACAGCCACCATGACCGTCCTGGCGCGCATGGGCATATGCCGACCAATTTTAGCCGCGCCTTCGCGCTCGGCATCACCCTGAATATCCTATATATTATCGTTGAGGTCGTTTACGGCCTGATCTCCGGATCGATGGCGCTGCTCGCCGATGCGGGGCACAATCTGTCCGACGTGATGGGCCTGGCGGTGGCCTGGGCCGGTGCGGAACTGACCAAAAGGCCGCCGAGCAAGCGGTTCACCTATGGACTGGGGGGATCATCGATCCTGGCGGCTCTGCTCAACGGGCTGTTTCTGCTGGTGGCGTGCGGTGCCATTGCCTGGGAAGCGATCGAGCGATTCGGCGCCCCCCGCCCGATTTCTTCGGTCACTGTCATCATTGTCGCCTCGCTTGGCATCGTTATCAATTTCGGCACGGCGATGCTGTTCGTGCGAGGCCAGAAAGAGGATATCAACATCCGGGGTGCGTTTCTGCACATGATGGCCGATGCCGCCGTCTCGGCAGGCGTCGTGGCGGGCGGTATACTCATCTACTTCACCGGGATGAACTGGATCGATCCGTTAATCAGTCTGCTGATCGTAGCCTTGATCTTCTGGAGTACCTGGGGACTGCTGTCCGAAGCCGTGCGCATGTCGCTGGCGGGCGTGCCCAGGAATATCGATCTCGAAGAGGTCATGGCCTATCTCGCGTCCTTGCCCGGTGTCAAAGCCGTGCATGACCTGCACATCTGGCCAATGAGCACCAGCGAAACGGCGATGACCGCCCATCTGGTCGTGCCGGCTGGCCATCCGGGAAAAGGTTTTCTGGCGGCGGTGCAAAAGGAAATGAAAAGCCGCTTTGCCATTCACCATGTCACCATCCAGATCGAACTGGAGGATGAGGAAGCAGATCTGTGCCATACTGATTGCGGTGGTGAGAACTCCAACAATATTTAATATGCAGCACCTGCCATGCATGACTGCACCAACGGACATCTTTCGTTGCGCGGTCGGAAAATGGACTTATGGTATCCAGTTGAACGCGGCGCCCGAACCCGCGAGGGGAGGATGCGTGCACGAGGAAATCAAGCCGAACTGGTTGTCGGAAATTGTCCGTCGCTTTTCCGTGTTCGTTTATACGATCAACGGATGGACCGCGGTGCAGGAAAATCCACCGCCCAGAAAGGCGGTGATCATCGCTGCTCCGCATACGAGCAACTGGGATTTCCTCTATTTCTTCGGGCTGACCAACAAGCTGAAGATCAAGTCCTACTGGATCGGCAAGGACAGCCTGTTCCAATGGCCGTGGGGCGGGATGATGCGGCGCATGGGGGGTATCCCGGTGAACCGCTCGAAATCGCAGAATATGGTCGATGCAATGGTCCGGGAATTTGCCCGGCGCGATGATTTTCTGCTGACGATCCCACCGGAGGGTACTCGCGGCAGTGTCAAGCAATGGCGGACCGGCTTCTATTATATCGCGCTGAAGGCAAAGGTGCCGCTGATCATCGGCCTGATGGACTATTCGAAAAAAACCGGGGGGCTCGGGCCATCGTTCATGCCGTCGGGCGACTATAAGGCGGACATGCAGAAGCTCAGCGCGTTTTACCATAGCGTGACGCCGAAATATCCGGAGAAAGCGATGCGCGATATTGTCTCGACCGAGCCGGGAGCCAATCCTGATCCACATCTGGAAGGAGAAGTGATTTGAATTTGCTGGGAGCGCTAGGCCTGAATTTCGGGCTGCTGGTCACAATCATGATCATCCTGTGGCTGATATCGATACGGATCCGCGACGTGTCGTTCATCGATGCCTTCTGGGCCTATGGCATGGCGATCATGGCTAGCGCATCCTTCGTACAGACCGACAATCCCGGGTCGCTCGCTTATGTCATCTGGGCGCTGACCGCGCTCTGGGGGATCAGGCTGGGCACACATCTTTTCCTGCGCTGGCGCAAGGAGGGGATGGACCCGCGCTACAAGAAAATTCTGGGCCAGGCGATGGACAAGCAGGGCATGAGCTTTGCAAGGGCCGCGTTGCTCAGGGCATGGGCGCTGCAGATACCGCTGCTTTTCATCGTCTGTCTACCGGCACAGCTCGGTATATTGCTGGCTGACTCCGACGGGCTGCCGGTCATCTCGATCATCGGCGCCGTGATTGCCCTGATCGGCATCGGCTTCGAAACGATCGGCGATATGCAGCTCAAGGCATTCCGGGCCGATCCGGGTAATAAGGGCAAGGTGCTGGACAGCGGATTGTGGAAATATACCCGCCACCCCAATTATTTCGGCGATTTCTGCGCCTGGTGGGGAATCTGGCTGGCGGCGTCGCCGATGGGATGGCCGGTGTGGACGGCCGTGATCGGTCCGCTGTTCCTCAGCTTTACCCTGATGAAATGGAGCGGTGCCCCTCTGCTGGAGAAAAGCCTGAAAAAGAACCGGCCGGACTATGCGGACTATATCGAACGGACATCCGGATTTTTCCCGATGCCGCCAAAGCAAAAGGCGAGCCGATGATCAAGGGCATTCACCATATCGCGATCGGCATTCCCGATATCGAAGCGGGGCTGGCCTTTTACCGCGATGTGCTCGGCTTCGAACTCGACTGGCGCAGCGACGTAGCAGCCGACAATGACAAAGCCGGTGCGGCCGTCGGACTGCCCGGTTTTGCAGCGAAGATGGCGATGCTGAAAGGCCCCAATATCTGCATCGAACTGTGGCAATATGCGACGCCGGAGCCACGGGACCGGCGCAGCGATCCAGCCGATCTCGGCTATCCCCACATGGCTTTGGCGGTCGAGGATATCGAGGGCGAATATGCCCGGCTGCAGGCAGCGGGGATGACGTTTGTCGGGCCGCCGGTCGATTTCGGGACGCAGAAAGCGGTCTATGGCCGGGATCCGTTCGGCAATATCATCGAATTGCTGGAAGAAACCTAGCTATCAGGCGGCTTTCTTGAGCAGCTTGCTCTCGATAATATTGGCGAAGACGTCGGGTTCCTGCGCGCCGGGGACCATGAATTTCCTGTTGAAGATGAAGGCAGGCACGCCGGTGATGAACCGGTCCTGCCACTCGGCTTCCTCTGCGCGAACCTCGGCGGCGAACATATCCGTTGCCAACAGATCGCTGGCGCGCTTTTTATCTAGGCCGACCGACGAGGCGATTTCGACCAGGGTATGATGATCGCTGACGTCCCGGCCATCGGTGAAATGGGCCTTGAACAGCGCCAGTTTGAGAGAGGTTTGCTTGCCGGTCCCCCCGGCCCAGTGCAACAGTCTGTGGGCATCGAACGTGTTCACCATCCGCATATCCTCATGATAGCTGAAGGTGAAATCGAGTTCATCGCCGGCGTTACGCAAGCGTTCCCGGTTCGCTTTGCTCTGTTCCGGGATGGCGCCATATTTCTGCGCCATATGCTCGTTGATCGACTGTCCCTCCGGTGGCATGGACGGATTCAGTTCAAAGGCATGCCAGCTCAGTTCAAAGCGCGCCTGGCCTTCAAAACGGGCCATGGCCTTTTCGAGCTTCTTATAGCCGATGATGCACCAGGGGCACACGACATCCGAGACAATATCAATCGTGATAACGGGGGTCTCGGGCATAATGACTTCCTTGGTTTACGTCAGGCCTTCTCAAGCGTGCATTGCAGAGGATGTTCGTTCTTGCGCGCGAAATCCATCACCTGGGTGACTTTCGTTTCCGCCACTTCATAGCTGAACGTCCCGCAGACGCCGACACCTTTCTGATGCACATGCAGCATCACGCGCGTGGCTTCATCGATGTCCATGTTGAAAAATCGCTTCAGTACCAGCACGACAAATTCCATCGGCGTATAATCATCGTTGAGAATGAGCACTTTGTACGGGCTGGGCTTTTTGGTCTTGGCCCTTGTCTTGGTCGCAATGCCAATATTTGTATCGTCCCCGTCATCGGGCCCCTTGTCGGCATCGCCCCCCATGACCGGCTGGTCGCTGGCACGATCTGGCCGAGGGGACTTCGTCAATGGGTAAAGAATCTTCTGGTTCATCATCAGTCACAGGATATGGTATTTTTACCCCCGAGGGCAAGTGGCGGATTGATAGTATTGACAGCTTTTGCCGTTGCCTCTGTCAAGGCGGCACCAATAAAAAGGACCGCTCCAAGGGAACGGTCCTTTTTTGATCGATTGGAAAAGCGGCTTAAGCGGCTTTTTTCAGTTCCTTGCGGATTTCGCTGACGCGATCAGCAATCGGCTGATAGGTCTTGCCGGCGAGCTTCACAACGGCGTCGGCGTTGTTCGAAGTCTGGTCCATAACCCGGTCCAGTCCGCTACGCACATAGTCAGCCTGCTTTTCAAACATGTCTCTCGGCGTTGCGACGCTGAACAAACCCTGCAAGGCGCGGCTCGCTTCAACGAAATTCTCGCGGGTATATTTCAGGTTGGTCTGGCCGATTTCCTGAGCACCTTTTGCAGCAATCTTGCCGCTCTCGAGCAGGGTTTCGACATTCTCGCGGTTGAATTCAACAGCGGTCTTCGACATTGCAACGGCACGATCCGCAGCAGCTTTTGCACGGGCCTGGGCGTCGGCGGTCAGCTTTTCGAAGCGCGAACCGAGATTTTCAGCGGCCTTCTTGGCGGTATTGGCAGCCTTGGTGTTGGCAGCCTTGGTGTTTTTCACAACGCGCTTGGTTGCAGTGGTTTTGGTGGTAGCCATTTTTTGGGTTCCTTTGGTCTGTTTGGTCGATGTGTTTTTGGCAACGGGCTTTGCAGCGACTTTACGCTTGGCTGCGGCCTTCTTTGTTGCCGGTTTGGATGCTGCGGATTTTTTGACAGCAGGCTTTGCCGCTGTTGCCGGTTTAGCAGCTGGAGCCACCGGCTTTTGGGTTTCGGTTTTTACCGGAGCAGGATTGGCTGCGGCTTTCTCGACCGGCGCTGATTCAGCAGCCGGCTTGTCGGAAATATTGACGGCGGAAGCCGCCGCAGAATAAGCGGCCTCGGCAGAGAGCGAGCCGGTTTCTTTCGCTGCCGGAGCAGTAGATGTTTCGGTTTTTGTATCAGCCATCGGTTATCTCACTTCTATGTTGCAGTGCACAAATAGGGCAGGAGAAGGTCGATGTCAAGAAAAATGGTGCAGTGCACAATAAAACACAATCTGCTGATCCAAGTCCTCCTAATCCGGTGCTTCCGGAGATCATCCTTGCGATGCGGTCGGTCATACCGCATTTGGTGCATCAGGCCAGATTTCAATGGTTCGATGCGGCCTGTGCTGTACAGAAGCAATCTCAACAGCGAAAGTGCCCAATGTCCACTTTGATATCGATCGCCACCGCCATTCCTGACCACCGGATCACGCAAGCAGAAGTGCTGGCAGTCCTGGCCCAGGCGCGAGGCGCAGCGCTGCCTGCCCGACTGGCACAGATCCTGGGCAATAGCGGTATCGAACAGCGCTACCTTGCCTGCGAAGCTGAATTTTATCTGCAGCCGCGCAGCTGGGCCAGTCGGGCGGCGATCTATGATCAGGTGGGCACAGGATTGGCGCACAAGGTGGCTCGAGATGCTCTGGACAAGGCGACGCTCATGCCCACCGATATTGATGCGATCGTGCTGATCTCGACAACCGGCACGATGACGCCGTCAATCCCCAGCCGGATGATCGAGGCGATGGGTTTCGATCAGTCAACCCAGACCATTCCGGTGTTCGGCTATGGCTGCGCCGGGAGCGTGCTCGGGCTCCGGCTGGCCAATGATCTTGCTGCAGCCAATGGCGGCCAGAATGTCCTGATGATTGCGCTCGAATTATGCAGCCTGTCTTACGACTATAGCCAGTTTGACAAGAAGAACATGATTGCCACCGCGCTGTTTGCCGATGGCTGTGCCGCTGCGGTGATCAGTGGCAAGGCAGGACAGTCGATTGCTCCCTCGTTCCGTGCATTCGGCCAGAAGACCTGGCCCAGCACGCGCGACATGATGGGGTGGGACATTGGTGCAACCGGCTTTGATCTGGTGCTGGCCCGCGATATACCGACTTTTGTGACCAAGGATTTCGCCCCCTATTGCGATTCATTCCTGGCAGCGCACAGCCTATTGATGTCGGACCTGTCCGAACCCGCCTGCCATCCCGGCGGCGGCAGGGTGGTAGAAGCACTGGAAGCTTATTTCGCCCCGGAAATTGACGGGATAGCAGCAACCCGGGAGATACTCAGGCAGCATGGCAACATGTCGTCGCCGACTGTACTGTTCGTGCTCGAACAATTGCTTGCCCGGACACCTGAAAAGCCGATCTTGCTCACCGCTCTTGGCCCCGGATTTACTGCGGCGCTTGCCATCCTCGATCCGGCGGGTGCGGCATGACCGATAATCTGGGTGCCATATTCACCTCCGGTCCGACACTGGTAACCTGGCTTCTGGTCTATATCGTGGCCCAGCGGCTGAGCGAACTCGTGTACGCCAACCGCAACACCAAGCGGCTGCTCAGCGAAGGCGGGCAGGAGCATGGCGCCGATCATTATCATTATTTCATCTTTCTCCACAGCGCCTGGCTTGCGATCATCGCCTTGCTGGTTGACCCGCAACAGGATATCCATGTCGCGCTTCTCGCGCTATTCGTCGCCACGCAAATGCTGCGAATATGGACGCTGGCCAGCATTGGCCGCTGGTGGACGACGCGAATCATCTCGGCACCGCATTTCGACCGGGTCAGGCGGGGGCCGTACCGGTTTGTCAGCCATCCCAATTATCTGGTGGTGATATTAGAGATTGCCATCGTGCCGCTCATGCTGGGCCTGCCCGCTGTGGCGCTGATCTTCTCGATCCTCAACGCGATCCTGCTGCGCCACCGGATCGGGGTGGAGAACGCGGTCTTGGCGGAGCGCGGCTAGGGTCTGATCGCTTTGGTGGTTTGGATCACATATCCGGATCAAGTGGGGATGGGACCGGATCGGTTTCTGGTTCATGCTGATCGGCAGGTACGGATATGCCGGAATTCGCTTCCGGAGCGGAAGCTTCTATTGCGTCTGGCGCACTGGGTTGGATGTCTGGCGAGGAAGTTGATCCGGTCGCGCTTGACTTCCTGCTCAAGGGATCGGGTATCCGGCCGCGCAATATATCAATCTCTGTCTGCCGTTGATTCAGGTAGAATTCGCGAGCGGCCGTATAGGGGTCAGCATCGCCGGTCTGGAACGCATTTATCTGTTCGTCGAACTCGATCCGGTTGTCCAGCGCGCTCAATATGCCGGTTGGAACCGTCAAGGCGCGTTCGGTAAAGGGCTTGCCGACGATGGTGGGCAGGAAAAGCAGATTGAGGCCGCCACCGACCAGATCGCGAACCGTGGTCGGCCCCGCCAGCGGCAGAAACAGAAAGGGCCCCGGTTCAATGCCATAATAGCCGAACGTGTTGGCGAATCCATTGGATCTGTGGGGCAGGTGAAACGGCGGCCTTTTCGCCGTATCAAGCAAACCACCGATACCGATCGTCGTATTGATCGTGAAACGGCCGAGAGTTTCGACCGCCTTGCCAGGCTTCAGCTGCAAGAGAAAGTTGAAAAAGACGACCGGTTCGCCGAGGTTTCTCAGGAAGTTGCGCAGTCCGCTGCGGATTGGCGCTGGGATCGCCTTTTTATAGGCCATGGCGACCGGTTGGACGAAAGCCTGATCGACGTCCTGAACGACATCGAAGGAGTCGGCGTTCAATTCCATCAATGGATCAGCGGGTGTCTCCGGCCGGGCTGTGACCGTGATGATGTTCTCATCTCCGGCGGGTTGGGCACTGGCCGGTGCTTCGGAAGTTGACGGGACATTATCCGGCGGCGAATCCAGGGTCGGGGAACCGAGTTTATCATCTGGTGAAGCCGTGAACGTGCCCGACAGGCTGGTCGATTCCGCGGCCTGCTGCGCCGCCCTTTGCATCGGCTGATCACCGCCGACAGCCTCTATATCCGGTCCGAGAAGTGGGAGCTGATATTCCAGCTGCACAGATGCGTTTGGAATATTATTGGTGACAGGGTGTACAGTGTCTTGCGCAATGACCGGTTGAACCGGAGCTCCGATCATCAAC
>NZ_JBGTDD010000014.1:0-41095 GCF_041748495.1 Parasphingorhabdus sp.
GGTTTGTTGGTTCTCTGCGGCCCCTAGAGGGGGTTGGTGGACAGGATAGGATTCGAACCTATGTACGCTTACACGGGCAGATTTACAGTCTGCTGCCTTTAACCACTCGGCCACCTGTCCATCCGGGCATCCAAGGCCGCCATTGGCGACAAGAGCGGCTCAATGACGAAGGCAGGACAAACTGTCAATGCCTGCCCTTGCAAATTGACAGAAAAAAAGGGCTGTCCGCAGGCTGCTTAGCCGCTAGAGGGGGAAAATGGCACGCAAGAACAAATCAATCAAGAAAACCGGTGGCGGACTCAAATTCTGGGGGCGGCACGCGATCGAGGCGGCGCTCGACAATCCAGAACGGGTGATCAAGAAAATATCGATCACCCGCGAGGCGCTGGCAACGATAGAAATTCCGTCGGACATCGCAGTCGTGATCTGCGATGTCGCCGATCTCGGCCGGGTGATCCCGCGCGACGCCCCGCACCAGGGGATGGTCGCCGATGTCGACCCCCTGCCCGACCGCTGGCTGGGCGAGATTCTCGACGAACAGAGCGACCGGCCGCTGCTGCTGCTCGACCAGGTTACCGACCCGCATAATGTCGGCGCGATATTGCGCTCCGCCGCGGCCTTTGATGCCGCTGCGATCATCACCCAGGACCGCCATGCCCCGCCGGAATCGGGCGTGCTGGCCAAGTCGGCTTCGGGGGCGCTGGAAATTGTTCCCTGGGTCCGGGTGGTCAACCTGTCGCGGGCGCTCGATGAAATTGCCGAGGCCGGCTATTGGCGGATCGGACTGGATGGCGACGCCGCTGACGAACTGGAAAGCGCGATGGGCACCGGCAAGCTGGCGCTGGTCATGGGCGCGGAAGGCGAAGGACTGCGGCAGAATGTCGCGGCGCATTGCGATACGCTGGCGCGGCTGCCGATGAGCAGCAAGATGGAAAGCCTGAATGTTTCCAATGCCGCGGCCATTGCCTTATATGCGGAGTATACCAGAAAAAAGGGGGAGTGATCATGGGGAAATATTGCAAATCGGCGCTGGCTCTGGCCGCGCCCTTGCTGCTGGCCGCTTGTCTGCTGTTGCCGGGAAAGTTTGAATCGCAATTGCGATTGATGAACGACGGGACCTACAGTTTCACTTATGTTGGCCAGATGCAATTGGCCGAAGGCGATGACAAGCCGATGGATTTGCCCTCCGCCGATGAAGAGTCGATCCCCGGTAGCGGAGCGGAAGAAGAGCAGAAAAATGCAGCCATGCGCTCGATTCTCGGCGGCGCGGTTCCCGGTGATGACGAAGGCCTGAAAAAATTTGCCGCCCAGCTCGCCAAATATGACGGCTGGAACAGGGTCGAATATATGGGCGATAACCTGTTCGAGGTCGAATATGCGGTGAGCGGTCATTTCGACCAGATGTTCGCCTTTCCCACGATTCCAGGATCGACCATGCAATTTCCCTTCGTCCAGATCATCCGGCGCAGCGGCGGCGAGCTGGAAATATTGACCCCGGCCATGGCAGGGCCGGGCGGATTGGCCGGTGCGATGGGTCCGATGCCCATGGGAGAAACCAAGATGCAGCCGATTGATGGCAGCTTCACCATCGTGACGGACGGCGAAGTGTTGAGCAACAATACCGGGGATGGCCTCTCGATCAGCGGTTCGACCAAGACCATGCGCTGGCAGGTTGATGGCATGAGCGGTCCGGACGGCAGTCCGCGGGCGATTGTCAAACTGGCGAAATAGTCGCCAAAGTTTGTCAAAGTTGGGGCCTATGAACGGTTTCGCGCGCCGGGGTGCGGAGAGTGGGCGTGTCGGACACACGCGAAGACGCGAAGGCGCAAAGCGGAAGGCGCCAAGGGAATTTGTGCGGTCTTTGATCCCTGGTGGCTTTGTGGCTTTGTGCGAGCCCAAGCTTTACATCGACGCACATTTTTATTTTCTGTGACCTTTGCCCCGCACCCGCCGATTTCCTAGCTATGTTGGACGCCCGCACCGCCCCGAGTGTGACCTTTCGGCGAGGGCGAAACCGGTCCGGCAATGATACGGATTGCTTATTCAAATTGTCAAAGAGCCTGTCCCGGGAATGGGCCGGGATCGGTGGCGATAATAGCCGATTGGATCGGGTGTAGGACAGCGGTTTTTGCACCTTCTCGCTTGAGGGAGAAGGATAGGAAATCTTGCCACCGGAGCGTCAGCGCAGGCGGCTAGATGCAATTGGATTAGGTTGCACCGTTGGTTGGTTGCTGTGCCACTGAGGTCCGGTACACCCTCGCCCAGCTTCGACCAGACAGTCCTTCGACAAGCTCAGGACTGCCAAGTCTGCGCAACCCTCTCCTTCACGGGAGCGGGGGTCGTCACATTCATTCTAATTGATCGGGAAATTCAGTCTTCTTCGGCGATCCGGACTTTCAGGCCGTCGAGATCATCCGAGACTTCGATCTGGCAGCTGAGCCGGGAAAATTCGTCGCGGTGGTCGCTGCTTTCGAGCAGGTCATCCTCGTCTTCGCTCATGTCCGGCAATTTGGCTTTCCAGTCGGCGGCGACATGGACATGGCAGGTGGCGCAGGAGCAGCAGCCGCCGCACAGCGCCAGCAATTCGTCAAAACCATTGTCGCGAATCGCTTCCATGACGCTGATTCCGCTATCGACGGAAACCGCTTTTTCTTCGCCGTCGCGGCCGGTTACGTGAATCGTTGGCATAGCTACCCCTTAGTGACTGTTATTTGAAAATCCCGCACGCTATGTCTGGACCGTCCGAAAGAATCAAGGGCCGAAAAGGGAACGGGAAATCGATGGGCCTATCAAAAGAAATGATCAGGGCCGGGCTGGACCATGTCAGCGCTGTCGAACCGAAGCTGGCGGCGGCGATTGCCCAATCCGGTTATCCGGAACCGCGGATCCGTCCGGAAGGCTATGAAACCCTGCTCCGCACCATCGTCGGCCAGCAGGTCAGCGTGGCCTCAGCATCGGCGGTCTGGAACAGGCTGGAGGCGCGTCTGGGTGATGGCTGTCCGCCGGAAGCGCTGATTGCCACCGAATTTGACGAACTGCGCGCCTGCGGCCTGTCGCGCCAGAAACAGGGCTATGCCAGAAGCCTGGCGGAGCTGATCCTCTCCGGCGGACTCGACCTCGCCAATCTTCCCGAGGATGATGAAGCGGCGATTGCGCTGCTCACCACGATCAAGGGTATTGGCCGCTGGTCCGCCGAAATCTATCTGCTGTTTGCCCAGGGTCGCCCCGATATCTGGCCAGCCGGTGATCTGGCAATCCAGGTCGGCGTCGGTGATTTTCTGGGTCTGCCGGAACGGCCTTCGGAAAAGGGCGTGCGCCAGATGGCCGAGGCCTGGTCCCCGCATCGCGGTGCCGTGGCGATATTCACCTGGCACCATTATCATGTGATGGTGATGTAGCGATCCTTTAACCGGGGCCTAGAGATCCAGCGGGTGGTTCCACCAGGCGGTGTCGCTGAAGGCGCGCATGTCGAGTTCGAAGGTCCAGGAGGAGCGGTGCTGGTGGGCGACATGGAAATAGGTGTCGGCAATCGCGCTTGGCTCCATGATCTCATCCTTGCCATTGGCCTTGGCATCCCGCAATTCGGCAAAGCGTTCCGGTCCGAGCAGCTTGCCCAGTGTATCCGGCGCGTTCACGGCGCTGTCGATCAGGATATGAGCGATATGGATGTTCTGTGAGGCAAATTCGGCGTTGAGCGACTGGCAGAGCATGCGCCGGCCGCCCATGGCGGCGGCGTGACTATGCTGCCCGGCGTTGCCGCGGATGGCGGCCGTGGCCGATGTGACCAGTAGCGCGCCACCGCCCCGTGCGACCATTTTCGGGAACAGCTTTTGCGCCACCCGGAAAACACCGAGATTGCCCATGCGCCAGCCCAGTTCAAAAGTCCTGAGCGGGGTGTCCGCCAGCGTCCGGTTGCCGATCTGTGCGCCGAGATTATAGACCAGAACATTGATCGGCCCGATGTCCGCCTCGACATCATCGATCAGCTTTTCGATCGACCCTTCATCCACTGCGTTGAGCAGATGGCCCGAAGCCTTGCCACCGGACGCCTCGATCTCGGCGACCATGTCGTCGAGGCCATCCTGATCACTGCGCCGGCACAGTGCGGCATGATAGCCATCTGCCGCAAATCTCTTGCCGACATGACCGCCAATCCCTGCCCCGGCGCCGATTATCATGCAAACGTCGGTCATAGATCAGGTCCTTTTCCGGTCATTTGAGAAACGGATTGAGCCGCATGACTTCTTCCATGAAGGAGCGCGGCTTTTTCCAGTTGGCGGTGTTCAAGTTGGTCCTGAGCTCCAGCACCTTGATGACATCATTGATGAAATGGACGCAATTCCGCTTGTTGAGGCTGTAGCTTTTTTGCGGAATGGCCTCCCATTTCTGCACCACCGCCATCATCTTGCGATATCTGCCGTCGTCGATTTTCACGGTGAAATGCGGGTTGCTGCTGGCGATATAGTCCGCCGAGGGTGCCTTGACATGGCCGTTGACCGAGCCGAACAATATGCTTGGCGATACGTTGACGGCGGTAAATCCAAAGGCGGTGTCGACTTTCCTGCCATCCGCCAGTGCGCCCTTGGCGACAAAGAAAGCGTGCGGGAAATTCTTGCCGAAATCATGCGAATAGAAAGTGACGGTCACTTCGGCCTTTGCCGTCACCGAAAAGCAGGCGATCAGCAGCGTCGCGACCAGAGCGGCCATTTTCAACAGATGTGCAAAACCAGATTTCACGGTCATTCCTTCAATTTGTCATTCAGCCAGCGCGCGGCGCCGGTCGGCGTCTTCTTGTCGGCTTTGCGGTCGACCATATAATTGGCTTCGCGCATATTTTCCACCGTGATTGCGCCGATCAGCGGATTGAGTGCCTGCACCAGTGCATCGTCGTTGCCGCGTTCCGGCGCCAGCAGCATTATTGCTTCATAGGAGGGGACGGCGCCCTTGCCGTCTTCCAGCACGACAAAATTATTGGCGGCGATCCGGCCATCGGAAGAAAAGGCGGAAATCACGTCCACTTCGCCGCTGGCCAGAGCCGGATACATGAAAGTCGGGTTGAACGAACGGGCGTTCCTGAAACGGATCGGGTAAGCGTCCTGGACCATTTGCCACTCGGGCCGTTCGAGAAATTCGACATCGGTGCCGAAGGTGAAATCGCTTGATACCCGCGCCAGATCGTCCAGCGTCCTGAGCGATTTGTCCCTTGCATCTGCGGACCGCACGGCAAAGGCATAGGTATTTTCAAATCCCAGCGCCCCGAGCATGGTGACGCCATGTTCAGCGCTGGTCCATTGCTTGATCGTGTCGAGCATTGTCCCCTTCGGCGGGCGGTCGGTGCGCTGCATCTGGTTGGTCCAGAGCGTGCCCGAATAATCGACATAGACGTCGACATCGCCCGCCGACAGGGCCTGATAGACGACCGCGGACCCCAGACCGTCCCGGTAGCGGACGGTATAGCCCGCTTCTTCCAGCCGGGAGCCGATCAGCCGGGCGAGGATATATTGCTCGGAGAAGCTTTTCGCGCCAATCACCACGACATTGTCGCGCGCGATCAGCAGCGGCAAGGTCGCGATCACCAGTCCCGCCGCGATCAGCGCCGTTCCGGCTAGCGCCAAGAGTCTGCGGCGCTCGCGGATTCCCCGTTCGATTAGCCCCAGCAGCAGATCGACCGATATCGCCAGCAACGCCGAGAACAGGCAGCCGGCGAGCACCAATGTCCAGTTCTGCGTCTGCAGTCCGGCAAAGATCAGGTCGCCCAGGCTCGGCTGGCCGACAGTGGTCGACAGCGTCGCCGCGCCGATCGTCCACACCGCCGCCGTCCGGATGCCGGCCATGATCGTCGGCGCCGCCAGCGGCGCTTCGACATATTGCAATTTTTGCCAGGCGGTCATGCCCAGCCCGTCTGCTGCCTCGCTGGCTGCCGGATCGACGCCGGTCAGGCCGGTCACCGCGTTGCGCAGAATCGGCAGCAATGCATAGAGCGTCAGGGCGAGCAAGGCCGGCAGGAAACCGAAAGCGGAAATGCCGCCGCCGATCAGCGCCGACAGGCCGAGCAGCAAAGGATAGAAAAGCGCCAGCAAGGCGAGGCCCGGGATGGTCTGGATGAGGCTGGCAACGGCCAGAGCGATCGCGGCAATTCTCGGTGAGCGCGCCGCCCAGATGGCCAGCGGCAGGCAAATGACCATCGCCAGCAGCAGGGCGGAGAAACTGAGCTGGACATGCGCCGCCAGCAGCTCCGGGACGCGGGCCAGCGCCTGCTTCCAGGGGCCGTTCATGATTTCCTGCTCAGCGCGATCAGATGCGCGGCCTGGGCGCGGGGAATGGCGACCAAAGCTTCCGCTTCCTCGCCGGCATCGCCGGAGAGAAGTTCGGCCGGCGTGGCATCCGCCCGGATCTGGCCGCCGTCCATCACCAGGATGCGGTCGGCGAGATAGAGTGCTTCGGCCATGTCATGGGTGACGATGATCGTGGTCAGGCCGAGCTTGTCATGCAGCGCCTTGTACTGGTCGGTCAGATTGTCGCGGGTGACCGGATCGAGTGCTCCGAACGGTTCGTCCATCAGCATCAGGCCCGGCCGCGTCGCCAGCGCGCGAGCGACGCCGACCCGCTGTTGCTGGCCGCCGCTCAGCTGATCGGGCATCCGGCTGGCCATTTCCCGGGGCAGTTCGACCAGATCAAGCAATTCGGCGACGCGCGCATCGCGGCCTTCCTTGTCCCCGGCCAGCTCGAGCCCGATGGCGATATTGCGGGCAATGGTCATATGCGGAAACAGGCCGATATTCTGGAACACATAGCCGATCCGGCGGCGCAGGATATGGGGGTCGATCGAGTCGGCCGCTTCCCCGCCAATCCGGACCGTGCCTTCGGTCGGTTCCACCAGCCGGTTGATCATCTTGAGCAGGGTGGATTTGCCCGAACCCGACAGGCCGACCAGGGCGACCAGCGTGCCAGCGGCGATTTCCAGCGATACCGAGTCGACCGCGCGAACCGTAGCGTAATGGCGGCTCAGCTGGTGCAGGCTGATCGAAGGACCGGAAACAGGCATCGAGATATATTGTGACGCGCTTTGCCTTGCATGTCCAACCCCACTTGACGAGACTGGCAAAAACGGCTCGAATAAACATCAATGTCAATAACGAGGCGGGAGCGGATTCATGGGCTATCAGAGCGGGCAAAAGACGATCTTCATCACCGGCGGCGCGTCCGGTCTGGGCCGCGAAGTCGGGCGCTATTTCGCCGAAAAGGGCTGGTTCGTCGGGATTGCCGATGTCAATGACAAGGGCATGAGCGAAACGGCGGAACTGCTGCCCGAAGGGCAGAGTTCGATCCACCGGCTGGACGTGACCGACCGGGCGCAGTGGCAGCAGGCGGTGGCCGAATTTGGCGCGATCACCGGCGGCAAGATGACGGTGCTGTTCAACAATGCCGGGATAGGCGAAGGCGGCGCGATCCAGGAGATGGAAGATGCGGCGATCGACCGGATGATCGCGATCAATCTGACCGGGGTGATCAGCGGCACCCGCGCCTGTTTCGAGATATTGAAGGCCACGCCGGACAGCTGCGTCCTCTATACCGCGTCAGCGGCGGGCATTTACGGGGTGGCCGATCTCAGCGTCTACAGCGCAACCAAATTTGCGGTGCGCGGGCTGGCCGAATCGCATGATATCGAGTTTCGCAAATATGGCATCAAGTCGCGCTCGCTGATGCCGGGATTCATCGACACCAATATCATTTCCGCGGTGGTCGAGGGCAGCAACCAAAGCGGCAAGCAACGGCTGGAAGAAGCGGGCGTCATGGTCAGCCCGGTGTCGATCATCGGGCCGGCAGCCTGGGCTGCGGTGCATGGCGACAAGGTGCACACACCGGTCAACAAGATGGCCAGACAGCTGGCCTTTGCCGCGCGCTGGATGCCCGGCCGGGTGCGCAAGCAGTCGGTCAGCCTAGCCAGCAATCTCGGCGATGTGCTGGCCGGTGCGGACGAAAAATAGCGGCTAGAGGCAGTCCCCTACCACCTTGGCCAGATCCACGTCCCGCTGCGACAGGCCGCCCTTGTCGCCGGCATCATGGGTGGTCAGCGTGATGTCGACCTTGTTGTAGACATTGAACCATTCGGGATGATGGTCGGCCTTTTCCGCGTGCAGGGCGACGCGGGTCATGAAGGCAAAGGCTTCGGTGAAATCGCCAAATTTGAACGAGCGGCGGATCGCGTCGCGCTCCGGATCATATTCCCAGTCAGAGAGCTCCGCCAGAGCCGTCCTGCGTTCGTCCTCGGTCAGTTGCGCTACCATATTGTTGCTCCTTGCTTGGCTTTCGCGCCAATTCGTGCCTTAAGTCTGAGCGATGAACGAGGGACAGTCAACCGGAAGCAGCGATCGGCTCGGGGCCGAAGCATTGGGCTGTGTGCGCGGCGGCCGGATATTGTTTCGCGGACTGCATTTCGCGCTGGAGCCGGGTCAGGCGGGATTGCTCACCGGGCCGAACGGAGTCGGCAAATCGAGCCTGCTGCGGCTGCTGGCGGGATTGCTCGCGCCGGCGGCGGGATCGTGCCAGGTCCCCGAGGCAAAGGCGCTATGTGATGAGCGGCTGGCGCTGGACGAGCAGCTGCCGCTCGAACAGGCCTTGCGCTTCTGGGCGAGGCTGGACGGCAAGGACGATTCGGATGTGACATCGGCGATGGAGCGCGCGGGGCTTGGCTATCTGGCCGAAGTGCCAGTGCGCTATTTCTCGACCGGACAGCGACAGCGGGCGCGGCTGGCGCGAACCTATCTGGCGGACGCAAGGCTGTGGCTTCTCGACGAGCCGGCCAACGGCCTTGATAGCGATTCGGTCGCGCAACTGGGGCTGGTGCTGCAGCACCATCTGGATGGCGGCGGGACCATTCTGACCGCCAGTCATATCCCGTTGCCGATCGCCTTTGATCTCCACCTGCGGCTGGAGCCGCTGGAAGAATTGGAAGCTTATTCATGATCGGCAGTCTCGCCACGATCATCTGGCGCGATGTGCGGCAAAGCTATGCCAGCGGCGGAACCTGGCTGCCGGTAATCTTCTATCTGTCGGCGGCGACGCTGTTTCCCTTTGCCGTGGGTCCGGACCGGGAACTGCTGCTGCGAACAGGTGGCGGGATATTGTGGATCGCGGCGTTGCTGGCGACGCTGCTACCGCTCGACCGGCTGATCCAGCCCGATCTGGAAAATGGCGTTCATGATCAGCTGATTGTGCGCGGTTTTTCAGATGAAATCTTAGCAGCAGCACGGCTGGTCTCGCACTGGCTGGCGTTTGGCCCGCCGCTGTTGCTGGCAGCCTTTCTGGCGAGCGGCCTGATGGGCCTGGAAGGCGCGGCTCTCGGTATCTTGCTCGCCAGTCTGGCGATCGCGACTCCGGCGCTGGCGGGGCTGGCGGTAATGATCGCGGCGCTGACCGCGGGCCTGAAAGGGGCCGGCGCGCTCGGCGGATTGCTGCTGGTGCCGCTGGCGATCCCGCTGCTGATTTTCGGCGCCGGCAGCCTGTCTGCACAAGGGGGCAGCGCGTTGCTGTTTCTTGGCGCGATATCGCTGTTGCTGGTGGCGATCACGCCCTTTGCGGCGGGCGCGGCTTTGCGGGCGGCCAGGGAATAAGGGCGGACGCGTACGGCTAATTCTGGTGGATCAGCATCCATGCATCGACGGCGCGCTCGGCGCGCTCGCGGCGTTCTTCGGGGGTCAGACTGATTTTCTCGCCGTAGCGCAGAAACACGTCGATTCGGCCGAAGACAAGAGCGGCAAACATTTCCGCCGATGATTGCGGGTCGGCGCTCTTGATTTCGCCTTTGTCGATCGAACTTTGCAGGAGCGTGATCAGATTTCCGAGCAAGGCACGCGGGCCGTTGTCGAGAAAATATTGCCCGATCTTGGGATCGCGGTTCACTTCCGCGGCAAGGATTCGATCAAAGCGCACGATTTCGTCCCGCATCACGAAATTCATCATGCTCTCGGCGGCCAGGATCAGCGTCTCCCGCAGACCCATGGTTTGCAAATTTTCGACGACATAATTCTGGCTCATATCGCAACATTCCGCCTTGACCACTTCGCCGAACAGATTTTCCTTGCTCTGGAACCAGCTGTAAACCGTGACTTTCGAGACTTCGGCGCGGGCGGCGATGGCTTCGATGCTGGTCGCGGAAAAACCGTTGGCAAAAAACTCGACGCGGGCGGCAGCGAGAATCTTGGCGATTTTCCGCTGGCTCGACGGCCGGTCCGTTCGTTCTATCCCGATATTAATATCCGTGACTGCCACGGTCCCATCCTCTCTTCGCCATTTTCAATCTGTTATGATATATCAAAATGAACGTCATCGTACAAATCAAACGTTGACGTTCATTTCTATTGTTGGCATATTATCGAGACTTGGTAAAGTCCAAGCAGCTCCAATCGCGGATGACCCTGTGACCAACCGATCCCGAAGTCGCCTGTTTCTGATATGCGCGATAGCGACGGCGGTCAGCGGTTGTGCGAGCCTGGCCCCCGAGTCCGCAGCGCCCGGGATTGCTGCCGGCGTTCCTGCGGCATTTGATCACAGCGAAACCGCAGGACCCTATCAGCCATCCCGCTGGTGGGCCGCCTTTGAGGACCCGGTGCTCGACAATCTGCTCGACGAGGCGCTGAGCCGGAATCTTGACCTGGCAGAAGCCTCGGCTCGCTTGCGGGCCGCGGAAGCGCAGGCGCGCCTCTCCAGAAGCGGTCTGTTTCCGCAGGTCAATGCAGGGCTGAACAGCAGCTATTCGGATTCCCCCACCGCTGGCACAAACTTTGGTGCCATCGCCGGCGGAGCGCGGCTGCAGAACGAGACCTATTCCTCCAGCCTCGCCTTTTCCTACGAACTCGATATCTGGGGCAAACTGCGCAATCAGGCGCGCGCCGGGCGAGCCGACGCGATTGCCGCTGCCGCCGATCTGCACGCGGTCCGTCTGGCGGTGCTGGCGGAAACCATCACCAGCTATTTCGACCTTGTCGACACCCGCCATCAGATCGCGCTGACCACCAGGATTATCGATGTTCTCGGGGACCGCGTCGAGCAGACCGAAGACCGCTATCGCCGCGGGCTGGTCACGTCCTTCGAGCTTTATCAGGTCCGCCAGGATTTCCGCAATGTGCAGGCCAGCCTGCCGCAACGGGAGGCGCAACGGACCGCGACCGAGGGCCAGCTGGCCGTGCTGGTCGGCCGATATTCCAACAATATGGATGAACTGCTCGGCAAGGACCTGACGCCAAAGCTGATTTTCGAGTCGGTGCCTGCCGGCCTGCCGATCGATCTGCTGGTCCAAAGACCGGACGTATTCGCACAAAGCCAGCGGCTGGAATCGGCGCGCTATACTCTGGGCGCGCGGCGCGCCGAACGCTTCCCCTCGCTCAGCCTTTCTGCGGGGACTGGCAGTCAGGCCGGGACGCCTTCGGGGGTGTTCGATATTTTCGACAATTGGGTATTGAACCTGGGTGCCGGCCTGACCGCACCGCTTTTCCAAGGCGGGCGGATCACTGCCAATATCGAGATCGCCGATGCCCAATATGCCCAGCAGACCGCGGCCTATGCGCGCACCCTATTGACCGCTTATCAGGAAGCGGGGACCGCCATCGAACGCTATGAAGAGGAACGGCAACGCTACCGGTTCCTGTTCTCGCAACTCGATGAAGCGAGAGGAGCGACAGAGCTGCAGTCCCGCCGCTTTGCCAATGGCGTCGGCAGTTATGTCGATTATCTCGATGCGCTCAGAGCGCAATATCAGGTGCAGTCATCCTTGTCGTCGGCGGCGCGCGACGTTGCCCTGGCGCGGATGGGCGTGCATCGCGCGCTGGGCGGCAGTTGGGACGAATTGCCAGAAGACCCGGACCAGTCAGCCATTGTCGCCGACCCTCAAGCCATTCAGGGAGAAGAATAAGTGCACAGGCAACGCGTAATCGGCGGCTTGATCCTGCTCGTGGCAATCGTGATCGCTGCCACATTGATCCTGCTCCGATCCGATCCGGAAGAGAAGCCGCCGGAGGACCTGATTCCGCTGGTCCAGGCTGTGCCGCTGGAAATACGTTCGGGAAATCTGATGGTCAGCGGCGCCGGCACGGTGCAGGCGCGCGAGGAACTGACGCTGGCGGCAGAAGTGGCCGGCAAGCTGGTCTATGTCCATCCGGACCTGCGCGAAGGGCAGCGGGTGGCGAGCGGCGCCACCCTGTTTCGCATCGATACGTCGGATTATCGCAACGCGGTACAGACGGCACAGGCCGATGTCGCGTCGCAAGGGGTGGCGCTGATGCAGGCGCAGGAGGAAGTGGCGCTGGCCAAGGCCGAACTGGAGCGCTTCGAGCAACGCGGTGTCAGCGGCAATGCTTATGCCAGCGTCGACCGCAGCGATTATGCTGCCCAGATATTGCCTCCGGACATATTGTCGCAGAAAGCGCAACCGGGCAAGCCGCAGGCCAGACAGAATATCGCTACCAACGGCCTGGCAACCCGGCAGCCGCAGCTGCAATCCGCGCGTGCCGGACTGCGGCGCGCGCAGGCCAATCTGGCCAATGCCCAGACGGCCTTGCAACGGACCACGGTTCGGGCACCGTTTTCCGGCATTGTCCGCACCGAACAGATCGCGCTGGGCAGCTATGTGCAGCCTGGCCAGTCGCTGGGTTCGATGGTGGCGACCGCAGATTATGAAGCGGTCATTCCGCTGTCGGCAAGCGAGGCGGCGTTGATTCCGGGATTGTTCCGAGCGGGGTCCGGCAATCGGATCGAAGCATCGGTCTTTGCCGATTATGGCGGCATTCGCTATCGCTGGCCGGCCTATGTCGACCGGGTCAACGGGTTGCTCAATCCGCAAACCCGCACGATCGATGTGTTTCTGCGGGTTCTCAATCCCACCGGCAGCGGCGCGCCAGCCGCTGTGCCCGAAAATGAAGGAAAATCTGCGACGGCATCCGGTGCCCCTCCGCTGCTCGTCGGCAATTTTGTCAATGCCGAGATTACCGGGCAGGCGCTCGATGCCTATGCGGTGCTGCCGCTGGCAGCCTTGCAGGCGGGCAACAAGATCTGGCTGGTCCGGGACGGAAAATTGCACATTGTCACCGTCGATATCTACCAGCGGACCGACAAGGTTGCGTTGATCAGCACCAGTGGACTGGGCAGCAAGCCGGTTGTCGTTACCGGCAATCTGAAAATCGCAACCGAGGGACTGCGGGTCAGGATTGCCGCGCCGCGTGAGCCAGAAAAAGCCGCAACAGCCAAGCCCGCGCGATGACGAATTCGACCGACCCTGATCCTGCCCAGCCGGAGCAGCCGAGCAAGGCCATCATGGAGCAGCGCGGCGTGGTCGCGTTCATGGCGCGCAACGGCGTGGCCGCCAATCTGCTGATGATCTTCCTGTTCGTTGCCGGCATCGCATCCTACCGGACGATCGTTCAGGAGGTTTTCGCCGAGAACAGCCTCGATACGATTCAGATCAGCGTGACCTATCCCGGGGCGACGCCGGACGAGATCGAGGAATCCATCGTCCAGAAGATCGAGCAAGCGGTTGAAGCGGTCGAGAATGTCAAACAGGTCAAGTCCAATGCGGCTGAAAATACCGGCACGGTGTCGGTCGAACTCAAGCTCGGAACCGATATCAATCGGGCGCTGGATGATATCAAGGCCGAAGTGGACCAGATCCAGTCCTTTCCGGATGATGCGGAAGAACCCAAAATACGCGAACTGACCACGCGCCAGAGCGTGGTCCGGGTGGCGATTTTCGGCGATGTGTCGGAGGAAGCGCTGAAGGAAACCGCCTATCGGCTGGAGGACGGGCTGGCGGCCCTGCCCGAAATTTCCTTTGTCGATACCAGTTCGATCCGCGATTACGAGGTTTCGATCGAAGTGCCGCAAGATACGTTGCAGGCCTTTGGCCTGTCGCTCAATGACATAGCGCGAACCGTTGCCGCGAGCAGTCTCGATAGTCCGGCCGGGTCGATCGATACGGTCAGCGAAGAAGTGCGCGTGCGCACGATCGGTCAAAATTACAACCAGCAGAATTTTGAGGATATCGTGCTGGTCAGCAATGAAAATGGCGCTCTAATCCGGCTCGGACAGATCGCCAATATCCGGGACGAATTCGAGGATTCCGATCTGGTGTCGCTGTACAACGGCAAGCCGGTCGCCTTTGTCGAGGTTTTCCGGACCAGCGATGAACGGGTGCTTGATGTGTCTCGTGCCACCCTGGACTATCTCGAGGGCGACTTCGCGCATTCGCTGCCGGAGGGCATTTCCTATGCGATCTGGAGCGACGACAGCGAGTTGCTGAATGATCGGCTGAGCCTGCTGCTGAAAAATGCGGCGATCGGCCTGTTCCTGGTTCTCATCGCGCTCACCCTGTTCCTCGATATCCGGCTGGCGGGCTGGACCGCCCTGGGCATTGGCGTGACCTTTGTCGGCGCGATTTTCCTGCTCGATCTGGCCGGGTCCAGCATCAACATGTTCTCGCTGTTCGGTTTCATTCTGGCCCTGGGGCTGGTGGTCGACGATGCGATCGTTGTCGGCGAGAGTGTCTATGCCCGGCGCGAAAGCGGTCGCACCGGCATGGGGGCTGCGGTCAGCGGCGCGCGGCGCGTGACGATGCCGGTGATCTTTGCCGTGCTGACCACTGTCGCTGCTTTCTCGCCGCTGTTCGCGATCGGCGGCGTGATCGGCAAGATATTGGCCGACATTCCGCTGGTGGTGGTGTCGGTGCTGTTCCTGTCGCTGGTCGAAAGCCTGCTGATCCTGCCCAACCATCTCAGCCATCTGCCCGCACCCGGTACGCCGACACGCAATCCTGTCACCCGCTTTTTCGAGCGGGTTCAGGCCAAGGTGGATGTCTATTACCAGGCCTTCGTCAACGGACCGCTCGATCGGGCCGTGAGATTTTCCGTGCGCATGCCGTTCGTGATCCTGGCCGGCAGCCTCGCGCTGCTGATCCTGATCGGATCGCTGGTCCCGGCAGGCATTATCAAAAGTTCCTTCTTTCCGGCGATCGAGGCCGATGTCGTAACCGCCAACCTGGAAATGCCAACCGGAACGACGATCGCGGAAACCGAGAGAATCGCCCGGCTGATCGAAGCGGGTGGCCGCGAAGCCTATGCAAAATTTGAAGCGCAAACCGCTGATGAATCTCCGTCACCGTTGCGCGGGATATTCACCCTGATCGGACAGTCGCCGCGCGCCACCGGACCCGAAGCCCAGGGCGGCAGTTTTGCGTCCAATATCGCCAGTGTGCAGTTCAGTTTCATACCGGGCGACCAGCGGGAACTGGCTTCACGGGATTTCGAAAATGCATGGCGCGAGACCGTCGGACCGATTGTCGAAGCACGATCACTGGCCTTTGCGTCGGACCTGATTTCGATTGGCGCACCGGTCGACGTGCAAATTTCCGATCCCGATCCAGCCGTGGTGGAAGCCGCTTCCGAGAAACTGATCGAAAGGCTCAACCGCTTTTCCGGCGTCTTCGATATCGAGAGTGACCAGGATACGGGGCTGAAGGAAATCCAGCTGCGACTGAAACCCGAGGCCCGGTCGCTGGGCGTCACCCTGCAGGATGTCGCGCTGCAGGTGCGCGCGGCTTTCTTCGGGAGCGAAGCATTGCGGGTACAGCGGGGCAAGGAAGATATGCGCGTCTATATCCGGCTGCCCGAAGCGGAACGCAACTCGATCGTCGATGTCGAGCGGTTCCGGGTGCGGGTGCCGGGGGGCGAAGTGCCGCTTGCCATGCTGGCGGATGTGTCATTCGGTTACGCTCCCTCGGTCATCCGGCGGACCGACGGCCGCCGGATCACGACGGTGACCGCCGATATCGACACCAATGTGGTCACCAGCCAGGAGATTGCGGAGGCGCTGACCGATGACATCATGCCCGCGCTGCAGGCGGACTATCCGCAATTGCTGTACAGTTTCGGGGGCGAGCAGCAGGAGCAGCAGGAATCCTTCGGGGACCTGGGGATTGCCTTTCTCGCCGCCTTGCTGATGATCTATGCGTTGCTCGCCATCCCGTTCCGATCCTATCTGCAGCCGCTGATCATCATGGCGGTGATTCCGTTTGGCGTCATCGGCGCGCTGATCGGCCATCTGATCCTCGGTCTACCGCTCGGCGTGCTCAGCATATTCGGCATCATCGCGCTGTCCGGCGTGATCGTCAACGGGTCGCTGATCCTGATCGACTTCATCAACGAGAATCTGCGCGACGGCATGGAGATCGAGGAAGCGATCATCAATGCAACGAAATCGCGCTTTCGGCCGATCATGCTGACGTCGCTGACAACCTTTCTCGGCGTTGCCCCGATCACCTTTGAAACCAGCCTGCAGGCACAGTTTTTGATTCCGATGTCGGCCAGCCTGGGCTTTGGCGTATTGTTCGGCGCGATCATCCTGCAATTGCTGATCCCGGCGCTGACGATGATGGAATATGTCGGGAAGCGGCGCGCGAAAACATATTGGAACAATCTGTTTGCGAAGCGCTCCGAGGCGTGATGGCTCGGGATCAAGTCGCCGGCAGCGGTCAGTCCTCTGCGCCCGAAAAGGGATGGGCGCGGTAGAATTCGACCTGCATTGTCATCGGGCCGACCAGTCTGACGAAATGCCGCGCCTGCGGCGGAATCGGGGCGGGATCGTCGACCGTGACGAGGCGTTCAGAAGGCGGATCGAGAAAGATCAGCTCGACCTCGCCTTGCAGGACGCGGAGCAATCCCCAGGTGCCCTCCTTGGTGCTATGCTCGTTGCGCAATTTGTCCGGCAGGCTGTTCTCGTCGAATATTGGGGAAGCGCCATAAGGATCGGCTGGTGTCGACGCGCCGGTCATCAGACCAGAGCCCGGATGACGGCAAAGGCGCAGGCAAAGACGGCCAGCAATATCGGTACCGTCAAAATCTGGGCATAAGCAGCTGAATAGTCCATCCAGCCCGTTTGCGTTTCGATTCCGCCGGGGGTCTGAGCCGCAGGCAGTAATTTTCGTTCGGCCGCGCTGACATTGTTCAGGACCGCCGCCGTGCCGAAATACATGACGGTATAGGCGATGCTGATCACGAGCGAGAATATCGCAGCCGTGCCGTGACCGGTGGCGACGAACAAGGCCGTGAAAAACAGAGCATAAGAACCG
This sequence comes from Parasphingorhabdus sp., assembly GCF_041748495.1. Lineage (GTDB taxonomy): Bacteria > Pseudomonadota > Alphaproteobacteria > Sphingomonadales > Sphingomonadaceae > Parasphingorhabdus. Next base: position 17,114 of record NZ_JBGTDD010000014.1, read on the forward strand.
AACATCGTTACCCAGACCGAAGCGGGCAGTTCAAAATTACGGCTTTCGTGCGAAGGTGCGCGATATCGCTCGGAAAGGTCCTGCATTTCAGCGGTGATTTCAGCGGTGATCGCCTGGCCGCCTTCCATCTGAAAATCCATCAACATGATTGCTTCTCCTTTGGTCTGGAAATGGACTCGAGACCATCGCGCTGGACCTTGATGCCAGTCAGCAGGCTGGACGCGATACGGTCAGCGGCCTCACGGAAAACCTGCGCCGCCGCATCATTGGACAGGACGTCATCCAGCGTCCGGTTCCAGAGCACCAGCCAACGGTCGAAATGCAGATTGTCGAGGCCCCCGACGGCAATATGCTTGAGCATGGGATTACCCCGGAAACGCCCGGACTCCAGCGTTACCGAAGCCCAGAAATCTTTCATCCGGGCCAGATGCGGCGTCCAGTCTGCGACATGGGCCTCGAATATGGGACCGAGCAGTGCATCACTGCGAATGGCACCATAGAAAGTCTCGACCAGATTGGAGATCAGCGTATCATCAATGCCCAGCGCATGGGCTTGAGCCATCTTCTTCGCTCTGGCGCGTTCGGCATAGCTTGGTTCGGTCATGATTTCGACTCGGTTAAGATGCATTTCATATGCACTGTTTATGCTGCTTTGTATTAGAATGCAATATATGATATGCATCTTTTATGAGATTATCCGTTCACACCGATTATGCGCTGCGCACGTTGATGTATCTGGCCGCCCATGACGGCCACCAGTCGATCGCCACCATTGCCGATCAATATGGCATTTCCAAAAATCATCTGATGAAGGTTGCCCAGCGGTTGGTGGCCGAGGGCTTTGTCGACAGCATTCGCGGACGCAGCGGCGGATTGTTGCTGAACCAGCCCGCCGCGGCCATCAACGTCGGTCATGTCGTCCGGACATTTGAGGAATATGGCGGCTTTGTCGAATGTTTCGATCAGGCTGGCGGTGACTGTATTGTCACTCCCGTCTGCGGTCTACGGCATGTGCTGGCCGACGGAATCGAGGCCTTTCTGCGCCATCTGGACGGATATAGCGTGGCGGATCTGATCGGCGACAGGACCCGGTTCCGATCCGTCTGGGAATGAGGACGGATCGGTCGCCAGACCATTAAAAACTACAATCTGCTGGGCTATTGACGGCAAAAGCCTGTATCGGATCGGGCATGTCAAATTCAAACGCACTTCTGGTGGCCCTGCGCCAGATCAACCGGGCAATCGATCTGCACTCCAAGAAGCTGGAGAAAGAGACCGGTCAGACCACCCCGCAACTTTTGCTGTTGAAGGCCCTGGTCGAGGAGGGTCGGGCCAAGCCATCGGTAATCGCTAAATCGGTCCATCTGTCGCATGCGACGGTCACGTCGATTGTCGACCGACTGGAGAAATCCGGCATGGTGACGAGGGAAAAAAGCGAGAATGACGGACGGTCGGTGGAAATCATACTGACCGAAAAGGGCAGAACATGCATCCAGAACGCCCCGGAATTGTTGCAGGAAGATTTTCTGCTGGCCCTGTCGAGACTGGAACCATGGGAGCAGAATCTGCTCATTTCGTCTGTCCAGCGGATCGCGGTGATGATGGACGCCAATCGCATCGACTCCGCGCCCATTCTGGAGATTGGCGAAATCTAGTCCAGGCGCGTCACGTCCGTCATACCCTCGCCAGAGGGTAGATCCCAGGGCAGATGCCGATCATCAAGGACAATCATATTCTTGTCGGTGATCAGCGTGCCGCCCGTTTTATATCCCAGGAGTTGCATCGCTGACAGGCTGGGATTGCGGGCCAGCGCCATGGTTTCGTCGGACGAGAAATTCGTCAGCCCCCTCGCCAGCTCGCTGCCGGACTCGCCGTAAATATGAATGACGTCGCCCTTGACATAGGGACCCTGGATCGAGAGCACATCTTCCCGGCCAATATGACGCGGGCCGGATTTGAAGGCTTCGGCCGTCTCCGCCTTGACCACGATGCTTCCCGCCATCTGCAGCCGGTCGGACAGCCAGTTGGCCCAGGCCGATTCGGGCCGTTCATTGGCCAGAATCCTGGTATGCCGTCTTTGCCCGTTCAGCACGGAGGTCACTGGCTGCTCATATTCGCCATGCGCGATCAGTGTCTCGCAACCGGCATTCTGCGCCATGTGCGCCGCCTGGATCTTGGTCAGCATCCCGCCACTGCCGAGGCTGCTCACGCCCTCGGTCACCGCCAGATAGGGGGAAACATCGCTCAGCTCCTCGACCAATTGGGCTCCCGGTTCGGACGGGTCCCGATCAAACAGGCCATCGACCTGGGTCAGGATGACCAAGATGTCCGCCTGCAGCATCTGCGCTATTTTTGCCGATAGCCGGTCATTGTCACCCACCCGTATCTCCTGGGTCGTGATCGTGTCATTCTCGTTGATGATCGGCATGATATCGGCAACCAGAAGCCGATCGACGGTGTTTTTGGTATTGAGGAACCGATTGCGATCCTCCAGGTCGCGCAAGGTCACCAGCACCTGGGCAATTTCGAAATTATATTCATGAGCGACTTGCTTGTAGCCGTTGAGCAGGAGCGGCATGCCGCACGCGGCAGCGGCCTGCTTGTCTCGCAGACCTGCGGTCTCCGGCCGCTCGCCGATCATATTCATCCCCAGGGCAACCGACCCGGACGAACATAATATGACTTTTGCACCGCTTTCCCGCAGCCGGGCGAGGTCTTCCAGCAAATTATGCATGAAAGCCCAGCGCGGCGTTAGCCGTTCTGCATTGGCAAGCAGGCTGGACCCGACTTTAACAACGATTGTTTTGCCTTGTACCATTCGATATATGCCCTTCTTCACTGGTCATCGAGGTAGGGAGTGATCCCGCCCAGTGCAATAATTTAGTGATCAAAATATCTGTTTTTGCGGGAAAGCTTTAATAAATAGCATTTGTTGACATGTGTGTTTTGTATTCTAAGTATATCGAGATGCTCCTTATAACATAAGCAAGAGACTGATTTGAAAAAAATATTGCTCCTCGGATGCGGGAACATGGGTGGTGCGCTGCTCAAGGCCTGGGCCGACAAAACCGATCACAGGTTCACCGTCGCTGATCCGGCCGATCCGGATCTGCCAAAAGGCATGGCCCATGCCCGCTCTGCCGATGATCTGGACGAGACCAGTTTCGACTATCTGATCGTTGCGCTGAAGCCGCAGCTGATTGACGATGTGCTTCCCGCCTATTTGCCGCATCTGGCGCCGTCGGGCGTGATCAGTTCGATCGCCGCCGGATATTCCGCCGAACGGCTGGCGGCGCATGCGCCAGGTCGAGCGGTGATCCGTATCATGCCCAATCTCCCCGCCCTGATCGGCAAGGGCGTCAGCGGCCTCTATGCGCATGGCAGCGTCACCGACGCGGCGGCAAACGAGATAGAGGCGCTCGCCACATGCTCCGGCGAAATCGTCTGGGTGGACAGTGAAGACATGCTCGATCGGCTGACAGCGGTGGCCGGAAGCGGACCCGGCTACATATTCGAGATGCTGCGCGCCTATGTCGAAGCCGCGGAAAATCTGGGCTTCAATGAAGCCGACGCGCACAAGCTGGTGTTGGGAACCGTTCGGGGCGCGCTGGAACTGGCGCAGCAATCCGACCAGTCGCTCGAGGACTTGCGTACCAGCGTCACCAGCAAGGGCGGCACCACCGCAGCCGGCCTCGCGGCATTGAACGGAAATGATGAATTTTCCTCGCTGATCCGCGATACGCTGGCGGCCGCTTACCAGCGCGCGCTGGCACTCAGATAGAAGACGCCAGTTCCCCTGATGCGCCCATGCCGCTGGCGCAGCAGGGGCTGGCGCTGAATGATGTCTATGACGAGGTGTTCACTCAGGTGGTGTTCCCCTGTCGACCGGGACATTTGTGGATCCCTGCCGCGAGACCCATGAGCAATCCGTTCACCCTGGCCGCGTCAAAGAGCGCTGTCTCCGAATACAGATATCGGGTTTACACCGCCATCGAAGTTCCCCGGTAGGTCCGTGCCAGATAACGGGAATCCTTGGCATCCGGCAATGGCCCTCAGGTCAGCAGGGACACATTGCCCCCTGCGGCGGTCGTGTCGATGCAGACATGGCGTTCGACCAAACATTGGCTGGCAAATTCTTCGTCGGTGACAAGCGGGATCAACGGTCCGTCGCGTTCCGCCAGCGCCATGCGGATGGCGCGGATATCATCGCTATCGCTCCAGCAGACAATGGCATCCAGACCGGTCAGGCGCGACAGATATTCGCGCGGGACAAAGCCGTCGAGAGTCTTGTCTCCGGTGGCACCGGGGACGCAGACCAGGGGTTCACAGCCCTGCTGAACGATGGTCTGCGCCTGTTGCATCGCATCGTTCGATGTCGGCCCGAGGCACAAAATCTTGCCGCGGGCATAGGTGAACAGCTCGTTCGATTCGCCGGTTGGCCCCGGCATCATGTCCCGGCTCTGCGGCTGTGTGCTGGCAGCGGGGAGCTTGTCCAGTGCCGCCTGTACTGCCTCCTCATCAAGGATCTCACCGTGATGGGCCGGCATCATCAGCCGGGAGCTTGCATAGAAGCGCGGCAGATAATGCGGTCCTCCAGCCTTCGGGCCCGTACCGGACAGGCCTTCTCCACCGAACGGCTGAGACCCGACCACCGCGCCGACCTGGTTGCGATTGACATAAATATTCCCGACCTTCAACGCGCTGGTCAGCTTGTCGATGCGGCGCTCGATCCGGGTCTGCAGGCCAAAGGTCAGCCCATATCCGCGATTGTTGATATCGCGGATGACGGTGTCGAGCTCGTCATTCTCGAATGTGGCAACATGCAGGACCGGGCCGAAAATCTCTTCTGCCAGATCGTTGATTCCGCCGACCTTGATCACCGCCGGGCCGACAAAATGGCCTTCCTGCGGGCAGTCCAGCTGGATCAGCAAGCGGCCTTCCTTCTGAGCGGAGGCGATATGCGCGCTGATCTTGTCCTGCGCCGCCTGATCGATGACCGGGCCGATATCGGTTGCCAGCCACCAGGGATTGCCCAGTTCGAGGGCGGACATTGCCCCGTTCAGCATTTTCAGAAACGGTTCGGCGATATCCTTTTGCAGGTAGAGCACCCGCAAGGCGGAACAGCGTTGCCCGGCGGACTGGAAAGCGGAGGTGATGATATCGCGCACCGACTGTTCCGGCAGCGCAGTCGAATCGACGATCATGCAGTTCAGACCGCCAGTCTCGGCGATCAGCAGCGAATCCGGCTGGCCATTTTCGGCGATATTGCGGTGGATGGTCTGCGCCGTTGCGGTCGAACCGGTGAAGCACACGCCATTGATGCGGGGATCGCCGCTGATCGCGGCCCCGACGGTTGCGCCAGGGCCCGGCAGCAGCTGCAGCGACGCCGCCGGGACGCCTGCTTCGTGCAGCAAATTGGTTGCGAGCGCCGCGATTAACGGAGTCTGGTCCGCCGGCTTCGCCAGCACCGCGTTACCCGCAGCCAGGGCCGCCGCAATTTGGCCGGTGAAGATCGCCAACGGAAAATTCCAGGGCGAGATGCAGCTGATGATGCCGCGCGGCTTGTCCTCCGGACGTTTCTCCGCTTCCTTGGCATAATAGCGCAAGAAGTCGACAGCCTCGCGCAATTCGGCGATCGTATCAAACTGGGTCTTGCCCGCTTCCCGCGCCAGCAAGGCAAAAATTTCGCCGTGATGCTGTTCATACAGATCGGCCGCACGCCGCAGGACCGCCGCCCGCTCGGCAACGGGTGCGTCCCAGATGCGGGCATCTTCGATGGCATCGTCGGCCTGCTGTTCATCCGCCTCGATCACTTCGCCGATCTGATTGTCGCTGAACGCCGGATTGAATATCTTCCGCGCGCAGCCGCTGGTGACCGGCCGTGTCGTGATCGGAGACGCGCGCCACAGCTTTTCGGCAAAGGGCGCGCGTTCGGCTACATAATCATTCATGTCGGTCCGGTTGGCCAGATCCCAGCCGCGCGAATTGACGCGTTCCGGCTGATACAGATCAGCAGGCTGCAATATCTTCGAACGGTGCGCCTGCTGATCGGCGTCCAACGTCTCGAACGGATCGGTGGCGATCATTTCGGCTTCGACGGAATGATTGGCCAGCTGGTTGACGAAGGACGAGTTGGCTCCATTTTCCAGCAGACGCCGGACCAGATAGGCCAGCAATTCGCGATGTTTCCCGACCGGCGCATAGATTCGCGACCGCACTTTTTCATTGCGCAGCAGCGCTTCGTGCAAGGTTTCGCCCATGCCGTGCAGCCGCTGGAACTCATAATCCTGATTGTTGCCCGCCATCTCCAGGATGGCGGCAACGCTGTGCGCATTATGGGTGGCAAATTGCGGGTAGATGCGGTCGGTCATCTTGAGCAGCTGGGCGGCGCAGCAGATATAGCTGATGTCGGTTGCCGATTTGGTCGTGAACACCGGAAAGTCGGGCACGCCATCCATTTGCGCGCGCTTGATCTCGCTGTCCCAATAGGCGCCCTTGACCAGCCGCACCATGATCTTGCGGTCAAGCTGGGTCGCCAGACAATATAGCCAGTCGAGCACGAAGCTGGACCGCTTGCCAAAGGCCTGCACGACGACGCCAAAGCCGTCCCAGCCGGCGAGGCGCGGATCGCTGAGCACCATCTCGATCATGTCGAGCGACAGGCCGAGACGAAAGGCTTCCTCGGCATCGATATTCAGGCCGATATTGGCGTCGCGCGCGGCGCGCGCCAACTCGCCGACCCGGTCTGCGAGAGCGGGAACCGCCTTGGCCTGCTGGCTCATCTCGTAGCGCGGATAGAGTGCCGACAATTTGATCGAAAGCCCGGGATTCTCCCGCAGATCATCGGAATCGGCGACGCTCGCGATTTCCCTGATCGCGTCGGCATATGCAGCAAAATATTCATCGGCCCCTTCCTGGGTGATCGCTGCCTCTCCGAGCATGTCATAGGAATAAGTCGCGCCCTTGGCTTTCCATTTCTTCGCCCGCTTGAGCGCCAGCTTCATGTCTTCGCCGAGCACGAACTGATTGCCGAGTTCCTTCATCGCCTGCCGCACCGCGGCCCGGATCACCGGTTCGCCCAATCGCTTGATGGCGCCGCGCAAGGCATCCAGCGGCCCGCGGCTGGCTGGCTGATGGATCACGCTGCGTGTCATCTCCAGCGCGTAGGTCGACGCGTTGACGAGCGAGCTTTCGGACTGGCCGATATGTTCGCGCCAGTTGGAGGGGCCGATCTTGTCTTCGATCAGTTCATCGATCGTCTGATTGTCGGGCACACGCAACAAGGCCTCTGCCAGCGTCATCAAGGCAAGCCCCTCGTCGGTCGACAGGCCATATTGGCCGAGGAAGCTTTCGGTCAGGGTCGGACCCGAAGCGCTGCGGACATCCTTGACCACCTGGATCGCCCGCTCCTGAATCCGCTGGCGCGTGTTCTTGTCGGGGCCGAAGTTCGAGATCAGATATTCGAGGATCTCTGCTTCATCGGTGCGATGATGGGCGCGAACCTTTTCCCGGTAATCAATCAGTGTATGCATTGGTCAAAATTTCCCTGGCAGATTTGCCGATATTTTCTGGATCTATAGCTGCGAATATCACCGTGAACCGGACAATGAGCAAAGCAATGGTCGTGGTGATCAGCTGAGTGTGAAACAGCGAATATCGCATTTCCGGTTTCGAACGCAACCTTTGTCGCGTCGGCCCCTTGCTGATAGCAGAAGATGGCCATCCTGTTGCCGATGCCAGGAGACAAGAGCCCGGGACAGAATAAGTAGCGCGCTCCGGCTCAGCCATAGCCGATCAGCGCGACAATGATCATGAACAGACCCCATGCGACAAGCCCGCCCGCGAATATCGCGCGCCGCGAGCGCTTGTTCAGAATAATCTCGCCGCCACGGGCCTTGCCGCTTTCTATCTCCTGACCTTCCATGTCCCGGTCTGCGGCGGCGGAATGATCCGGTCTCTTCGGCGCGCGCTTTTGTTCCATGACAGGATAATGCGTTGCGGACCGGAAAGTTGCAGACATTTTGGGCCGGGATCTTGTGCCGATCCGAACCGGCAGGCAGCTGGCAACCTTTGTCGAGACAAAACGTATTGCCGTCATGGTCAACTTCCATTCCGGAATTCACGCCGCTGTTAAAGGACGAGAGCCGATGACTCCGATAGATATGCAGCATATGTATTCGACAGAGCGACAGTCGGACAGAGCGCCAGACGCAGGCGGAATGGGCCAATATTGTGTCCCTGCCCCAACGATTGATCGCTAGTTCATGAACGATAATGCCAGTCAACCTGCCTTATTTGCTCGGCGGCGGACGCAGATCATATTGGCGACAATCGCAACCTTTCTGCTTCTGGCCATATTGTTGCTGGGCGCTGTCCCGGCCAGCGTCTTGCGCAGCGTGATCGTGCAGGAATTGCGGGGCGCGTCAGACCGGGATGTAGAAATAGGCAGTGTCAGCCGGGACAGTGTCTTTTCCTATTCGCCGGTGATCACCGTGCATGATGTCCGTATCGCGCAACCCGCCTGGGTCGGCGAAGGCGATCTGCTTCGTCTGAAATCCGTATCGGCGCGGATCAGCGTGTTCGCTATGCTGATGAACAACGCCAGACCGGATCGCATCAGGATCGATGGGCTCACCCTGTCTCTGGTCCGGGATGAAAATGGTCGCCGCAACTGGGACGATGACGATTCAGATCGGGAAAAGGAGAAAAGCAGCAAGACGCCCGTGTTGACTGACCTCGATATCAGCGATGCCTATTTCCGTCTGGTTGACCGCAAGCGCGGGCTCTCCCTGAACGGGCCGATCTCGGTCAATGCCAAAGACGGCCTTCGCATCGAAGCCAGCGGAACATTTTTGCAATCGAAAGCCAGTTTCCTGTTCTCCGGCGGCGCGATTGCCGGAATCGATCCCGAGGCTGACTATCCCTTCAAAATGTCGCTGCGGTCGCCAGCGCTGAATCTGACCGCAGACGGTCACATGCAGGGCGTGTTGAACACCAACCGGTTCAGCGCTTCGCTATCCGCGCGCGCGCCAACGCTCAAAAACCTGGACCGGATCATCGAGGCGGGGCTGTTCGGAACCCAGCCGATCAATTTGCGCGCCACTGTCCGTCATCAGGACAGGGACTGGTTTGTAAACGGATTGAACGGCTCCATCGGTCGCTCGAGACTGTCCGGCAAGGCAGATATTCGCAAGCGTGAGGGGCGCACGAAGATTGACGCCGAAATCAGAGCCGCCGTGCTCGACTTCGACGATCTGGCGGACGATGCAGGACTGGCGCGCGCGGCAGCACTGACGCGGCGCATCGGCCCCCGGATCCTTCCCAACACCCGGATCAACCTGTCAAAAATGGGGCCAACCGACGCGCATCTGGACTTTGCCATCGACCGCCTCGCCTCCCGCCGGGAAACGATTTTCCGGTCGATGAAGGGCCGGTTATCGCTCGATCACAAGCTCGTCGAGATCAGCAATCTGGCCGTCGGCCTGAAAAGCGGACAAATGACGGGCAGCGTCCGGATCGATCACCGCAGCGGCGCACCGAAACTGGCAACCGATCTGACGCTGACGGGCGCATCCCTCTCCGACCTGATAGGCAATGGCGAGATCGTCACGGCATCGATGCGCGGCCGGGTCAAATTGGCCGGCTCTGGCGATACCGTCAGGGAGGCGCTCGAGAAAGCCGACGGCAAGGCGGCGATGGTCGCTTCCGGCGGCAGTGTTCGCGCGACCGTGGCCCATGTTCTGGGGCAGAATCTGAGCGGAGCCGTCGGCAAGATTATCGATGACCCGAAAGCGCGGGTCCCGCTACGCTGTCTGGTCGCCCATTTCACTGCGCAAAACGGCGTTCTGACCCCTTCGCCCCTGGCTATTGATAGCGAAATCTCGATCGGACGCGGTGACGGGAAGATTACCCTTGATGGCGAAACCATATCCTTGGTCCTGCGCGGTGGAGCGAAAGGCAAAAGTGCCCTGCGCATCGTCGATCCGATCCGGATCTCCGGTACATTGACCGATCCGCAAGTGTCGGTTGCCGGGCTGGGCAAGGCCGAGGATGCTGAAAAGCCGTCCGTCGGTGATGTCCTGAAAGTAGCGACAAAGTCGATCGGCAGTGCATTGGGGATTGGTTCGAGCGACAAGCAGGATGCGGCCTTTATCGAAAAACCGAAGTCCCTGAACTGCGAGGCCCTTGTCGCCGAGGCGATGCGCTAGAACGATCCGCCGGACTGGATAGAGCAACCAGTATTATCTGCGGCCCGATCCAAAAAAATCTGTTTCCGATCAAGGCTGCGGCGGAACGACTCCGTCTTGTGTTTGCACAGGGAAATTTGTCCCGCCATTCACAATGAGGATTTACATGCGCAAATATCTACTCGCATCGAGCTGCCTGTTCGCTGTCGCTTCCATCCCCGCTCATGCGGAAACCAGCATCGCGACCGCCACCACCACGCCGGTCCGGACCTCGACGATCAAGTCCGGTGCTGCTGACGATATCAAGATCACCTCGGCCGGATCGATCAAGCCGACATCGGGTGTTGCGGTCACCATCGACAGCGACAACAAGCTGACCAACGAGGGTACGAAAACGAAACTGCCGGCATTGCCGATTGAAATGAACGGATCCCGCCCATCGGCACCAGCGACGCTGAAAGACGAAGGTGCCGATACCGAAACCATCCTGAAGCAGATGGGCTATTCCGCGGACCAGATTTCCGCGCTCCGCGCCGAAGGGGTTGCGCAATAATATATGGATCGGATTGATTAACTGCCCTTACCCGACATCTTCGCAACGCCAGCGCGAGGGTTGCCTCTTGCATCCAGCAGGATAAAAATACTCGTTTTCACAACAACATATTGCATGATTCCAAATATGTCCCCATTCTGAGCCGATGCGAGCTAAAGACCATATTGGGACAAACGCACAGCAGGCTAGAGAGTCGTTGCTCGAAATCATGGCCCGGGTCGCAATCCGGGACCGGGCAGCGCTCGAAGAACTTTATCAACTGACCTCGGCGAAACTATTTGGCATCTGCCGTCGTATCTGTGGAGACAGAAGCGCGGCGGAGGACGTATTGCAGGAAGTATATATCAAGGTTTGGCATCGTGCCGATCAATATCAGGCGGGGAGCTATAGCCCGATTTCCTGGATGGCGGTTATCGCCCGCAACGCTTCGATCGACTGGCTCCGGAAAAATGGTCGGCAACATCATGATGATGACGCAGCCATCGACATTGTGGCCGATGAGGCGCCGCTGGGCGATGCCGTGATCGAAGAGGAGCAGCAGCGCGAACGGATCAGGGATTGCCTCGAAGGTTTGGAGGAAGAACAGAATCTGCCGATCCGTTCGGCCTTTTTCCGAGGATTCACCTATTCCGAGCTCGCCAAACGGGCCGAGGTCCCGCTGAGCACGATGAAAAGCCGGATCAGACGGGGATTGATGAATTTGAGAAAGTGCCTGGAAGATGGTTGATCTGCCCCAGGATATGGACAGCAGCGAACTGCTGGCGGCGGAGCTGGTACTGGGCTTGCTGGAAGGCGAAGACCTGACCAATGCCCTGCGCCTGCGCTTGTCGGACCCGGGTTTCAGGCAGGATGTTGACGCGTGGGAAAAGAGGCTGGCACCGCTGCTGGATCTGATCGCGCCGCAGGCTGCCCCCGACCACGTCTGGCAATCCATCCATGCGCGGCTCGACGCCTCCCAGGCCGAACCCGCCGACCGAATCTCGCTGTTGACGTTCCGCAGCCGTTTGAACCGCTGGCGCGCAGCAGCCCTGGCTGCGGGCACGATCGCCGCGTCGCTGGCCTTGGCCCTGCTGGTCCGCCCTCCTGCGGTGATCGTACCGGAAAATCCGGTGCAGCAGGAAGCGCCCGCGCAGATAATCGCCCAGCTTTCCGGTGAGCAGGAAGGCCTATTTGTAGCCACCCGCTTTGACCCGCTGAGCGGTGAGATGAACGTGACCACGCAAGGCTTGAAAGCCGACGAGGGCGCCCCGGTCCTGTGGGTGGTACCGGCAGACGGAACACCGCGTGCCCTGGGAATATTGCCGGTCAATGGTGCGGGAGCGATCGCCATAGAGCCAGGCTTCCAGTCCTTCGTGCAATCCGGCGCGCTGCTGGCATTGACGATGGAAGACCCGCTGGGCGCGCCGTTTGTGGCCCCGACGACACCGATCATCGCGACCGCGACCATTTCCAAAATCTGAGAAAATTTGCGTCCAAACACTGCCGCGCGACGTAGCTGTCGGTGATCCGGAAATATCTTTCCGGTTCGTCGCAATCATTTCATTGCATTTGAAAGGACTTTCCATGTCGTTCCGTTCCCTATCTTCGCTTTCCCTTCCTCTTTTTGCTGTCGCGGTTTCCCTTTCAGCCTGTACGATGTCCGACCAAGGCGGCAGCGCGGTTGCTTCAAGCGCTTCCGCAGCCAATAGCGCCAATCCGATGGTCGGCGGTGCCGCCATGTATCCGACGCGCAATATTGTCGAAAATGCCGTGAATTCGGCCGATCACACAACATTGGTGGCCGCCGTCCAGGCAGCGGGTCTGGTCGAGACCCTGTCCAGTCCCGGTCCGTTTACCGTTTTTGCGCCGACCAATGCTGCTTTTGATGCCTTGCCCGAAGGCACGGTTGCGACCCTGCTCCAGCCGGAAAACAAGGCGACCCTGACTAGGATCCTGACCTATCATGTGGTCGCGGGCCGGATGACCGCAGCGGATCTCGCCGCAAAAACGAGAATGACCGGCGGCCAGGCGGAACTTACCACCGTTGCCGGCGCCAAACTGACCGTCTCGCAGTCACCCAGCGGTGGCTGGATGTTGACCGACACCAAAGGCGGCACCGCCAATATCACGATCGCGGATGTGATGCAGTCCAACGGCGTCATCCATGAAATTGACGCTGTCGTCATGCCCTGACCATTGGTCTCCCTCTCTGGCCCCATGGCCAGAGAGGGGTTCATGGCCATCGCCTGTCGACAGGCTTTGGCGGTCGCCCTTTCTATCTGACAAATACAGGCCATCATCTTGATCCGGGCGCTGAGGGGTAGAATTATTTTACTCTAGCTGCATCTTTTTGGCATCCGTCTGCGTTACTGCAGATGTGAACTGCGCATTTCTAGAACCAAGTCACTAAATCTGAAGGGGATTTTCATGTCTAAGCATATCAAATTTTTCAGCCGTACTATCATGATCACGGCAGCAACCGGCGCGATCGCGATCGCGAGCCCAGCCTGGGCCGATGCCACCGCGCCCTGTAACGAAAATGCCGGACCCGATGGTATCCCCGGCACCGCGGATGATCCGGTGAACACGCTGGAATGCGGTGTCGGTGCGGATGGTCGCGGCGATGGCTCGGTAGCCATTGGCGGCGGCGCAGTTGCTGACGGTGTCGATGCCGTCGCCGTGGGAAGCGACAATGCCGGAAGCGCGCCGGCTCGCGCAATCGGGAACTCGACCACCGCCATTGGCGGGGAGGCTCTCGCCATGGGACCGGGGGCCACGGCACTCGGCTGGCGTTCGGTCGCCAATGCGGAACGGGCGACGGCTTTGGGCCATCTCGCTCAGGCCACCGCCTTGCGGGCGACCGCGGTCGGTGAAGCGGCGATGGCACTGGGCGTCGAATCCGTCGCGCTGGGCAATGAGTCGGTTGCCGACGGGATTGATGCAGTAGCCATCGGGACCCAATCACGGGCCACGGGCAATTCCACGACCGCGGTTGGCGGTGAAAGCATCGCGACCGGACCGGGCGCGACCGCTTTCGGCTGGCGGGCGCAGGCCAATGCGGAACGCGCCACGGCATTGGGTCATCTGGCCCAGGGCAATGGCCTCCGCTCCACTGCGGTTGGCGAAGCCGCCGTTGCCAATGGTGAAACGTCCGTCGCCATGGGCAATCTGGCGTTTGCCGATGGTGCGGATGCGATCGCCATTGGTGATCAGACGATTTCCAATGGTACGTCGAGTACGGCGGTTGGCGGAGAAGCCCGTGCAATTGGCATTGCAACCACCGCATTTGGCTGGCGCTCTGCTGCTTTGGCCGAGCGCGCGACCGCTCTCGGACATCTGGCGGTTGCAGGCGGTGTCCGCTCGGTTGCCATCGGTGAGGCGGCCAATGCCGGCGGTGACGGTGCGATTGCCCTGGGCAATGAATCCTCGGCCGCCGGGGTGAACTCGATTGCCATCGGCAATGGCGCGACCGCAACCAATGACGGGCAAGTGGTGGTCGCCAATCTCGATACCAGCACGGCATCGCAAGCCGGAACGCTATCGGTCGTGACTGCCGATGCCAATGGCACATTGGGCCTCAGCAGCGGATTTGCCAGCAGCGCCATCGTGGCGGCGAATACTGGCCAGATCAACGCCAACCGCGGACTGATCAACGCCAATAGCGGAGCGATTTCGGCGCTTCAGGGGCAAACGGCGGCGCTGTTCGATCTGACCGAAGTCAATCGCGTGGATATCCGCAAGGCCAATGAAGGTGTGGCGATCGCCCTCGCGATGGAATCGCCGGTGCTGTTGCCGGGCAATTCCTTCGGTGTTGCCGGCGGCTTCGGTTACTATCAGGAGCGGGTGGGCGGTTCGGCCTCCTTCGCTGCCCGCATCGGCGACAATGCCGCCTTTACCGGCGGTGTCGGTGTCGGTTTTGATAGTGGCGAAATTGGTGCGCGTGCCGGATTCCAGTTTGCATGGTAATCCGGATCACATCTGACGACAGAAAAATACCGGGGCGACTCGCTCCGGTATTTTTCCTGACATTGGCCATATTGTTCAGCTCGGGCCAACCGGTTCGCGCGCAGACCGCCGAGCCGCCGGTTTCCAGCCAGCCGGTGCCCAATGGCCTGGAACTTTCCAAGCTGATCTGGAGTACCATGGCGGCGGTCGATCATGCCAATCAGTCGGGCAATTATTCGGTGCTGCGCGACAATGCGGCACCGGGCTTCCAGCTATTGAACAATCCCGCACGGCTGTCGGAGATTTTTGCCGGCCTGCGGGCTAGCCGGTTCGACCTTTCCAACAGCTTGCTGCTGGCACCGACCTATTCTGCGGCGCCGGCGGTGGTGGAAGACAATGTCATCCGCGTCCAGGGCGCTTTCGGCTTGCGGCCGACGGCCATTTCCTTTGATCTCTATTATCAATGGGTTGAAGGAAAGTGGCGGCTCTATGGTGTTTCCATCGGCCAGGAAAGCATTGCCAATATCCAGCCGGAAGCTGCGCCGAGGAGATAAGCTTCGCATCCCTTGCGCCGGTGCTCTTGGTGAGCGATCGATCGATGTATCGGGACCCTGTGCCGTGTTCCGGCGCGTCCTGTCGGCCGGGCCGGCCGGGAGCATGAGCAGGGACTATCGCATTGCCTCAGGCCCTTGGCTCTGAAATGAATACAGACTTTATGACCAGAGCGATCACGGACGGACGAACGAGCTTGCCGATCAGACGCACCAGTTCATGGCCCCCTATCTCAACGGTGCAAGGCATCGCATTGGCGACGCCCGACATGATCAGTCTTCCCTCCTCGATATGGCTCTCGCGAACCTCCACGCCAAGCTTTATCGCGGGTGTCTTGACCAACATGGCTTATGCCGACGCTGGCAGAAGCGCCAATGGCTCAAGTGCCAGCGCGGCACGGGCCGCACCGCGTCCGGTAATCATGGCCTCCGTCAGGTAGGAGCCGTTCTGATACAGGTCGGAAATGAACGAGCCCAGCTCGCCCGCTTCGAACAGCCTGGGGATGACATGATCCACTCCCTTTCATCGACCATCTTCGTCAGATATCCGCCACCTGAGTAGATAATTTGTCCGGACATTGTCGAACAACTTAGGTTTAATTGTCAACAACCGGAGGTGGTGTGCCATTGGTAGCCTCGCCTAAGCTTTGGCTGGGGAATGCGCTTTCGACGGATCGACTCATCGACCCGGCTTTTTGATGCAGATTTTGGCATGGCAGAGCCCGAAATATCCGTCGGGTATGTGGCGAGTGCGCTACTGGCAAGGCCACGCTATCGGTGAGGGGGGAGTCCGATCTGAACAATCCGGCCAACAGCAGCACAGAAAATCTGCAGCGGCCGGCGCGAAGATAGGAGCAAAAATATCTTGACCCAAATCTCCGGGATCGGCTCGACCCCCCTCAATGAGCAGTGTTGTCTATTTCAGTGAAATCAGACATTCCGCTTCCGTCCCAAAAGCTGTTGGTCGGAATAACGCCCAGTTTCGGCTATATTGCATGATTGCATGACGAAAATTTTGGCCAAGAACTGCCGAAATTCGTCATGCAAACTTACCCCTTCCCGATGACTAATCACCAAGAAATATATCTGAACGTCCTTCTATGTTTAATGTCGGCTAGACCTTCGTGTTGACGCCAAGCAAATGCAGAACCAGCAAGATGACAAAAATTACGGCGGCACCATATGCGAGATACATAGCAAAGCCAGCGACCCCGCCCAAGCCTAAGACCGCAGCAATTATAGCGATAACAAGAAATATGATTGCGTAGCGTAACATGAGCATTCTCCATGACCGTTGATGATGATCTTATAACTCTGATCGATCGTATAAGTTGCACGGGGTTGATTTAATTCCCTCCCATTCAGGAAGAGCTGGCCAGCGGCGGATCAGCTAGGACCTGCCGACAAGTTCACGCATCCACAATCGGATTGGGCGTTTCAAGCGTCCACATCGAGGTGACGGCCTGAAAACGCCGCAGTACGACATTGAGTTGCTCAATTGACATGGGTGGTCCGATCTATAAGCTCATGGTGAATTTTCAATTGTTTTTTAGCCGAGAAAATACCGCATGACGGCAAGCTTCGACAGTTTAAAACTACGCCTACCGAATCGATGTCGCTCAACATGCGCTTCGTGCTAGCCGCCTGCTCGGCTGTCGGCAAAATCAGCGTTACGAAAGTAGAAACCGTTCATTCAAATTGGAAAAAATGGCCGACGCTAGCTGAGTAACAGATAATTTAGTCCAACCTCTTGTCAACCCGGACCCAAATATTCCAAAGTACTTAACAATTGTGATCGTTGTAAAACTAACAGGAGAATTCAGCATGCGCGACGCTGTCATCGTATCTTATGCCCGCACAGGGCTCGCCAAGGCGGGTCGCGGCGGTTTCAATATCACACCGCCGATGACGATGGCGGCGCATGCGATCAAGCATGCAGTCGCCAAGTCTGGTGTTGAGAGTGATTTTGTCGATGATTGCCTGATCGGCAATGTGGCGCACGGCGCTCCCAATATCGGCCGCAATGCGGCGCTTCTCGCTGACCTTCCCAAGACGACTGCTGGAGCGACAATCAATCGCTTTTGCTCCTCCGGCATGCAGGCTATTGCCATGGCCGCAAACCATATTCGCGGCGATGGCGCCAACTGTGTTGTGGCCGGCGGCGTGGAAAGCATCTCGATGCAGGGGCCCCGGGCACCAGAAGGCAGTATAGACGAGGAAATCCTGAAGATTGCACCGGCGATCTTCATGCCCATGATCGAGACCGCCGATATTGTCGCAGAGCGCTATAATATCAGCCGGGAATATCAGGATGAATATGCCCTGCAATCGCAGCAGCGGATGGCGGCAGCCCAGCAAGCCGGGCTTTTTGCCGATGAAATTGTTCCGATGCAGACCAGGATGAAACTGGTCGACAAGGAAAGCAAGGAAGAGACAATTGTCGATTACACGGTCGATCGCGACGAGTGCAATCGTCCCACCACGACCCTGGAAGGCCTTGCCAAGCTGCAGCCGGTGATGGGCGAAGGCAAATATGTCACGGCCGGCAATGCCAGCCAATTGTCGGACGGAGCCGCCGCCGTGCTGATGATGGAGGCCAAGGAGGCAGAACGGCGCGGACTGCAACCCCTGGGGCGCTTTGTATCCTGGGCGGTTGCCGGATGCGAGCCGGATGAAATGGGCATCGGTCCGGTATTTGCCGTCCCCAAGCTGCTCGAACGGCAGGGCCTGACCGTGGACGACATCGATATCTGGGAACTGAACGAAGCCTTCGCGAGCCAGTGCCTCTACAGCCGAGATCGTTTGGGCATTGACCCGGAGAAATATAATGTGAATGGCGGCTCCATCGCCATCGGCCACCCGTTTGGCATGACCGGTGCGCGCTGTGCCGGGCATCTTTTGCAGGAAGGCCGTCGGCGCGGTGCCAAATGGGGCGTTGTCACCATGTGTATCGGCGGTGGGCAGGGCGGCGCCGGATTGTTTGAGATATATTCCTGAACCGTCTCCATAATTGCCAGTCGGCTCATATTGAGGAATCGAAAAAATCTTGGATAAACTAACGGACGAACAGGTCGAACGCCGGTTGTCGGAGGCTTTGGCCCATCGCGCTTCCGTGCCTGCGGAAAAGTTGATAAACGGATTGCTCAGCACCCTCGATCTCACGGCGGATGCTGTTGACGAATTTGTGTTTCCGGCGCTCAAGTCGAGCGCGCGCGAACGCATTTTTGGTGGTCAGGTGATCGCCCAGGCGATTGTCGCCGCGGACCGCACGGTCGACGATGAAAAGAGGATCCACTCGCTCCATTCCTATTTTCTGCGGGCCGGGGATGAGACGAAACTGCTGCATTTCCGGGTGCATCGTGACTTTGACGGGCGCAGCATCTCCAATCGCAGGGTTGTCGTCCGGCAGGATGACAGGGTCATCTTCAACCTGACCGCCTCCTTTCAAAAGCCCGCCGAAGGTCTCGCCCATCAAATAGCGATACCGGACGTGCTGCCTCCCGAGCAATGCCCGCATGCGATGGAAGAGATTGCTCGTAACCCGCTGGTGTCGGACGACCAGATAGAGCGGATGAGCATGCCGCGACCCTTTGATGTCCGGAGCGTCAGTCCGGCAGGCAAAAACCGGACTGCGCGCCAGTATCAGTGGTTCAGGACGGTGGCGCCGCTGCCGGATGATCCGCTTATCCACCGCGCTACCCTGGCCTTCGCATCCGATATGGGGCTGCTCTCGACCTCGATGATTCCGCACGGGTTGCACTGGACCACGCCCGGATTATTCTCGACCAGCCTCGACCATGCGATGTGGTTCCATGATGACTTCAGAGCCGACCAATGGATCTGCTATGTCATGGACAGTGACTGGACGGGCCATGCGCGCGGCCTCAATCGCGGGTCCCTCTTCACGCAGGACGGCATCCTCGTCGCGTCGGCGGTGCAGGAAGGCATGATGCGCCTGATGCCATCAAGCGACTGAGGCCTCGAAAAGCGACTTCAGATCCTTCTTCAATATTTTGCCGTTGGCGTTGCGCGGCAGGCTGTTGGTGCTGAACAGGATTTTCACCGGCACCTTGAAATTCGCCAGCCGCTCGCGCACCCATTGCTGCAATTCCGCCTCGGTGGCGGTTTGCCCTGGCGACAGCTGGACAATCGCCGCCGGCTCCTCGCCCAGCATCTTGTGATCGATCCCGATCAGGGCGGCGTCCATAACGGCAGGATGATCGTAGAGGACATTCTCGACTTCCGAGGAGTAGATATTCTCGCCGCCGCGGATGATCATGTCCTTTGCCCGGTCAACAATATAGCAGAATCCCTCATCGTCCAGTCGAGCGAGATCCCCGGTGCGAACCCACCCATCGACAAAAGTCTCGGCGGTTGCCTCCGGACGTTTCCAGTAGCCTTTCACAACCATCGGGCCACGTGCCCAGAGCTCGCCCACTTCGCCCACCGGCATTTCCCCGCGCCCGTCATCGCTCATCACCTTCAGGTCGGCAGCGGCCACCGGCGGGCCACAACTGGTCGGGCGATTGAGATAATCCTCGGCGCTATGGGTCGTAACCGTCGCCATGGTTTCGGTCATGCCCCAGCCATTGCCGGGCAGCGCGCCAAAGACTTCGTAGATCTTCCGGGCCAGCTCCGGCGCCGACGGCGCTCCGCCGTAGCTGATCGAGTCGATGGAAGAGAGATCATATTTCTGGCGATCCGGATGCTCGATCAATTGCCACGCAATAAACGGGACACCGCCGGTGGCATTGACCTTTTCCCGTTCGATGATTTCCATCGCCCGGACCGTGTCCCACTTGTGCAGGAATACCATCTTGTGGCCGCCGTGAACGGTCGGCATCATGATCGCCGAGCAGGCCGTGCAATGGAACATGGGCACAACCGTCAGGCCCACCCGGATGGTCGGTTCCGGCAGCTCGTTCCCCCGGCGCAGTGCTGCCGCTGCCGCGGAATAGGCGACAGACAGCGCGTTGGTTGTCAGGTTGCGATGCGTGCCGAGCGCGCCCTTGGGCTGCCCGGTCGTACCGCTGGTGTAGAAAATGGTCGACGGATCATCCGGGGCGAGATCGACGGCGGGCAGGTCCTGATCGGGCAGATCGGCATAGTCATTGGGCCGCCCGATGATATCTTCCAGCGCGCGGGCCGGAGCGGCCAGCGGGCTCTGGCCGCGCGCGACGATGACATGGTGCAGTTCCGGCAGCTCGCTCAAATGCGGGGAAATCCGATGCCATCTTTCATCATCGCACAGCAAGACACTGGTACCGGAATTCTCCAGACCGAAAACCAGTTCCTGGTCCGTCCACCAGGCATTGAGAGGGACAGCGATCGCGCCAATCGACGTTGCGGCAAAGAAAATCACCGGCCATTCGGGCAGATTGCGCATTGCCAGCGCGACCCGGTCTCCTTTGGAGACGCCGATGTTCTGCAGTTCGGCAGCCAGGGCGGCGACAGCGCGATACCAGCTGGCATAGGTGACGCGTTCGTCTTCCATTATCAGAAATTCGCTGTCACCATGGCCGCGCGCGTGGTTCGCCAGAGCGGCGAGACTGGGATGGGCGTTTTTCCAGACGCGGGTTGCAATGCCGTCGATATCGACTGTTTCCATTTCAAACGGTTGTCCCGGCGCGCACAATAAGGCCTTCACCTCATCGCGCGACCGCACGGGCCATCCGTCGGTCGGCACCCACTTTTCGAGTGACTCTACAATATCAGCGGACAAATATTTCTCTCCTGATTTGGGGCAGCGTCGCTACCCGTTGAATCGCTCGCCCTTGCTCGCCTTCTCGTGCAGCATATCCGCTACCGGCAGATTGTGCTTCTCCAGTCCGGCTACGATCTTGTCGAGCCCAACCGTATCGGCCCAGAACATCGGGCCGCCGGTGTACAATGGCCAGCCGTAGCCGTTGATCCAGACCACATCGATATCGCTGGCGCGTTGCGCCATGCCCTCTTCGAGAATTTTTGCCCCTTCGTTGACCATCGGATAAAGCAGCCGCTCGCGGATTTCCTCCTTCGAGATTGCGCGCTGTTCCTTGCCGGCCCTAGCCGCAAATTCGGCGATAATCTGTTTGACTTCATCGGAGGGTGTCCGATTGCGCGCCTGATCATAATCATAATATCCCTTGCCGACTTTCTGTCCCCAGCGACCGGCGGCGCACATGGCATCACGAAGCGTTTCGATCCGCTCCGGATCCCGATGCCAGCCGATATCCACACCGGCAAGGTCGGACATCTGGAATGGCCCCATCGGAAAGCCGAATTCGAGAAGAACATCGTCGACTTCCCAGTAATTGGCCCCTTCCATGATCATGAGATTGGCCTGTTCCTGGCGCGGGCTGAGCATCCGGTTGCCGATAAAGCCGGGGCAGACACCGGATACCGCCGCGACCTTGCCGATTTTCTTCGACAGTTTCATCGCCGTCATCAGCACGTCATCAGCGGTTTTTTCGCCGCGCACGATTTCCAGCAATTTCATCACATTGGCCGGCGAGAAAAAGTGCAGGCCGAGAACATATTCAGGGCGACCGGTCACCGCAGCGATCTCGTCGATATTCAGGTAGCTGGTGTTGCTGGCAAGGATCGCGCCCGGTTTCACAATGGAATCGAGCTTGGTGAACACTTCCTTTTTGACATCCATATTCTCGAACACGGCCTCGATCACCAGATCACAATCGGCAAGATCGTCATAGGAGAGAGAGGGTGTCAAAATGGCCATTGCATCCTCGACCTGCTGCTCCGTCATGCGTCCGCGTTTGGCGGTGTTCTCGTAATTTTTACGGATCACGCCGACCCCCCGGTCGAGCGCTTCCTCCTTCAGCTCGACAATGGTCACGGGAATGCCGGCGGACAGAAAGTTCATCGCAATTCCGCCGCCCATCGTCCCTGCTCCCAATATGCCGACCTTCCGGATCGGGATGAGATCAATGGCGGGATCAATGCCGTCAATCTTGTTGGCGGCCCGTTCGGCAAAGAAATAGTGGCGCATGGCCGCGGACTGGGTGCCGGTCATGAGCTTCGTGAAAAGCTCGCGCTCTTTTTTCACGCCTTGTGCGTAAGACAGCTCGCCTGCCGCCTTCACCGCCTGGATCGCTGCTTCCGGTGCCTCGAACCCGCGAATCTTGCGGCCGTATTTTTGCCGGAACTCGTCGAATATTGCGGGATTCTCTATCCCGTCCCGGTTGGCCGTGCCCTCGGAAGATCGCGGAGGGGCCTTGCCGATCTGTTCGCGGGCAAAGGCAATGGCATCCTCGGCGAGGCTGTCTTCACCAACGATCTTGTCGACCAGTCCGATGGCATGCGCTTTGGCCGCCGAAATCGGATTGCCGATCACCACCATCGGCAAGGCGGCTTCTGCGCCAACCACCCGGGGGAGGCGCTGGGTTCCGGCAGCGCCGGGGATCAGGCCAAGCTTGACCTCGGGCAGGCCCATTTTTGCTGACGGCACGGCTACCCGGTAATGGCAGGCCAGGGCCACCTCGCAACCGCCGCCCAACGCTGTCCCGTGGATCGCCGCCACAACCGGCTTGCTGCTTGCCTCCAGCCGATCAAGCGCATCCGCAAGATTGGGGCCCGTCATCGGCTTGCCGAATTCCGTGATATCCGCTCCGGCAAAAAAGGTCCGTCCATCGCAGCGGATGACCACCGCTTCGATCTCGTCATCCGACAGCGCTTTATCAATCCCGTCGACCAGTCCCTGGCGCACGGCCGCGCCTAGCGCATTCACCGGAGGATTGTCTGAGATGATAACCAAGACATTTTGTTGCTTTTCAATATTAACGACGGACATTCATTTTCCTCCAAGATCATGGTAAAAAGCAGAACAGATGCGAAGCGGCATGTCAATTGTGCGCATATTACGGGCTGGATTTACGAGTATCGCAAATGGAAGCAGTTCGAAATCAGGGCCTTATAATCAGATTTTTAATTGCCGATGGACTTAGGGAGATCCTCTGGTGCCATCGAAATAATCAGATCAATGGAACTGCGGCATTTCCTGAATAACAAACTGGCCTTCGGTCAGGGCAAACTGATGAAGTAGCATTGATTATAGAAGGAGTGGATAGCTCCGGACTGACCAATGCAACTCTATCTAAAGACGTTATTGAGCGGATGCACGATCTCGAAGGTCAAGGTCTTCTGGAAGAAATATCGGATGGAATGGCCATTGACCAGATCTACCGGGACGCCCTGATAGTGGAGCGGCTCAGGTCCCAGCGCACGTTTCGCGTTCGAACCCAAAGTTTGCCCGACGCAAATCCTCGAAAGCGGCACGCCTCGCCGCTCGCACGCATCAACGACGGACCTGATGAGGAAGGTTACTTGGCCCGGTGATTGCCCCATCATTTCCAAGAAAAGGGGTTCCGGCGTCGGTGAGCTTGCGAGTACGCTCGAAACTCCTTCCGCAATTTCGTCCAGTCGTGCCGTCGGACGTGCGTGAGTTGGAGCCCGTGGGGTGTCAACTGGCCGTCTTACGGGTAAACCATTGGCAGCCTTGCGGTTTTGATGTTAGCAAAAGCCATAGCGATTCCAGATTATCAATCTCTGATACTTCCTGTTTTGCAATTTTCTAAAGAGGGCGAAACCAAGGTCCCGATTGCCGCTAAGAAAATCGTAGATGGCCTCGGACTAACGCAAGAAGATCGCGACGAGATGCTCCCGAGCGGAAAACAACGTTTGCTATACAAAGATATTGATTGAAATTGGTATGACAGAGAGTGGTCTAAACCCTATCGATAAGACCATTATTGCACCAGACGGCCGCATT
>NZ_JBGTDD010000015.1:0-18748 GCF_041748495.1 Parasphingorhabdus sp.
CAGGGCCGCACGGACCCGGATCGCGATTGTCGCCCGGTTGCAGCAGCAGCAACGCGCGCGCCTCGCCGAACGGCAGGGCCCGATGATCCGGCTGACGGCGGCGCTGCAGATGATGACCCGCAAGCCCACGGCCCTGGCGCTGGTCGAACCGCGCTCACTCGACGAACTCATCTATATGCGCTCGATTCTCTCCGCCGTGATGCCGGAAATCGAACGGCGGACCGCCAGCCTGCGCGATGAGGTCAGGCAGGGGGAACAGCTCCGGCTGCAGGCCGCGCGGGCGATTGCGTCGCTCGATGAAAGTCAGCGCCGACTGGCCGAACGGCGGCGGCAACTGGCCGGTCTCGAAGCCAGCGAACGGATTGAAGCCGCTCAGTTTTCCAGCGATGCCGGCATCGAACAGGAGCAGGCGCTGGCGCTTGGCGAGGAAGCGCGCGACATCATGGATCTGATGGACCAGATTCAAGAGAGCGGAGCGGTCCGCGAATCGCTCGCGCGACTGGATGGCCCGGTTTTGCGGCCCGGCCAGGGGCAGGAAACAGCGCCGCGCCGGTCGCGACAGATTGGCGATGTTGCCGCTGCCTATCGCTTGCCGGTGATCGGCGAAATCGTCACCGGCTTGGGCGAGATTTCCGGCAGCGGTTATCGCTCGCGGGGCCTTACCATCGCGGTGGATCCCGGCGCCCAGATTGTCGCGCCGGCGGCGGGGCGCGTGGCTTATGCCGGCCGCTACCGGGGCTATGGCAATATCCTGATCATCGAACATGAATCCGGCTGGACCAGTCTGATCACCAATATGGCAACGAGCAGCGTCGCGGTCGGTGACCAGCTGGTGCAGGGTGAACCGGTCGGACAGTCGGGGACCAATGCCCCGACCGTCACCGTCGAACTCCGCCGCCGCGGCCGCCCGATCGATATCGCGGCCTTGATTGGCTGACCAGGGCCGGGATAAAATGACTTGAAAATCGCTGTTCGTCGAAGGTTTCCGTCATTATTGGTTAAGCTGCTTTGCTTTAGAGACGATTCCAGCCTATATTTGGCCGTGTTACAGACCGACAGGATATGATTGATGAAAAAGCCCGTATTGCAAGCCGCCGCTCTGGTTCTGACCGTCGCGCTTCTGCCCGCCACGACTTCGGCCATTTCCGCTGTGGATGCCAATACCTATCGCGAGATGGAGCAGTTCATGAGCGTCTTTGACCGGGTGCGGAATGATTATGTCGACCAGGTCGATGATGCCGACCTGATCAAGGGCGCGATTCAGGGCATGCTGTCGAGCCTGGATCCACACAGCAGTTTTCTGGATGTCCGGGATTTTGAAAATTTGCGGACCCAGACCGATGGCAATTACGGCGGCCTGGGTCTTTCGGTAACGCTGGAGGACGGGGCCGTGAAGGTCATCGCGCCGTTCAAGGATACACCGGCTGACCTGGCAGGGGTGAAGGCGGGCGACTATATCACCCATATTGATGGCCAGCTGATCTATGGCGGGACGCTCGATGAAGCGGTCGCGGAGATGCGCGGCAAGCCCGGTGAGCCGATCACCATCACCATCGTTCGTCCCGGTCGCGACAAGCCATTCGATCTGTCGATGAAACGGGCGATCATCGATCTCAAGCCGGTCACCTGGGAGGTCAAGGACCAGATCGGCGTGATCAGCATCAACAGCTTCTCGACCGAGACCGGTGCCGATGTTGCGGCCGCGATCGTCGGCATTGAAAAGTCGCTGGGCAGGAAACCGTTGGGCTATGTGCTGGATATGCGGTCCAATCCGGGCGGCCTGCTCGACGAAGCGGTGTCGGTGTCCGATGTCTTCCTGTCGCGCGGTGAAATCGTTTCGCAGCGCGGCCGCGAGAAGTCCGATATCGAGCGCTATTTCGCCAAGACCGGCGATGCCGCCGAAGGCTTGCCGATCATCGTCCTGATCGACGCGGGTTCGGCCTCGGCGTCGGAAATCGTCGCTGGTGCCCTGCAGGATCATCACCGCGCCCTGATCATGGGCGAACGCAGCTTCGGCAAGGGTTCGGTGCAGACGCTGCTGCCGCTGTCCAACGACAGCGCGCTGCGGCTGACCACCGCGCGCTATTACACGCCATCGGGCAAGTCGGTGCAGGAAGGCGGGATTGAACCCGACATCAATGTGCCGCAATTGTCCGATCCGGATTACAAGGTCCGGCCAAGGTTCCGGGAATCCGATTTGCGCCGTCATCTGATCAACGAGATCAAACTGAAAGATGAGCTGCTGGAAGAAGATACCAAGGATGATCCGCGCTTCACCCAGACCGCCGAAGAATTGAAAGAACTGGGCGTGGAAGACTTCCAGTTGCATTATGCGCTGCAAACCATTGGCCGCCTCGGCCCCGATGGACTGAAGCTGGCGATGAACAAGGCGGCGAACAAATCCGCCAGGAAAACGGCGGTGGCGAAAAACTAGGGTCGTCGGATGATATCGATTCGCACCGCTGGCTGGCTGGCCT
Source organism: Parasphingorhabdus sp. (assembly GCF_041748495.1). GTDB lineage: Bacteria > Pseudomonadota > Alphaproteobacteria > Sphingomonadales > Sphingomonadaceae > Parasphingorhabdus. The sequence goes on from NZ_JBGTDD010000015.1 coordinate 2,478, forward strand.
TGCTGCTGCCCGCCGCCTTGCTCGGCGGTGCGCTGATCGGCGAATATGGTTTTGGCCTCTATCCCTGCGAAATGTGCATGTGGCAAAGATGGCCGCATCTCGCCGCGATCGTCTTTGCCCTGCTTGCCCTTTTTATGCGGTCGAGCCCCCGGTCGATACCGCTGGTGGTTGCCGCGGCCCTGTCGATTCTGGCCAGCGGACTGATCGGCGGCTTTCACGCCGGGGTCGAATATGGCTGGTGGGAAGGATTGACCTCCTGTGCGACCAATATCCCCGCGGGCGGTGACCTGCTCGATTCGATCATGAACGCGCCGCTGGTCCGCTGCGATGTCGCGCCCTGGTCCCTGTTCGGGATATCGCTGGCGGGCTATAATTTTCTCTTGTCAGCAGGCGGTGCCATCCTCATCTTGCTCTTGGCGGCAAAAGGCCGAAGGAGCGCTTGAGCATGGCTGAGACAAAATTGGGACAGACACGAGCCGATATCGCCTCGATGATCCGGGTCAACCAGGCTGGCGAATATGGCGCGGCGCAAATCTACAAGGGCCAGCTGGCGGTGATGGGCGACAATGCGCCGCACAGCAGCGCCATTCACCATATGGCCGAGCAGGAGCAACGCCATCTCGACGCCTTTGACCAGATGATCGTGGATCGCGGGGTTCGGCCCACGGTGCTGCAACCCTTCTGGAAAATGGCCGGCTATGCGCTTGGCGCGACCACGGCGGCGCTTGGCCCCCGGGCCGCGATGGCCTGTACCGCAGCGGTCGAAACCGAAATCGACGAGCATTATCGGGAACAGCTCGAAGCGCTCGAAACCGAAGATGATCCCGAGCTGACCCGTATGATTGCGGAGTTTCGCGAAGAGGAATTGGAGCATAAGGCTACCGCCATTGCATCGGGAGCGGAAGACGCGCCCGGCTATCCGGTTCTCAGCGCGGCTATCCGGCTGGGCTGCCGGGTGGCAATCGGACTGTCGAAACGAATCTAGGGAGCGTGGCCCGCTTCAGCACCGGTTCAGATCGGTGCGGACAAAGGAATGATATGATGAACAAATTTCTGCTCTCCGCCGCCGCGCTGTCAGGCGCTGGCTTGTTGGCCTTCCCGGCTCAGGCCCAGGATCAGCCGGGTGACCGGGTCAACCAGCTGGTCATTTACGGTGACGACGCCTGTCCGCAGAGCAGCGCCGAAGAAATTGTCGTCTGCGCGCGCAAGGATGAGGGCGAGCGGTACCGCATACCCGAAACCCTGCGCGGTGGTGAACTGGGCGAGGCCGGGAATCAGGCCTGGTCGGAGCGGGTCCGCTCCTACGAATATGTCGGTGCCGGCGGAACCAACAGCTGTTCGCCGACCGGACCGGGCGGATTCACCGGCTGCACCCAGCAATTGCTGCGCCAGGCCTATGCCGAAAAAGGTATTGATGACACGGTCAACTGGGGACAGCTGATCGAAGAGGAACGGCAGGCCCGCCTATCCCGCATTGATTCCGAAGCCGATGCGGTGGAAGAACGGCTGCTGGAAATCGAAGCCCAGCGCGAAGTCCGGGAAGCCGCCGCCGAAGCCGCCCGGGAACGGCTCGATGCCAAGGACGCCGATGCCCTGAAAGCCACCAATGATCTGGCCGTTCCGCCGGGAGCGGATGAGACACCCGGACCCGACGATCAGTGATCAGCCCGATTTTCTAGCCCGCCTTTTTCGCTTCAATCCACCGGTTCACCTGCGCCTCGAGCATATCCAGCGGCACCGCGCCTTGGCCGAGCACGACATCGTGAAACTCGCGCAGGTCAAACCGGTCACCCAGTTCGCTGGTCGCCTTGGTGCGTAGCGCGCGGATCTTCAGCTCGCCCATCTTGTAGGCCAGCGCCTGACCTGGCCAGCTGATATAGCGGTTCACCTCCGCCTCGATATTGGCGGTGCTGAGCGCCGTGTTATCGGTCATGAAATCAATCGCGCGCTGCTTGCTCCAGCCCTTGCTGTGGATGCCGGTGTCGACCACCAGCCGCGTCGCGCGCCACATTTCATAGGACAGCCGCCCCATATTCTTGGCCGGCGTGTCATAAAGTTCCATCTCGATACCAAGCCGCTCCGCATAGAGCCCCCAGCCTTCCACAAAGGCGGTAAAAAACGCGCCATGCTTGCGGAAGTCCGGCATGTCCAGTTCCTGCTGCAGCGCGATCTGCTGATGGTGGCCGGGCACCGCCTCGTGCACGCTCAGCGCCGGGATTTCCCAGAACGGCCGCTGGTCGAGCTTCGAGGTATTGACGTAGTAGAAGCCGGCAATGCCGACATCCGGGGAACCGGGATTATAATAAGCGGTGGTCGTGCCCTCCGCCGTCTCCGCCGGAATTTCCTTGAGACCATAAGGCAGGCGCGCCAGCTTGCCGATGATCGATGGCATCTTGCCGTCGATCATCTTGGTCACCCGGGCGACCTGCTCCATCAGCTCCTCGGGTGTCTTGGCATAATATTGCGGATCGGTCCGCAGATGCTCGATAAACGCCTCGCGCGTGTCATAGCCGGCCTCCTTGGCAACGGCCACCATCTCGGCGCGGATCCGGGCCACTTCGCTCAGCCCGATCTGGTGAATCTCGTCGGCACTCTGGTCGGTGGTGGTCATCTGGCGGATGCGGAAATCATAATATCCCGCTCCCCCGGGCTGTGCCGACACGCCGGGCTGCTTGGCACAGTTCGGCGCATAATCGGCCATATACCAGTCGAGATGCTTCTGCACCGCCGGGTTGATCACGGTGCTGATCGTGTCCGCCGCTTCATCCGCCAGGCGGGCGAATGTCGCGTCGTCGATATTCTCGGGCCGCTTGCGGGCGAACGGCTGGTAGAAGCGCGAGTCCTTCGCATCATCGGTCAGCAAGCCGGAAATACTGGTTTCATAACCGACCATCGAGGCGCAGGGCTGGACAAAGCCGCCGGCCAGCGCCTGGTTGGCGACCGCGATCGACTGGTCATTGACCTGCGCATATTGCTTCATCCGGTTGATATAGGTCCGGTAGTCCTGTGCGTTGCGGAACGGCAGATTGTTCTGCATCGTGGCAAAGCCCTGGTGCCAGCCGCCGCGATTGGTAAAATTGATCGCCCGCTGGCCAAAGCTGTTTGCCTCTATCTGCTCGGCCAGCGACCGGCGCAGGATGCCATGATTGGTCTTGTCATCCTCGCTCAGCGTCGCGGTATCGATCGCGTCCAGCCGCGCCAGCCAGGCCCTGGCCTTGGCCACCCTCTGGTCTTCGGCTTCCAGACTGGCATCGCTGACCCGGCCGATCGGATCGTCGACCCCCAGCGAGGAGGCAAATTCGGGATATTGTTCCAGCTGATAGGACCAATAGTCATCAATCACCGAATGCAGCGCTTCTGATTTCGGCTGCATCGCCGATTGCGCGATGGCCGAGGTGCTGGCCAGCAATATCAGCGGCAGGAATGGGGCTAGACGTGACTTTTTCATTTCAGACTCTCCGGAAATATCATTGGCAACTATCGAGGATATCTGGCGGGCATAGTCAAGGGTGAACTTGCTGGCCAATCAGCTCTGTCCGCAAATCCATCGCCCGGGCCAGATCAATATCCCTGATCGCCAGCGGCCGCACCGCTGACCCGCCAGCGATACCGATGGTGACCGTGGCCAGCCCCAGCGGATGATCGAGCGGCGACTGGCTGACGTCCACCGTCTGGATCTTGCGCCGCGGCAGGATCGTCAGTCGCCGCCGCCACCAGCCGGAGCGGACAAACAATTGCCGGTCGGTCAGCGCATAGCGATGGTGCCGCCAGTCGAGGAACAGGATTGCGGCAACCGGCAGCGCCAGCAATATCACGGCGTAAAAGCCTTGATGCAGGAAGGTCCCGTTACCCAAGGCAACAGCGGCGAAGATCAGCGCGGCAAAGATCGCCCGCCGCCACCAGAAGGCCGCGTTGACCGGCTGAAAGTCCAGATCCGGCGTCGCCGGGTCGATCTTGCATTCTGCCAATATCGGGTCAATCTCGGCCAGCGTTGCGTGGGGCGCAGCGCTATGGTCGCTGTCGCCGCCGGCATCTTCGGCCAGCGATGTGAACTTCAGATGATACCAGCCGAAACGCGCGCGCACCGGTCCGGTCTGCAGGATTGCCGCCTGCACCCGGTGGATCGGCATCACCATGTCGGTCAGGGTGAACAGCCCGCGCCGCCGCCGGAATCCCGGCTGTCCGCTGTCGACCTTGTCGAGGCGGAAACCATATTCGCGAACAAAGGTCCGGACGATGCCGCTGACCAGCCCGACGGTGATCAGCGCCAGGAGCGCGGCCAGCCCGCCACCAATCCGCGCCCAGAAACTGAAACCGTCGATGGCTTCCCGGCCCGGCAAAACGGTCAGCCAATGGCGCGGATCGAAAAAATCATCGGGCAGCAGAAAATCGAGATTCTGGGCGATGGCCCCCAGTATCGCCAGCAGCACGAAGGAAAAATTGAACAATCCGGCGATCAGCAGGCGGCGATTGTCCATCGCGAATATCGGCGGCGCTTCGGCGCTGGCCAATGCGCCCTCGGCCGGCATCACATCCTCACGCAACCCGGCCTTATAGTCACGGATGGTGTCGCGCAGTATCTCGGCATCTGTCCGCGCCAGTGCATCGAGCTGGCCGTCTTCACCGCCGCCGGAACCGGTTTCCAGCGTGACCGTGGCAAGGCCAAGCAACCGGCTGATCAGCTTCTGCTCGAGGCTGACGTCCTGAATCCGGTCGAACGGGATCGATCGGTTGTTGCGGTTGAGCAGTCCGCTCTTGATCCGGATTTCCTTGGGCGTCACCTGATAGGTGAAGCGCGACCAGATCAGCGCGGTCACCCCGACGACCAGCGTGATCAGCGCCGCCGCGGCAAGCCCGCTATAGACGAAATTCTGGTCGAGCAGGCTGAAATGGAGAACGATGATGGCAAAGAGATTCCGGCCCAGCGTGCTCATGGATCGCAGGATGATGCTGAGCGGGTGCAGGCGCTGAAACGGGGCGCTCTGGTCCGGCGCCGGGCTGGCGAACGCGTCGTTCATATCATGTCTTGGCGGATATGATCCTTGATCGTCTCGCGCATGGTCTCGGCATCACCGGTGGCCAGGCCGGGCAGGGTGACGATGCTGTTATGCGTGCCGGCCGTGTGCACGATCAGGGTCGACAATCCGAACAGGCGCTGCAGCGGGCCCTGCGCCACATCGATATGCTGGATCCGGTTGAACGGGACGATCGTATCGGTGCGCCAGAGAAAACCGCGCAGCACCCGCAATTGCTCGTCGCCCATGTCATAGCCCCAGCGGCGGTAGATGCGGCCGGGCAGGACCACCACCATCATCAGAGCGAACAGGGCAACGGGGATCAGGATGAAGCCCGGCGTCGTCCCCAGCTGAATCTGGAGCACGATCTCTGCCGCCAGTCCCAGTGCCAGCAGAATCAGCGCCCTGATGATGATGTTGATCCGGATCAGATTCTTTTGCGGCGGGTGCAGCGGCGTCAGCCCCTGATTATAAGGACGCAGCGGCTCGTCTGAATCAGGCTCCACGGGAACCATCTGGGGTGGTTGTTCGTTCATTCCTGGAGTTGTGAACCAACTGTATGACGGATGCAAGACGGCTTCGCCTGTTGTCGTGCTATACTGGTCGCCTGAACGATTCGAAAAGCAGCAAAAGGAAATTTCCATGGACGATAATGTGTACAAGATCACCGAAGTCGTGGGCAGCTCGTCAAAGTCGATAGAAGACGCCATCGAAAAGGCAGTCGCCCGGACCGCAGAGACGGTCAAGGATCTCGGCTGGTTCGAAGTCACCGATACCCGCGGGCATATTGTCGATGGCAAGGTCGCTCATTACCAGGTCTCCCTGCGCATCGGCTTCACCCATCATCCGACCGCCTGATTCCGCCGCTGTTAGCGCGCCAGAGCTACCTCGGCCTCATCGATCAGGGATTTGATGATTTCGGCCACCGATTCCTCGGCCTTGACCATGCCGACCGACTGACCGGCCATGACGCTGCCATGTTCGATGTCACCATCGATCACCGCCTTGCGCAGCGCGCCGGCCCAGAAATGCTCGATCTGCAGCTGCGCTTCCCCCATTTCAATGGCACCGGAGTCGAGCAATTTGGCAACCTCGATCTGTTTGCGGGTAAATTCTTCCGTGCCCTTGTTCTTCAGCGCGCGGACCGGGATCACCGGCAGCCGCGGATCGACCTGGACGCTGGTGATCGCGTCGCGCGCATTGCCGCGGATGAATGCCTTCTTGAAATCGGGATGGGCGATGGATTCATGCGCGCAGACAAAGCGCGTGCCCAGCTGGACGCCGCTGGCGCCCATTTCCAGATAGGCCGCGATCATGCCGCCGGTGCCGATGCCGCCGGCGACAAACACCGGTAGCTGCCCGGCAATCTCCGGCAATATTTCCTGCGCCAGCACCGACGTCGACACCGGCCCGATATGGCCGCCGGCCTCCATGCCTTCGATGACGATGGCATCGACGCCCGAACGGACGAATTTCTTGGCCAGCGCCATGGCCGGGGCAAAGCAGATCACCTTGGCGCCGGTTGCCTTGATCGCTTCCAGACTGCCCTTGGGCGGCAGGCCGCCGGCGAGCACAACATGGGTCACCTTGTGTTTGCCGCAGATCGCGATCAGCGCCATCAGATCCGGATGCATGGTGATCAGATTGACCCCGAACGGCTTGTCGGTGCGTTTCATCGTTTCGGCAATTTCGGTGTCGAGCAATTCCGGCGTCATCGCGCCGCAGGCGATCACGCCAAAGCCGCCCGCGTTGGAAATCGCGCTGACCAGATAGCGCTCCGACACCCAGGACATCGCGCCGCACATGATCGCGGTTTCGCAGCCGAGAAAATCGGTACCGCGTTGCATGAGATGCTGGAGTTTGGATTGGGTCATTTAATCTCTTTCAAAAGACCTCTCCCCTTCAGGGGAGATGGTTGGGAGAGGGGAAAGTTCATCAGGACTTCCGCTCACTTGATCCCTCTCCGGACAGGGAGGGGGTGAATCAGGCCGCGTCTTCCGCATCCAGCCCGTAGGCGGTGTGCAGCACGCGCAGCGCCAGTTCGGTATAATCTTCCTCGATCAGCACGCTGACCTTGATCTCCGAGGTGGTGATCGCCTGGATATTCACCCCACGCTCCGCCAGCGCCTTGAACATGGTCGCCGCGATACCGGCATGGCTCTTCATGCCGACACCGACGACCGATATTTTCGCGACGTTGCTGTCGGGGATCAGCCGGTTATAGCCGATATTCGCCTTGGCCCCGTCCAGAACCTGGATCGCCCGGTCGAGATCGGCGCTGGGCACGGTGAAGGTCACGTCGGTCTCGCCTTTCTCGCGACCGACATTCTGGATGATCATGTCGACATTGATCGCCGCCTCGGCGAGCGGCGCAAAAATATTGGCGACCGCACCCGGCCGGTCGGGCACGCGGGTGAGGGTGATCTTGGATTCATTCTTGTCATGGGCGATGCCGGTAATCAGCTGGCTTTCCATATCGTCTGTCTCCATTTCATCTTCGCTGATGATCATTGTTCCGGGCAGGTCGTCGGCGACCGGCGCGCCCTCTTCGGTAAAGGAAGACAATACCTGGATGCGGACGCCTTCCTTCATTGCCAGGCCAACGGACCGGGTCTGCAAAACCTTGGCGCCGACGCTGGCCAGTTCCAGCATTTCCTCGAACGTCACGGTCTTCAGCTTGCGCGCGCGGGTGACAATGCGCGGGTCGCTGGTATAGACGCCGTCGACATCGGTATAGATATCGCAGCGATCGGCCTTGACCGCTGCGGCAATGGCGACCGCGCTGGTATCGGATCCGCCGCGTCCCAGCGTCGTGATCCGGCCCGCTTCGCTGATTCCCTGAAAGCCGGGGATGATCGCGATCTCGCCGCTTTGCATGGCTGCCGTCAGTTCCGCTCCGTCGATAGAATCGATCCGCGCCTTGCTGTGCGCTTCGACCGTGCGGATCGGCATCTGCCAGCCAAGCCAGCTGCGCGCCTTGGCGCCCAGGGATTGCAGGGCGATGGCCAGCAGGCCGGACGTCACCTGTTCACCGGAGGCCACGACCACGTCATATTCCGCCGGATCATAGAGCGAACTGGCCTCGCGGCAGAAGTTGACCAGCCGGTCGGTATCGCCGGCCATGGCGGATACAACCACCGCCACTTCATGGCCGGCATCCGCCTGCTGCTTGACGATCTGCGCCACCCGCCGGATGCGGTCGATTCCGGCCATCGAGGTGCCGCCAAATTTCATCACGATACGTGCCATGCTGCTGTCGGTAAAACTTTCGATAAAAAGGGCCTGAACAGGATTGAAAAGCCTGATAAAGAGGGGGCATGACAAAGGCAAGTAGCAGCACGATCAAGCCCGAAGAAGCCGCGCATTTCGGTGCATTGGCTGCGGATTGGTGGGATCCCCGCGGGTCTTCGGCCATGCTGCACCGGCTGAATCCGGTGCGTCTGGGCTATATCAGGGACGCGGTCGACCTACATTTTCACTGCGACAGCAGCCTGTTAAAACCGCTAGCCGGGAAAAAGGCGCTGGACGTCGGCTGCGGCGCGGGCCTGCTGTGTGAACCGCTGGCCCGGCTCGGCGCGCGCGTCACCGGCCTCGATGCCGCACCGGAAAATATCGCGGCGGCGCAGGCCCATGCCGCACCGCAGGCGCTCGCCATCGACTATCGCAGCGAGGCGATCGAGGATTTTGCCGACCGCGGCTTTGACCTGGTGACCTCGCTGGAAGTGATCGAACATGTCGATGACCCGCAGACCTTCGTCGCCGGACTGGCCCGCGCCCTGGCCGATGACGGCCTGATGATCATCTCCACCCCCAATCGCACCGCCTTGTCAAATCTGATGCTGGTCGAACTGGCCGAACTGACCGGACGAATCCCGCGCGGTACCCATCATCACGAGCAATTCATCACACCCGATGAGCTGGAAAAAATGCTGGACGAGGCGGGGCTGCGGGTGATTGATACCAGCGGCATCACCTATAGTCCGGCGAGCGGCTTTTCGATCTCCGACAACCTGGCGCTCAACTATCTGATGACGGTGGTCCGCGCCTGACGGCCAGCGGCAGGGGCTAGAAGTCGACCTTCTCGTAATGCGCCGGCGGCGCGATCACTTCCATCCGTTCGGATAGCAGGGGCCGGAACGACGGGCGCGACTTGAACATCGCATACCAGGCCTTGGTCTGTTCATGGCCGGCCCAGTCGATCGCACCGAGATAATCCGCTACCGAAATCTGCGCCGCTGCGGCAAGATCGGCAAGGCTCATCGTCGCTCCGGCCAGCCAGCTGCGATGGTCGATCAGATAGTCGATATAGTCGAGATGGACATTCGCCCGGCGCATCGCCTCGCGCAGCACCTTGGCATCGGGCGGTTCGCGCCGGACCAGCCTTTTGTGCATCCGCTCGTGCAGCATCGGCGCGGTGACATCGCCGTAAAATTGTTCGTCAAACCAGGCGACCAGCCGCCGGATCTCGGCCCGGTTCACCGCCGTGCCATTGATCATCGGCGTCTTTTCGACGGTTTCCTCGATATATTCGCAAATCGCCACGCTATCGACCAGACAGATATCCCGCTCGGCATGGGTCATCACCGGCGTGCGGCCGGTCGGGTTGATCGACAGAAATTCGTCGCGCTGATCCCAGGGCGATTCGCGGATAACCTCATAGCCAACCGACTTCTCGCCCAGCAGCAAGCGGACTTTGCGGGAAAACGGACATAGGGGAAACTGGTACAACTGCCACATAAGCAACGCTTAATCCCGATTGGACCCGGGGGGAAGGGGCTTGATCGAGCGGGTGGCAGATATTGTGCCGGCTGGTCGGCGGGAGCGGTCACTCCGCCGCCTCGATCGCATCTCTATCCGATAGCGGATGCGCGATCCGGCTGACCATCTCCTTCGGGCAGACCTGCCAGAAACGGCCGCGCCAGCGGTCCCAGTCGCGCAGGATCGACTCCGACCATTTGCTGTCGGTGGTCTGCTGATGCCGCTGGACCAGCCCGAGCAGCCGCTCCTCCCAGTAAGCGCTGTCGAGCCGCTGCCAGACGATGCTCTCGCCATTGGCCATCCGCTCGAAATCGTCTGCCGTGTCGAGCACGAAGGCCATGCCGCCGGTCATCCCGGCCCCGAAATTATGGCCCACCGGCCCGAGGATCACCGCCTGGCCGCCGGTCATATATTCGCAGCCATTGGCGCCGCAGCCCTCGACCACGACATCGGCGCCGCTGTTGCGCACCGCGAACCGCTCGCCGGCCTGGCCTGCTGCATAAAGCTGCCCCGCGGTCGCGCCATAGAGCACGGTATTGCCGATGATCGTATTGTCCTGGCTGACCAGCGGCGAGCTGACCATCGGCCGGACCACGATCTTGCCGCCGCACAGGCCCTTGCCGACATAGTCATTGGCATCGCCGAATATTTCCAGCGTGATCCCCTGACAGAGAAAGGCTCCGAGCGATTGCCCCGCCGACCCGCGCAGGCGGATATGGACATGATCCTCGTTGAGCACGCTCATCCCGTATTTCGCGGTGATCTCGGCCGAGAAGCGCGTGCCGACGGCGCGGTGGGTGTTGCGCACCGTGTAGGTCAGCTGCATCTTCTCGCGCCGCTCGAACACCGGCCGGGCATCGTCGATCATCTCCGCGTCGAGACTGTCCGGCACCTCGTTGCGCGGCGTGTCGAGATGGAAGCTGCGCTCGCTGTCCTTGGCATCGACCTTGGCGAGGATCGGGTTGAGATCGAGATCATCGAGATGCTCGGCCCCGCGGCTGACCTGGCGCAGCAGCTCGGTCCGCCCGATAATCTCGCTCAGCGACCGATAGCCCAGCCGCGCCAGTATCTCGCGCACCTCCTCGGCCATATAGGTCATCAGGTTGATCACCTTTTCCGGCGTCCCGGTAAACTTTTCGCGCAGCCGCTCGTCCTGCACGCAGACCCCGACCGGGCAGGTGTTGCTGTGGCACTGGCGCACCATGATGCAGCCCATCGCCACCAGGCTGAGCGTGCCGATGCCAAATTCCTCGGCCCCGAGAATCGCGGCGATGACAATATCGCGCCCGGTCTTCAGCCCGCCATCAGTGCGCAGCTTGACCCGGTGGCGCAGGCCGTTGAGGGTCAGCACCTGGTTGGCTTCGCTCAGTCCCATTTCCCACGGTGTGCCGGCAAATTTGATCGAGGTTTGCGGCGAGGCGCCGGTGCCGCCGGTATTGCCGGAGATCAGGATGACATCGGCATGGGCCTTGGCCACGCCGGCGGCGATCGTGCCGATCCCGGCCGACGACACCAGCTTGACGCAGACCTGCGCGCGCGGATTGATCTGCTTCAGGTCATAGATCAGCTGGGCCAGATCCTCGATCGAATAGATGTCGTGATGCGGCGGCGGCGAGATCAAAGTCACGCCGGGCGTCGAATGGCGCAGCTTGGCGATAAATTCGGTGACCTTGAAGCCGGGAAGCTGGCCGCCCTCGCCCGGCTTGGCGCCCTGCGCCACCTTGATTTCAATCTCTTCGCAGGCGCCGAGATATTCCGATGTCACGCCAAAGCGGCCGGAGGCGACCTGCTTGATCGGGCTCGAGGCATTGTCGCCATTTTCAAACGGCGTGTAGCGGCGCTTCTCCTCGCCGCCTTCGCCGGACACGGATTTCGCGCCGATCCGGTTCATCGCGATCGCCAGCGTCTCGTGCGCCTCGGGGCTGAGCGCGCCGAGGCTCATGCCGGGCGTGTTGAACCGCTTGCGGACTTCGGTGATCGCCTCGACCTCGTCGATCGGCACCGGTACCGGCGCATAGTTGAACTCCATCAGGTCACGCAGGTAGATCGGCTCCAGCTCGCGCACGCCCTGCGAGAATTGCAGATAGGAGGAATAGCTGTCATGCGCGACCGCGGTCTGCAGCAGGTGCATCAGATGGGCGCTATAGGCATGGGCCTCGCCGCCGTCGCGCTGCTTGTAGAAACCGCCGACCGGCAGGCGCACCACCGCCGGTTCAAAGGCCGCCGCATGTTTTTCCAGCGCATTGATGAACAATGAGGCATAGCCTTCGCCGGATATTTTCGTCGGCATGCCGGGGAACAGGTCGTTGCACAGCGCGCGCGACAGGCCGACCGCTTCGAAATTATAGCCGCCGCGATAACTGGAAATCACGGCAATGCCCATTTTCGCCATGATCTTCAGCAGGCCGTCATCGACCGCCTTCTTGTGCCGCTCGAGACAGTCCTCGAGCGAGAGATCATCGAAGAGACCGCGCGCCTGGCGGTCGGCTATCGCCGCTTCCGCCATATAGGCGTTGACCGTGGTCGCGCCGACTCCGATCAGCACCGCATAGCAATGGGTGTCGAGACATTCTGCCGCCCGGACATTGACCGAGGCGTAGGAGCGCAGGCCCTTGCGGACCAGATGGGTGTGCACCGCCGCGGTCGCGATCACCATCGATATCGCCATCCGCTGTTCGTCAATAGCGACATCGGTGAGGAAAATCTCGGTCTTGCCGGCGCGCACCGCCTGTTCCGCCTCGGCCCGGATCCGGGCCAGCGCATCGCGCAATTCGATGGCGCCGCCGCTGGTCCGCATGGTGCAGTCAATCTCGGCCACGGCATCGCCAAAACCGCGTTTCAGCCGTTCCCACATCGCGCAACTGAGCACCGGACTTTCCAGCACCATGACATCTTCATTCTGGCTGTCCTGTTCCAGGATATTGGCCAGATTGGAAAAGCGCGTGCGCAGGCTCATTACATGGCGTTCGCGCAGACTGTCGATCGGCGGGTTGGTGACCTGGGAAAAATTCTGCCGGAAGAAATGGCTGATCTGGCGCGGCTTGGTGCTGATCACCGCCAGCGGCGTATCATCCCCCATCGACCCGACCGCTTCCTTGGCATCCTCGACCATCGGCGCGAGGATCATTTCCATATCCTCCAGCGTATGGCCGGCGGCGGTCTGCCGGCGGATCAATTGCTCCTTGGAAAAGCCCATGCCGGATCGTTCCGGCGCGGGCGGCAGGTCGTCGACGGTCAGAAATCCCTTGACCAGCTCGGCATAAGGTTCCTCGGCGGCGATCCGGTCCTTGAGCTCGCGGTCCTTGAACAGCAGGCCGGCATCCAGATCGACCGCGATCATCTGTCCGGGACCGAGACGGCCCTTCTCGATAATCTGGCTTTCGGGGACGACAACCATGCCGGATTCACTGCCGATGATCAGCAGATTGTCGGCGGTGCGCGAATAGCGTAGCGGGCGCAGCGCGTTGCGATCAACCCCGGCAACCGCCCAATGGCCATCGGTCATCGCCAGCGCCGCCGGCCCGTCCCAGGGTTCCATGACGCTGGCCATATATTCATACATTGCCTGATGCGCCGGATCGATATCGGGATCATTCTGCCAGGCCTGCGGCACCAGCATGATCTTGGCGGTCGGCGCGTCGCGGCCGGAGCGGCAGATCGTCTCGAACACCGCGTCCAGCGCTGCCGTGTCGGACGAACCCGCCGGGATCACCGGCTTGATATCCTCGCTATGGTCGCCAAAGGCCAGGCTGGCCATCTTGATCTCGTGGCTCTTCATCCAGTTCTTGTTGCCGCGGATGGTGTTGATTTCGCCATTATGGGCAAGGCAGCGGAACGGCTGCGCCAGCCACCATTGCGGGAAGGTGTTGGTCGAATAGCGCTGGTGGAAAATCGCCACCCGGCTTTCAAAGCGATCGTCGGTCAGGTCGGGATAGAAGACCGACAGCGATTCGGCCAGGAAAAGCCCCTTGTAGATGATCGAGCGGCAGGACAGGCTGCAGATATAGAAATCCTGGATCTGCGCCGCGATCACCTTTTTCTCGATCCGGCGGCGGATCAGATAGAGATTCTTCTCGAATTCGCGCGCGTCCTGCTTGTCCGGCATTGGCCCGGCAATCATGATCTGCTCGATCTCGGGCCGCGTATTCTGTGCCTTCTGGCCGATCACCGACACGTCCACCGGCACCTGCCGCCAGCCGTAGATCGTATAGCCGGCTTCGATGATTTCCGCTTCGACGATGGTCCGGCAGGATTCCTGCGCATTGAGATCGGTGCGCGGCAGAAAGATCATGCCCACCGCCAGCCGGTTGGGACGGACCCGGTGGCCGCTGTCGGCAATCGCATCGTCAAAGAAACGCTCGGGCAGGTCGACATGAATGCCGGCGCCGTCGCCGGTCATGCCATCGGCGTCGACCGCCCCCCGGTGCCAGACCGCCTTCAGCGCGTCGATGGCGGAGGCCACGACCCGGCGTGACGCCTTGCCATCGGTGGCGGCGACCAGGCCGACACCGCAGGCATCCGTTTCAAATTCCGGCCGGTACATGCCTTCGCGGGCCATGCGTTCATGCTCGGGGGTGGGAAAATGGTGGGTCATTCGCTCAGATCCAGTCCGGTAAATTCTTCTATGGTCTTGATCGTGATATTTTCGATCTCGGCGTCTTGATCCGCCACTTGCTCATTGGTCCATGCGGTCTCTATCGCCGTTGACCGCGGTTTCAGCGATTCGAACTTGGCAAAGGCAGGCGTTCTGGAAAATTGCATCAGAACCGCCTGATCCTCCAGCTCCATTGCCGAAGCGGCCATGGCGGCGCTATTCTGTCGGATGCTGTCGAGCTCGTCGCTGCTGATCTGCGATTCTGTTTCGTTGATGGCCTTCTCGATGATTTTTGACAGATCCATGTTCGATTCCATGGACGTGTTGAGGCGAGAAAACGCAGGGCTGGCGAACCATTCCGTCGCCACGGCGATCTCATTGGCGGTCATTTCTGCAGCATAGAGAGCCGCTAGGCGCTCGATCAGGGCCGGCGTGTTTTGCTCCGATTGCCGGACAGCAATCGGCAAAACCGCATCGACAATGGCTAGCGTGAGTCCGGGATATTGATTCTCCAGCTCCTGAAAACTGCCATCCTGCGCAAAGCCTTGCAAAAGCTGATGGTGCATGACTTTCTGGACGGCGGGGCTCAGCGCAACGCCGCCCACCGACAGGCTGGCCATCTGATAGGCAGCCTTGAAATGGTCCGATTGAGCGGAAGCTTCCGGTGTTGCCGGCTGGGACAGAGCCATTTGTGTCGGCACCACAGGCAGCGACAACAGGGCAATGCTCGACAAGGTTCGAAAAATATTCATGCCGTAGGCTCCTGAGCAGCAAGCGCCGGGGTCGCGATCAGCGTGCTGGCGGCGACGAGCATCACCAATCGATCCATTTTAATCTTGTTCATCGCTGCTTTCCATGCGTTTATCGAGGATGGCCTCCAGCACTTCGTCCAGTGCGACCTCTTCGCCGGAGGCATATTCATCATTCCAGTCAATCGTGATCTGATGGGTCTGCAAGGCCATGGCCTGCAGCTTGGGCAATAGCCCGCTGCGTCCCAATTCCGCCAATACTGCCTGATCTTCCGCGTTCATGGCCCCGATAGCCTTGGCAGCAGCGGCATGACTGTCCTTGACCGTCGATTCGGCGCTATATTGAAAATCTCCCGATTGCTTCATTTCTGCCATTGTGGCTTCGAAATTCATGGAATCGAGCGCGTGTGAAATCAGTTTCCTGCCGGTTGCCGAGGAATAGAAGGCGATCAGAACCGCCAGCTCGGCATCGGTGAATGTCTCGGCATAAAGCGCCGCGTGCCGCGCCTGCAAATCCGGCAGCCGCTCCCGGCTGGACTCGTTGATGATCGGCAGCATCGCCTCGGCAAACTGCTGGACGATGCCGGGATAGTCCCGCTCCATGTCCGCCATGTCGGGGTCGCTGTCGAACAGTTCCTGCATCATCTCGACCGCTCGCCGATCATCATCCGCATCGCCGATGACATTGGTCTCGCTGTGCACGATCCGCGACAGCTGCAGCGCCGGCGAGGCGACTTGCGACTCCGCCGTGGCGGGGATGGGATCGACGGCCGTGGGCTCGGGAACCATGGTCGCCAGCAACAGGGCGGTGAGAATAGTCACGCCGCCACCCTTTCCGTATCTTTCTTCGCTTTCAGAAACCGGTGCATATGCTCGGTCACATCACGGCCATCCCTGATGCCCCAGACCACCAGGCTGGCGCCTCGAACAATGTCGCCGGCGGCAAAGACGCCTTCCAGGTTGGTCATCATCGACTTGTGGTCAACGCGCAGCGTGCCCCAGCGGGTGACGCCAAGATCGGGGCAGCCGAACAGATCGGGTAGATCTTCGGCATCAAAGCCCAGCGCCTTGATCACCAGATCGGCGGGGATGGTGAAATCGCTGTCCGGCTCGACTTCCGGCGACCGGCGACCGCTGGCGTCGGGCGCGCCGAGC
>NZ_JBGTDD010000016.1:0-5788 GCF_041748495.1 Parasphingorhabdus sp.
CCGGAACTGGCAAACAGCATCGCGACGATACCGGTAAGCAATACCCCGCTCGCCATGTAATTATAGACTTTGAGCATGTACGTCCGCAGGCCCGCATCAAACGCGACCTGAGTCTGCGCTGCGGTACCCACTGGGGGCTGCCCGAATGTTGTTCTTGGATCTTGCCAAGCCATAATATCCATACTCCTCAAATTAGCGAGCCGACAAACAGGCTCTCTGATTTGCAATATCGGGCAAGGGCTCATGTTTTTCAAGGGAAACCGGTTTGACTTGCCAAAATATTACCGATCAATCCCATAGACAGAATCTATCAAGCCGACCAATTTCTGGAATTATTTTCTCAGAAATACCGATAGACCACAAATTCAGCTTTTCGCATATCATTATCCCGTTCGGCGAGATCGCCGGATATTGCTGGATGCCGGGTCCGAACTGGTCCCCAGCGATCTATGGTAAATGTCCCCGGCTTCATAAACAACCGCCAAGGGCAATGGATCAGCCTGCCTCCAGCCATTGCCGGATGGCTTTTGCCGCTTCGGTCACCTCCGTCCAGGTCTGGTCGAAATCCTCATCTGCACCGTAAAAGGGATCGGCCACGTCTTCGCCCGACCGACCCGCGACATGGTCGAACAGCAGCGACAATCGGGCGGCCGCCCTGGCCGGACGCATGGCGGTCAGATCGCGCAAATTCTGGCCGTCGAGCGCGATGACATGATCGAAATCGTGAAAATCCGATGCGGTGACCTGTCGTGCCCGAAAATGGCCAATATCCAAGCCGTTCCGTGTCGCCACTGCCTGCGCGCGCTCGTCCGGAGGTTGCCCGACATGCCAATCGCCGGTGCCGGCCGAATCGATGATGACATTCAGCCGGGACCCTGTGCACTCCTGCCGCAAGGCGGCTTCTGCCAGCGGCGATCGACAAATATTGCCAAGGCAAACGAACAGCACGGAACGGCTCATATTCTCACTTTACATATTGCCACACAGGCGCTGCTGGTCAGCGACCGCCGACAAAGACTCCGCAAGCCAGACGGCCGCCGCTTTCGCCGGACGGATCGGTCTTCAGATCATCCGCCCCTTCGTGCACCACGAAGGCTGCGCCATCGGCATCAAGCAGGGCATCATCGCCGTCGCTCAACTGACCGCCGGCAATCGTCGCCTCGAGGGCTCCGGTACCATCTGCGCCAATGTCGAGATTGAAGAAATCACCAGCATGCGCGCCTTGCGGATTGTCAAAGCCATGCTGTTTTGAAGCCGGGTTCCAGTGGCCGCCGGCGGAACTGAAATCGGGGCCTTCGCATTTTCCGGTCTCGTGGATATGGACGCCGTGGGGACCGGGCGACATGCCCTGCGCCTTGATATTGACGATCAGGCCATCCGCACCCTGTGCGATAATCACCTCCCCATATTCGGTCTGGTCCGTACCCAACAGCGCCGCACGCGCGACATTGCCGCTAACCTCGCCGGGCGATTCCGATTCCTGTCCCTGGCTGCAACCGGCAGTCATCAGCGACAATAGCACCACGCCAGACAACGTAATGGGATGCTGATACACGAAGCTTCTCCTTGATTTTCCTGATATTGATTGCATGATAGCAGGCGATCCGCTCGCGTGGAACCCTTTGTTCCATCGCATCCCTCTTGCATCGGACAGGAACCAGATTGCCGCTTATGCCTTATCTGATCGCCGCCGGTTCGAACCAGCGCCATCGGCATTTTGGTCCGCCGCGCGCCATCGTCGCTGCGGCGTGGCAGCGACTGGCCGAACATGGCCTGACCATCCTGTCGACATCGGGAGTGACCATCTCACGCCCGGTCGGACCGTCCCAGCGCTCATATGCCAATGCCGCCGCGATTGTCGAAACGGCATTGCCACCCTCCGCGCTGCTGGAACAGCTCAAGCAGATCGAATCAGAATTTGGCCGCCGCAGGGGGCAGGCCTGGTCGCGCCGGGTGCTCGATCTCGATATCATCCTGTGGAGCGGCGGTGCCTTTGTCAGCAGCAATCCTGCCCTTGCCATTCCGCACCCGCTGATGCGCGAGCGCCGCTTTGTCCTTGGTCCGGCCGCAGAAATTGCAGCCGATTGGCGCGATCCGCTCAGCGGGTGGACGATCGCCCAATTATATGCCCGCCACCGGCGGCCGACTTGACGACCGGAAAAACCGCCAAAGCCGCTTGACCATGCGCGAAAGCCTCCCTAGGGAGGCGCTTCCCGGAGGCTATGTGCGCTGCACCAGCCGGTTGAGGGGCCCTTAGCTCAGTCGGTAGAGCAACTGACTTTTAATCAGTAGGTCGCTGGTTCGAACCCAGCAGGGCTCACCACATATTTCAATGACTTACGAAATAATATGGTGAGCGGGATACGTGCTAGGTAGCAGATAGGTAGCAACAGATACCAGATGTATCATTACACTTGACCGTCTCTCGAAATCGTTCGCTCGGAAGGGTGCCATGGTTTTTTCGGCACAATTTTTGTCACCTCACCCTGACTAAGTATCCGCACACACGGATAAATTCCAAGATTTTTCATTATCCTGCCGAACCATATCGAGGCCAGCGTCCATCACTTTCCTTCTTTACTTGACGGCCAAATTCTTAATTCCATGAATTGAGCCTTTATTTCCAAATGCTCCGCTTGATAGGCACCATTATCCGTCAGTAATCAAGTCGGTTAAATTCTCATATGTCATCATTGGACGTGATTTTCGGGTCACCGACATTGATCAAAATTCGGCTGGCTGGAATACTGCGTTCGATCAACACCTTTTCAACGGCCGGTTTCAATTCTGTTACAGCGTCATCAATCGACGCAGCAAAAAATGCCAATTTTCGGCCCTGTTACGAAGTCGTCGGTCATCAATTGCGCTCCTTCAACCAGGCAATGGTTTCGGCCACGCCAGCGGCAAAGTCGGTGGTGGTCCACCCTAGTTCCGTCCGTGCCTTGGCGCTGATGGGCCGCCCCGTGCGGCGCAGTACACCAAGCTCGCCATGCGAGACTAGCGGTCGCTTGCCGGTAATCCCGGCGAGCATCCCACCAACGCCGGCGATCAGATCCGCGACCCAGTCGGGCATGGTAGCGGGGCGCTTCACTGCCGGGGCAACCGCCTCCACCGCGCGCGCTATGTCTTGCAGCGTCTGATAGCTATCAAACAGGATATAGTGGGCGCCCGGTGCTGCCTTTTCTTCGGCCAGCAAGTGGGCCTTGGCTAGATCGCGATTGAAAACCACAGGCAAGCCGCCGCGCAACAGCGCCGGCACTTCGCTTTTGAGCAGCCGATCGAGCAGACCGGTCAGGCCAACCACCTTGTCTGCACCCGGTCCAAAGACCGCGGCGGGATGAAGGAAACAGGCGGGCAGGCCCTTCTCCACGGCCGTTTCAACCACCAGATCGGCGGCTTGTTTGGAGCGTTCATAGTCGGACAGCAGCGGTTCGCGGCCAGGCATCGTTTCGTCGAACGGATTGGCCGTCAGATCGAAGATGTCCTGTGTGCTGGTATAGACAAAGCGCGACACGCCTTCGGCCAACGCGGCATCCACCATCGCCTTAGTGCCATCGCGGTTGATCCGCATGAAGACTGACGGGTCGGCAACCCATTGTTCGGGAATGCCACCCGCGTGGAACACATGGCTCACGCCAGCCAATGCCGCACGGATGCTGGCCTGATCGGTTAGATCGCCCTTGAACAATTCGACTCCAGGTCGGGCGGCAAGCCGGGAGGGATCGCGAACAAGGCAACGCACGGTCCGCCCGCCCGCTAGCAGTTCGGCCACAATCGCGCTTCCAACGGTTCCAGTCGATCCGGTGACTAGGGTTAGGGTCGGCGCGGTCATGCGCGCGGCGCGATTAGTTCGATAAGCCGCTTGTGAGAATAAACGGCCTTACTTGCCCTCGTTGCTCCAAATCCCATTTGCGCTCCGATTTGAGGATAGGTCATACCACGATTTCGAAGGAGCCACGCTTCCTCTGATCTTTTCATTTTAACTCCGACCTTTTGACGATATTCCATCATGAATTGATAGTGTTACTACCGTGACGATATCATTTCTTCTCAGCATTCGACTTACTTGCAAAGCCCTAAACTGAACTGGAATCGAACATATTACCTAAATCTGCGGGAACACTAACCACCCAATAGGGCTTATGATCAACCAGCAAAGTTGGAGGTGATCAATTAAATAGTTCCTGAAAACTATGCGCGTCGGCATCGCTGCCCTTAATCATATGCTATTCCATTCCGGACGCAATCGCCATTTGCTTAGCATACTGCTGCTTCGCTTTCACAACCGGATCGTCAATCATGTTGTCACCCTTCACTTCAACGATGACCCACTTGCCATCATCGCGCTCAAAGAGGAAATCGGGATAGTAGCGTCTAAGCGCCCAAATGCGACTTTTGGTACCGACCGCTTCAACGTCTGCTTCGCACTCAGTTGCGGTCGTTTTATTCTAGATCCAATCAAGCCGAAAGCGCTCGATTCCGTCGCTCGTCCTGCTATCGGTAGGACGCGGAATCGTCCGTACAGCCGATGCCATGCCGACCGCCTCGATCATGCAATGAACCAGAGCGGCCGTTGGGGTTAGGCAGAAATCATCGACAGCAACCGGTTGTTTGCACTAGCGTGCCGTTCTTCAGCACTTTGTCGGTATAGTTGCAGAACATCTTCGCGGCGGCATAATGCGGTGCCAGGCGTCATCACTGCCGCAGAACCCGCGGCAACGGCAAAGTGAAAGGCTTCCGCGACTTCGATTCCTGACGCCAGGGCAAATGTAATCGCGCCAACGAAACTGTCTCCGGCGCCAACCGAGGAACGAACCGCCAGTTGTGGAGCGGAAACATCTGTCACAGCTTTCGCATTTGCCAGCAGAGCTCCCTCCTCTCCCATGGACACAACAACATTCTCCGCCTTTCCCGCTCGCACAAGCTTTCTGGCTTCCGCGCGCGCGCTGTTCCGGTCAAGCGGCCTTCCAACCAACTGCTCCAACTCGGCCAGATTGGGCTTCGCCAGATAAATTCCGCCCTCTTCAAGCGCCATTTTCAGAGCATTGCCGGAACTGTCGAGAATGACACGCGCACCCTTGCTCGCTGCGACGCTGGCAAGTTTGGCATAAATATCATCGGGCACCCCTTTGGGCAGGCTGCCGCTGGCGACCATATAGTCAAAAGACAGTCGGTCGACGATGTCCAGCACCGCATCAAGTTCACCTGACGCCACAGCGGCACTGTCGGGTACGAAGCGATACTCCAGACCCTTTTCGATGTCATGTACCGTATAGGAAATCCGGGTTGCCGCGGCAGCCGGCACCCGGTGCTGCATGAAAGGCAGCGTATCAAGGCTATCTGACAACAAGGCTCCGGTCGCGCCGCCTGCAAGATAGACGAGGTCCGGTCGCCCGCCAAAAGTAGCGATCACGCGCGCCACATTGACCCCGCAACCGCCGGGATGATGGATCTGATTAAACGTTCTGATCTTGACCGTTGGCTTGACTTCATTCGCATCACAGGAAACATCAATCGCTGGATTGAGGGAAATGCACAGAACCGTCTGCATGATTTGATCGACTTTCGCATGATGAATAGAGCTTTGCCCAAATCTATCGAGATCCCTCATCATCGCAAATCCGGCTTGGCACTTAGGTATTATTACCTAGGGTCAGGACTCATTGATCACAACCAGAAGATGACGGTCGCAGCAATACAGATGGCTGACAGGAAAGTGTGTGCGCAGCGATCATAGCGGGTGTGGATGCGTCGCCAGTCCTTGATTTTGGCGAACAGGTTTTCGACC
>NZ_JBGTDD010000017.1:0-2806 GCF_041748495.1 Parasphingorhabdus sp.
CAGCGTTCCAGCGCCATCTCCAGTATCTGTGCCTGCACCTTGTCGGGGATCCGGTTCCATGCACGCTTGGGGCCGGGACGCTGATCTTCCAGCGCTTCTTCGCCAAAGCGCTGATACAGATCATACCAGCGGTAAAAGGTATACTGGCTGGATATCGTAAGAAAACACCTCGGGATAACGCCGAGGCTTTGTCTAGACGATGGTATCGGCTCAACAGAACGGAAAGGCTGAAGTTTGTAGATCAGCACTATACTGAAATCATTGAGATAGCGGTCAAACGTAAGAAGCTAATAACTGAACAAGCCAAGGAAAAGGCTGGGAAATAGCCCGACACAGAGATGAAACTCCAGTAGAATGTGAACATCAAAACACACAAAAGGAGTAGTCCATCAATGTCCCCGATTACCATTTCTGAAGCATGCACAATCTGGCTCGATCGTTGCCAGCTGGAGAAGCTAGAACGAGCTACAATCCACTCATATAGCTCGCATGTGACGCATCACATCATTCCCAACATTGGTTCGATCAAATTGGCAGATTTAACCGCTGCCGACGTTCGTCAGTTTCTTGATGCGATCCTTCGCGACAGCACTCGGTCGAATGCCAAGAAGGCGCTTACAAGTCTGCGTTCGCTTATCTCGGAGGTACAGGAGAGGGGGTTCGTTCAACATAACGTCGCGAGAGATGTGAAGCTGCGGCAATCAACGCGGCATGAACCCGAGCGCGTCTTTCCAAGCAAGGAAGAAATCAGATTGTTGATAGCCAAAGTGTCACCGCGCTACCGACCATTCATTGTCACCGCGATCATGACCGGCATGCGCATGTCTGAACTACGAGGTCTGCGTTGGTCTGATGTTGATTTTAAGCATAACCTTATCAGCATCCGGCAACGCGCTGATCGATACAATGAACTCGGTGTTCCAAAGAGCAAGGCAGGGCGCCGCGATATCCCGATGGGAGGTTTTCTCAGCAAGATACTGCAAAGTTGGATTGAGCATTGTCCGAAAGGTGTCGATGACCTTGTCTTCCCAAATGGCGTGGGCAGGGTGCAAAACCATTCCAACTTCTATAATCGCGTGTTCAGACCATTGATGGTCGAATGCGGGATTGTGGGTGACGATGGCAAACCGAGCTTTTCACCGCATTCACTTCGGCATGCAGCGGCATCGCTATTTATTGAGCAAGGTTGGCCGCCAAAGAAGATCCAAACCCTACTCGGGCATTCTACGATCATGATGACCTTTGACGTCTACGGGCACCTATTTAACGACCCGTCGAAAGACGTTGAGCTCATGGATAAGATGGAACAAGATTTGCTGGCTGCGTGATGTCACAAACACCGGTGTCTTTCGTGATTATACCCCAGAAAACAGTCATTTCCACTGGAATCATAATCCATGTGTCGGGGGTTCGAGTCCCTCCTCCGCTACCAACATGGCGGTTGTTTCATCCCAATCGGATCGACGTCCATAGCGGCGCTGCGACAGCCGCATCGACCGTCGTTTTTTGACATGATCGATGGGAATCACTTATTCATTCACAATCTCGTTCCGGTGGCATAGAGTGGTGCCGGGGGACATCATGGCACGGACCGGTCATTCTTCGAATTTCGGTGGCACCGGCGCAGGCCGGGGCGATATCGCTGCGCGCGTGGCTATGGGTGCAGGGATTGCGGTCCTATGGGGCTAAGCAGAGAATCGGGCTCGTCGGATATCAGGTAGCGGGAGGGAAATGTGAGCAAGATAAAAGCAGCGCTTGCCGGGACAGGGGTTTTCATGACGAGTGCATTTGCCATCGGCATGCTCATTCTGTCGCCGTGCGCCGTCGAAGCCAATGCCGTCATTGGATCGGACAATGGTCTCACCCATGCATTGATGGGGTCACCCGGATCCGGTCCGCCACAAAACTTGTCGCAAAATCCTGACGCTTCTGGCGATCGCGAACCTCCGGTGGCCGAGCCGGTGGAAAACAGGGCCTATGTCCCGCCCACTCAGGCCGAGCCGCCTTTGCCTCAATTGCCGCCGACGCCGGTTCTCCTGCAGCAGGATTATCCGGACTGCCGGGAAGATCATCTGCATCTCCCCGACCCGCATGACAAGGCCAAGAATATCAATCAATGCACCATGTTGCTGGACAATTATTACAGCAATGTGCTGGTCGAATATCGCAAGCGGATGAATGAATATCAGGACGAGATTTCCAGGATCTACACCGACAAGGTAGCGGGAAGAATGGAATATTCTGCTGCCAGCAGAGACCGGTTCTACAAGGACATGCGACAGGAACATGCAAATTCGGACGCCGATGGTCAGAATATGGCGGTCTACCGTGCCGCAGAGCAACTCTATCAGGCGGATCGAAGCTATCTGAGCGATCGCTATTGCTACAATACCGGATGCGGCGGCTATCCGGTCCCGGAAAATTACGGCTTCCTGAATCTGGAAAATACAGGCGGCGAAGCCGGAAAGCAAGGCAAAGCGAGCAAATCGAATGAAAGGGTCGGGAAAGCAGGGGGCGGCCAGGGATGCAAGAAATCGAGGGGTCGCGGCCAGTTGCTGGGCGGTATATTTGGCGGTGTGCTCGGCTCCGTTGCCGGACTGGACGGGGTTGGTGCAGTGCTCGCCGGTGCCGCAGGGGCGGTGCTGGTCGGCGAGATTGCGTGCCAATTGAGTCAAGAGGAGCAGGAAAAGGCCGCTGAGGCCACGTTCGCCGTGGTCGAGCAGGAAAAAGTGGGAGCGGTTGCCAATTGGCAAAGTCCTACCAGAGGAGATGTATCGGGTTCCTCGACCATTACCGCGCTGAACAC
>NZ_JBGTDD010000018.1:0-7762 GCF_041748495.1 Parasphingorhabdus sp.
GGAGGACACGCGCTGATAGCCCCATTCGCGCGCTTGCCGGAGCGGCCGCGCACGCACGCCGCTGGCCTCGACCACCTGCGCGACCTGCTCTGCCGATGTCGCGCCGCTTCCCTGCCAATTGCCCATTGTGCCATCGAAATGGGTCAGCGCGGTCAGCGGCGGTACCGCCTGATTGAGTGCTTCCTCGAGAAATTCCGGTGCATCCAGCTGGCGAGCGAGATAGACCTGTTTCAGCATCGACAGCAGGATCACCGCGTCGATCTGGCTGAGCGGCGAGCGGGAGACCGAGCCGCCGTCGGCGAAGAAAAATTCGCCCATCGCCTTTTCCAGACCCGCTTCGCCAACGATCTGGCGGACGCGGCCCTCGGGCAGCAGCAGCGAGGCTGCGACCACGCCGCTCCACGCCACCAGCCGGCCGAGACTGGATTCCGCCTTGTCGGCGGTCCGGTCAAGATGACGGGCGGTGCGGGCGATATGGTTGAGCAGCTTCGACCGGTAGATGAGATCGCGCGAGGACAGGATCAGCGGCGCATGGCTGGCCCAGATCAGCAGCCGCCAGCCGCAATTGTCGGGTCGCCAGGCCGGCTGGCGAATGACTCCGCCATTGGCATCGAGCCACTGGCTGATCAGTTTTTCCGCCACCGGCACCGCCTGATCGCGCGACGCCGCCGTATCAAGATCGCGCAGCCACTGGAAGCGATGGACATAATCCTCGAATTGCGGCGGCAGCTTGAGAGCGGCAAAATCGATATTGTCATGCTTTTTCTTGAGGCCGCGAAACAGGAAATAGCCGGCACGGACCGCCATGCCCTGCACCCGGTCACCCTCGACCGGATCAACCGGCACGGCGAGCAGCCGCAGCGGCAATTTGCCCGACAGACGCAGCCGGTGCATCGGCATCCGCCAGGTCATCCGGTAATAGAGCATCGTCACCTGTTCGGCGAGCGACTGGCCGCGGTCGCGGTCATGGCGCAGGGTCAGGCTGCGGCCTTCGTCCGCGCTCTCCGCCTCGTCTCGGACATTCCGGTCGCGGGGCGTTTCGTCACCAATATTCTCGCCAAAGGCATTTTCGTCATGGATGGCCGCCTCGTCCGGGTGGCGATCGCCGAGATCCAGCCGGTCAGATCTGTCGGACGTCATTCACCCCTCAGGCCGCTGATATTGGCAGCATAATGATCGGGCCCGCCGCGGAAGGTGGCGGTTCCGGCGACCAGAGTATCGGCACCCGCCGCGATGGCCTTGGGCGCGGTCTTGAGATCGATGCCGCCATCGACCTCGAGCCGGATATCCTTGCCGCTGGCGGTGATCCGCGAGCGGATCGCCTCGATCTTGCGCAGCTGGCTGTCGATGAAGCTCTGCCCGCCGAAGCCGGGATTGACGCTCATCACCAATATGAGATCGAGGTCCTCGATCAGATAATCGAGTATGTCGAGCGGCGTCGCCGGATTGAGCACCAGCCCGGCCTGCTTGCCGAGCGCGTGGATCGTCTGCACCGTGCGGTGCGGATGCGGGCCTGCTTCCGGGTGGAAGGAGATGATATCGGCACCGGCGTCGGCGAAAGCCTCGAGATATTGGTCGACCGGGGAGATCATCAGATGGACATCGAACGGCTTCGCACTGTGCGGGCGCA
This sequence comes from Parasphingorhabdus sp., assembly GCF_041748495.1. Taxonomy (GTDB): domain Bacteria; phylum Pseudomonadota; class Alphaproteobacteria; order Sphingomonadales; family Sphingomonadaceae; genus Parasphingorhabdus. The sequence goes on from NZ_JBGTDD010000018.1 coordinate 1,631, forward strand.
GCGCCTTGACCACCGCCGGGCCGATGGTGATATTGGGAACGAAATGGCCGTCCATGACGTCAACGTGGATCCAGTCGCAGCCGGCTTGGTCGATGGCCTGCACCTCTTCACCCAAGCGGGCGAAGTCGGCGGAGAGAATGGACGGGGCGATACGAATGCTGTCGGACATGGCGCTTCCTTAAACTGTTTCCGGCCCTAGAATTTTTGGCCCGGCCAGGCAAGGCGCGATTCCGCTCTTTCCACAGTCCCTTGTGGACAGATTGGGGACAGGTTCACAATATGTAGAGGATCAGCTTTTGTGGATCAGGCGGGCGATGAAAAATCCGTCGACATGGCCCTGGTCCGCTAGCGTATTGGGCAGCGTGCGGATGCAGCCATTTTCGGTCGGCAATATACCCGTTGGCAGCTCTGCGGGAAGGACCGGATGGATAGCAAACTGCTGGTGGCGCTCGAGAAATGCCTCGATCTGCTCCTCGCCTTCCTCGGGTTCCAGCGAGCAGACGGCGTAGACCAAAATACCGCCGGGCTTCACCCAGGGCGCGATCCGGTCGAGCAAGGCGCGCTGTCCTTCGGCGCGATCCGCAATCTGGCGCGATCCGATACAATGCAGCACATCGGGATGCCGCCGGTAGATGCCGGTGGCGCTGCACGGGGCGTCGAGCAGGATGGCATCGGCGGGCTCCGCCGGTTCCCAGTCCATCAGATCGGCAATGACTTCTTCCGCCTGCAGGCCGGTGCGCCGGAGATTGTCCTGAAAGCGTTCCATTCTTTTGGCATTATTGTCGACCGAGATCACTTTCCACCCGGCGCTGGCCAGTTGCATGGTCTTGCCGCCGGGTGCAGCGCAGAGATCCAATATCGTCCGGCCCTTGCCCTCTCCGAACAGCCGCGCGGGTATCGACGCGGCGAGATCCTGGACCCAGAAATGGCCTTCATCAAAGCCGGCCCGTTCGGTGACGGGAAGATCTGGAACCATCCGCAGATGCTTCGGTGCCAGCTGGACCCCTTCGAGCTCGCCAACAGTCTCGGACCGGAAGCTGAGGTCGAGCGGCGCGGGCTTCGCCCAGGCGTGGCTGGCGGCATGGGCAACATCCTCGCCCCAGACATGGGTCCAGCGGTCGAGCGTTTCACCGGGAATTTCGGGAAAGTCGGGCAGCTTCAGTTCGCCCGATTCGATGCCCCGCATGACGGTCGAGAAGACGCCGTGCACCAGCCGCCGCGGTCCGCCGTGGACCAACGGCAAAGCGGTCGAAATCGCCGCATGTTGCGGCGTATCGAGGATCAGCACCTGCGCCAACGCGATCCGCAGCGCCATCCGCGGCTTGGCATCGTCGGCCAGCCGGTTGCGGGTGGCGCTGTCGATCATCGCGTCGAGCGCGCTCATCCAGCGCAGCACATTGGCGGCGATATTATGGGCCAGCGCCTTGTCCGAAGGATTGGACAATTTTCCGGTCGCGGCCGGCATAGCCTGATCCAGCGTCTCGCCGCGCCGGCAGACGGCGTCGAGCAGACGGATGGCAGACTGGCGCGAAGCAAGGCCGGGGATCTTGTTACTGGGTTCGTTCATGTTCAATTCCGCACTGGCTTGGCCGGCAAAGCCGGGCCATGCGCAAACCGGATGGCTCGCGCTGCCAGACCGCATAGACGCTCCCGCATTTCGATCAAGCTTTTGGATCGGGTTTGATATGGCGGGGACAGGCGGACATTGCTGGCCGTTTGCCGGCAGGGCCGTCTGCGGCCCCATCGCAGGCGTTCGCGCTTATCCAAAATCAATGAGCGCAAAAGCTGAAGTCAAAGTTGAATCGCGCGATGGGTTGGCATACAGACCGTCGGTAGGGAGAGACAATGAACAGGTTCACCGCGACGATCGTTGTCGTCTTCAGCACCGCCGGGCTCGGTATATTGTCATGGCTAGCTATCGCGCACGAAAAATCGACAAAAGCGACGCAAACGAGGTTTGAACAGGAATCCAGCTTCGCCCGCGCCGAAATAGAGAAATGTTTGAAGTCTGGCAATCGTCGCCAGATATTCTCAGAATATGAATATATATTCCGTCGAGGATATGATCGCTCGGGTTCATTATATATCGATCGGGATGGTTCGCGGTTGTCTGCTTATGACCTTGGGGACAAAACGGTCGTGAGATTCAAATCCGCACGGGTCGCGTCTCCTGAAGAACTGGATTTGCTGGAATGGTGCGTCAAAAACCCGCAACTGACGTGGATTCGTCCTGAAATTCGCTGATATCCTTGCCTAAAAGTAGTATCTTGGGGATCACGCTTGGGCGATGCAGTCTTTCTTTATAATTGACCCGGCAAAATACGAATGACGCCAATGTCCACTGTCCGGAACAGTCCTGTCACAAGCTTGGGCCCCCTAGTGAACGACGGCCTCGCATCAAACGGAGACCATAAGCAGACTAGCTGCTAGCGACCCAGAAACTGACGATGAGACTGAACCGAAATTAAACCCCCGTTAATGATAGTTTCGAACATCGACTTAATGAATCTCCTTTATCTTAACCGCGATGATAGAGGCATTATCCCTAATATTGAGCGCGCTGACCGCTGTAACGCCGGCCAACGACAGTCACGTGATCGAGGCGACGGATCTCACCCGGACCGACGACGCTCGTGGGCAACGCCAGAGTGAGACAACTGAAGAGCGCATCGCTCGTATGCGTGCACGCCTTGGCTCTCGTGGTGCCCGAGTCTCAAAGGTTCGCTGCGGCGGCGCGACTTGCCATAAAGGGTGCGATGCGCAAGGCGGCGAAATTACCGAAAGCGAACCCGTTCGATCCGACTCGACCAACTCCGGCTACAGGCGCGTCAACGCAGATGGTAGGCCTTGCGCCACAGGTGTCTCACAGGGGGCCGGTTATCACACTGCTGAAGTATCGTATAGTCCTTAGCTGGCCCTCGGGTCATCGAATGTCCGCTTTCCACCCAATAATTGCCGTTCCCGGCCGCTTGACGCGGCCCTAGTACCATTCAGGCAGCTTCGGCCCGAATTGTGCCGGAAGCCTGGCTTTCGATTGCCGACCCGTAACCAGTCCCTGCGCTCAGCCTGTCTCGATAGACATGCCGTTGTGTAGCCCGTCCGCATAGTCGGACGGAAGCTTCTGCATCGCCGTATTGCAGAGCACCAAATCTTCCTCATCCAACGTACAGGGCGACTGGAGACAAAAATCATGATTCCACCTGCCGGGAGCAAGCCCATTGACAACAAGTCGATATATATCGATATACGAATCATGCGGAAACCAAGGGCACCATCAAAGGCGACGAGACTGGCCTTGCTGGCCCTGCTCGACGCACCGGAAAGCCTGCACGGCTACGAGATCATGCAGATCACCGGGATCGGACCCGGCACGCTTTATCCGATGCTGGCCAGACTGGAAGATCAGGCGATGCTGGCTTCACGCTGGCAGGAGGCAAGCGTCGAAGGCCGTCCGCCGCGCCATATTTACAGCCTGACCGAAGCCGGACGCGTTCTGGCGAAAGGCCTGCTGAGCGACGACCGGCGCGTTTCCCATCACCCTTTGCTGGCGAAACCGATATGATGCGCCCCATTTTGGAACAGCTGATCCTTTGGTTGGCACCTGGTCATCGCCAAAGCTGGGCGCAGGCCATGGCAGCAGAAATGTCGGTGATCGAAAGCTGCCGGGACGCCCTCGCCTTTGCATGGGGCTGCCTGATCGCCTGCTGCCGCTTTCGTATTGAACGCAACATCTTGTCCGCAAGCACAGGGAGCAGCATTGTGACAGACAGGTTCGTGATCTTGACATTCGCCACGGGTGTTCTGGCCGGTTTGATCGGGCTGGCCTATCTGCTTGTGTCCGGCGCGCCGCTGTCCATGCTGATCGTCAATAGCGGAGCGATCCTGGTCGGCTTTTTGCTGGCCCTCTCCCTGAGATGGGCGGGCCGGGCGGCCGATTCCGCCGTGGCCGCGACCGCTTTGATCGGAGCGTTCCTTCTATTGGGCACCGCGATCTTTGGCTATGCCATCGCGGATGCCAAGCGGTGGCTGCTGATCGGACCGTTTTTCATCCAGACCAGCCTTATGCTGCTGCCGCTGATCGCGATCTGTTTTGCCCGAATCCAGAATCTTCGCACCATATTGGCGGTCCTGGTCGCCGGGTTTGCCATGGCGGTTCAGCCGGACCGGGCGATGGCGGCCATGCTTTTTGGCGCGGTCGCTGTTGTCGGCATGATGCGACCAAACCGGCTGACATTCGGCGCGGCGCTATTCTGTGCCCTGGCTTTTGCGGCCACCTTGCTGCTGCCCGACCGGCTGCCGGCGGTGCCCTTTGTCGATCTCATCTTATGGTCGGCTTTTGATAGCAGCCTGTGGCTCGGACTGACGCTGTGGACCGGATGTCTGTTGCTGGTCTGCCCGATATTCTTTGTCCCAAAAGCCCAGCGTACTGTTCCGCAATATGTGTTCGCCGCTTGCTGGCTGACGCTGATCGCCGCAGCCGCCATCGGGGCCTATCCGACGCCGATAGTCGGATATGGGGCCAGTGCGATTATCGGCTATTTCCTCAGTCTCATATTCCTGCACCCCGGACCACAGGGGTACGCCACAAGCGGCGATGCCCCAATCGCTCCGTCCGAAAAGGATGACACGATCCCGCCAGTCCGGAACAATGCCGCTTCGTTCGCGATGTGAGCAATGGCCAGCATGGCCGGGACAGGCGCCAACCGGATAGGACGTCAGGCTCCGTCCCGGCCGCGTTGCGATCATCGATCTGGACCGGGCCGCTTGGGGTTGGGAAAGTGGTCCTCGACAAAGGACGAGACGCCATATTGCAAGAGCGCCAGGACCGGTCCTGCCGACATCGGCATTGCCTGCCACAATCGGCCATCGCTTGTGCAAATGCTGGTGTCATCGGGCGGGACCGTAAATATACCATATTGAAATGTAGCCGCTTGTTTTTGGTTCACCGATCAGCAACAGGCGCTTCATGGAAATCATAGCACTTCTGTCTGACCCTGCCGCATGGCTCGCGTTGCTGACGCTTATCGCTCTCGAGATCGTTCTCGGCGTCGACAATCTCATCTTCATCGCGATTCTCTCTAACAAGCTGCCCGTACACCAACAAGCCAAGGCGAGGCAGATCGGACTTGCGCTGGCGCTTGTCATGCGGATCGGCCTCCTCATGTTGATCGGCTGGATTGTGACCCTGCAGACACCCCTGTTCGATCTCGGCCTGCAAGGGGCGCCAAACGAATATGGCAAGGCGAGCTTCGAAACGGCTTTCTCCGGCCGCGATCTCATTTTGCTGGCGGGCGGGCTGTTCCTCCTCTGGAAGGCGACCAACGAAATTCACCACACGATGGAGCCGGAAGACAATTCCGGTGGATTGCTCGACAAGACGCCCGGAATGGCAAAGGCCGCGGTCGCCACCTTTGGTACCGTCATCGTGCAAATCATTGCGATTGACCTTGTCTTTTCCATTGATTCTATTCTGACTGCGGTCGGCATGACGGACGATATCCCGATCATGGTGGCGGCGGTCGTCTTCACCGTCGGCGTGATGATGGTGGCAGCAGACCCGCTTTCCAAATTCATTGAGAAAAACCCGACACTGGTGATGCTGGCGCTCGCCTTTCTGGTGATGATCGGCCTTGTGCTGATCGCGGATGGCTTGGGCTTTCACGTACCGAAAGGCTATATTTATGCAGCCATGGGCTTCTCGCTGGCGGTGGAGATGCTCAACATAATTCAGCGCAATCGAAGGCTGAAAGGGATGAGCAGCGTCACGGCGGGCTGACCCATCATGGGGTCTCGGCGATCGGTCTGGCTTCCGTTTTGATTGATATGCCAAGGTTTCCGGCTATAACGGCCGGATGGTGAGGCGATCGTCTCAGTTATTTGAACGAGAATATCGGACTGGTTGCGCTGTAATCTTATGACCTGCTTGCCGGATAATCTGCTGGTCAAAATTCCCCCGAGATCACAAAATCCGTCTGATATCCGAGCATGAGCAAATGCTTGCAGGACAAGGCGTGGGCCAGAGAAATATTGAATGAAAACCGATCCTACCGATAACCGAAGCGCCGCCCCAATCGAGCGCATTCAGGACAATATGATCGCCCGGCTGGAACGCCGCGCGCTCAACCGGCTGTG
>NZ_JBGTDD010000019.1:0-27055 GCF_041748495.1 Parasphingorhabdus sp.
TCATACGAGTGCTCAAATGACTGGTCGTATGACTACTTGTATCCTGATCGTCGAAATCGTCCATTATCACCGCTCCAAAAAGAACGGCAATCAGCCTATGTCGGAGCCATCATGCAAGGCGACCTCCACGCCACGCTTACCTTTTTAGCTTGGTAAGTGCAGTTGAAGTCTGATCGCGACGCAAGCCCGTGTCTCGCAAAAGTCTATCATCATCAATTAGATTATAGGTAGCGTCCATAGCGGGAATCAACTCCGCTGGCGCATCGCCAAGATCGAGGGAGTTGTTAGGGTGTCTTGCAATTTTTGGTCCTATGTATCGCATTACATCAGAATAATCGCTTATCCGTTCCAATGAAATTCCTTGGTTGCGCTCATCTGAGTGCCCCACCATATCTCCAATATCCCGTACCGTCTGATTGCCGTAAGAGTTTTGCCGGAGGAAAAGAAATAGGCTACGTAAATCCTCAACATTAAATTCACCGGTTAAGAAGCGTTGTGCGCGGATACGGTATTCGCCTTTCCTCACTCATATTTCCTTGATTGTAGATTTGAAAATGAAACATATTCCAACCCAAAAAGAAGGCGATGTCAGCGAGCGTGTAGATGCTGCGTTGCGCAAGGCGCTTTCGACTCCTCCTAAACCGCACGATAGCAAGAAGAAGCCGAAAAGGGAGTCTAATTCCGGAACAACATGACCGCTGAAACTGTAGCAGCAATCGCTGCAATTATAGCGGCGATTGCCGCAGCCCATGCCGCATTTTTCGCGCTGCGCGCGGTTGCCCTGCTTAGTGAATTAGACTCTTCGATGCGTTCTTGATCTTTTTGAGACAACCATATTCTAGCAAGGTTATGCTTTCCGTCTGTGCCAGAGCCAAAATGTCCTAATTCAAACTTTTCTCGAACGAGTTTTTCGCCCCATTCCTCAAATTCGGCATAAACAACATTGGGGTGTCTTTTTTCCATCGCTTAATCCGTCCATCGTTTTCGGGGCGACCCGATCTGGCGGGGTGAATACGTGATTTTAGGCGGCGAGTGAACGAGGTTGGTTATAGGTGAGGCGTTTCCCGCGAGCGCCCTTTAATGCCACTGCGGCGCGCTCACTGTCAGTGATGTTGCGGGTGTTGTAACGAAAATCAAATTCGTGGCAGTAGCGGCCAAGGTGGGCTTCGCTCATGTGGTGATAGGTTCCAATCACGCCGCGCTTGAATATCGAAAAGAAGTTTTCGGCGGTGTTGGAGTGCTTGAAGCCGCCCGTGGTTACATATTCCTTGGCGGAGTGATTGACGACACTGTGACCGGCAAATTCACGGCCAACCTTTGTGTAAACATGGGCTTCATCGGTCATAAGGTGGCTGGCACGATCGACATTGGTAGCGATAAGACCCCGCAACTCTTTGGCGTTCACATTGGCAACGTGGAAGCTGCGAGCATGGCCTTCGCGCTGGACTAGCACCATAACGGGTTTCTTTGGCTTCACGCGACGGGTGGCGCGGTTCTTCTGTTTGCCGCCTACATAGGTTTCATCGGCTTCTACAACGGTGTTCTGACCGCCTAGAGGGCCTTCTGGTTCAATGTTCATCGCTTCACGGATGCGGTGAGCCATGAACCAAGCGGATTTGTAAGTGATGCCGAGTGAGCGGTGAAGCTGATGGGCGCTAATGCCCTTCTTGCTGCCAGCCATAAGGCGAAAGCCGAGAAGCCATTTGTTCAGGCCGATTTTGGACCGCTCGAAAATGGTTCCAACGGTCACAGTGAAGGGCTTGCGGCAAGGGTTGCACATAACGACACCGACGCGGGTGCTTTTGCCCTTCAAGCGGGTGACGTTTTCGATCTCGCCGCATTTAGGGCAGACTGGACCGTTAGGCCAATGCAGGGCTTCGAGATGTTCCCGCGCCTTGTCTGCATCGCTGTAAATTGGGTTTGTAAGATCGCACATGGTTTATTCCTAAGCTGTTGATTAGCTTATGGACAATTCCATGTGTTACGTCAAGTATATAATTGCCCACGGTGCATATGGAGAGTCGAACGAGGTTCGGTTCCGCTTTGGAAGTACCTAGTCGTTAGGGCGTATTTTTAAATCATAATTCCAGGTGCATGAACTGGTTGAAGGCGGTCGGTTCATAGTCACCGAATGGTTCGCCAAAGACAAATCCTTGCGTGCGATACAGAGTTACTGCCGCTTCAAACTCAGCGCCGGAACCGGTTTCCAGACTTAGCAGCCGATAGCCGCGGCGCCGTGCCTCCGCGATAATAAACTCGAGAAGCGCTCTGCCGACTCCTTTGCGCAGATGACAATCAGCGGTGCGCATGGATTTGATCTCGCCAGACTCCGGCGACAATTGTTTCAGCGCACCGATGCCGTACAGATCGTCCACTTCCCAGACCGCCCAAACCGAAACGGCAGGCGACTGCAATCCGGACAGGTCCAGCGCATGCACGCTATTCAGCGGCGAGTTTTGGCGCATTCCGTCGAGATGGGCGGCGAGCAGGGCCCGAACCTGCTCGCCGCTCAGATCATCCAGCCGGATATCCAATTCAGTCCCCGGCCAATATCCGATCCATCAACTGCTGCACCGTTGGCACAAAGCCGTTGGAATAGAAGGGGTCGGTTCCGAAATTATAGGCACCGTGACCGGCAAACATCAGATGTTCCTCGACCGGTGCGCCATGGACGATTTCCTGGAGACTTTTCTGAATGCAGAAACTGCGCGGATCGGCCAGCCGTCCGGTGCTGTTATTGTCATGATCCTTCCAGGCCGAAAAACCGCAATGCGACAGACAGCCCATGCAGTCCGCCTGATCCTTGCGGATCATTTTGGATTCCTCCGGCGTGGCAAATACCAAAGTATTGTCCGGCGTCTTCATCGCCATCGTAAAGCCGAGGCCATCCCATTCGCGCGCGCGCAACAGATCGTTGCGCGTCACCCAGAAATTCTTGCCCTTGATGCCGACGTCCAGCTGATGGGTATGCTCTCCGGCCTTTTCCGTCGAATAGGGAATCTGGCGCTCCGACCGCGCTTCGAGGCTGCGCAAAAATTGGTTGCGGACGGCAGAACTGTAAAAGCCGGTCGGCGAGAATTTGTGCAGGAGGATGTCGCCCTCCTTGATCTTGGTCAACTCGCTTTTCCAGCTTTCCGGAATCGGGCTTTCCTTGGTCAGCAACGGTCGCGTACCGAACTGAAAGGCAATCTGGCCCAGTTCCTCGCTGTCGATCCAGTCTTCCCAGTCGCGCAAATGCCAGACACCACCAGCCATGATGATCGGCACGCTGTCGGCTATGCCTTCGCCGCGCATCGTCTCGCGCAGCGCCATCACGCGCGGATAGGGATCTTCGGGTTTTCGCGGATCTTCGGCATTGGACAGACCGTTATGGCCGCCAGCCAGCCACGGATCCTCGTAGACCACGGCGGCCATCAGGTCCGGAACCTTGTGATAGGCGCGCTTCCACAGCGCCCGGAAGGCACGGGCGGAGCTGATGATCGGCAGATAGTTCACGCCATATTGCTGGGCAATTTCGGACAGCTTGTAAGGCATGCCTGCACCGCAGGTCACGCCGGCCACCATCCCCCTGGTCTGCTCAAGCACGCCTTCCAGCACTTGCTGCGCGCCGCCCATTTCCCACAGGACGTTGATATTGATCGCGCCCTTGCCGTTGGAAATTTCATAGGCCTTCGTCACCTGCGCAACCGCGCCGTCGATCGCATATTCGATCAACTCCTGATGCCGCTCGTCGCGCTTCCGACCGTGATAGATTTGCGGGATGACATTGCCATCCTCGTCATAGCTGTCCGCATTGACCGCGGATACCGTACCAATACCGCCGGCGGCGGCCCAGGCTCCCGAACTGGCATGATTTGTGGCTGCGACGCCTTTTCCACCTTCGATCAACGGCCATACTTCCTGACCGTTATACTGGATGGGTTTTAAGCCCTTGAACAATGAAATCTCCTATTTTTCAAATGTCGATATAGACGGCGCTGCGCAAAAATGCTCGAAAAAACTCTGTCATGACAGTCGTGATCTTGCAGATCCAAAATCAGAACGGCCCAGCGCATGGCCGTAGAGCAAGCCATAGCGTGCCAGCATTTTGCTTTCATTATATTCTGCCTGCGCCTTCACCCGATTTTGTATCCCGATATCTTCGCGCAATTGCTGGTGCTGAACCAAGGTTGTCAGCGACTCGAAAAGCGGGCTTTCGTCTGGCAGGGGCTTGATAAAACCCTGATTGGCCTGCGACACCATCGATTTGATATCGCCAACATCGGTCGCGACCACCGGCAATCCAGCGGCCATCGCTTCAATCAACGAAATCGGGAATTGCTCGCTATCCGATGATAGCGCAAAAATGTCGAACAGGCCGATATAGCGCGCCGGTTCGGACAGGAATCCCGGCATCAGCAGACGGTCGGTCAGGCCGACGCGCTGTGCCTCTGCCAATATCCTGTCCTTTTCCGGTCCCTCGCCCACGATCACCAGCCGCACATTGTCGCCTGCTGCGGCGCAGGCCCGAACCAGTCGTGGAAGATTCTTGATCGCCCTCAACCCGGCCACCGTGCCAACGATGACGTCGCCTTCGCGCCGAATGAATCCGGGCAACGCACCCCGTTGCGGTTTTTTCTCGAAGCGTTTCACGTCGATGCCGTTCGGAATACGGTGGATCTTCTGGTCGGGCTGTTTCCAGACATCGCTGGCAATCCGCACCAATTGCTCCGAGGGGACGACCAGAGCCCGCGCGCCACCGAGGGCAAATTTGCGAAACCAGTTTCTTTTCCAGTTGAGCTTTTTCTGCTCGTCCTCGTTGAATCCATCTTCATGATGGATCAGCGGCGGCAGGCCTTCGAGCCGAGAGAAAAGCGTCCGCGCCATGACCCCGTCCATCGATCCCCAATTATAGGACAGGATCAGATCAAATTGCCGGAAATAGCTGACAAAATCACGATAACGGCTCAGCGATGGCTTTCCTGCCAGCGAAGGCGCATCGTCCGGGAACGTCACTCTCACCTTGGGATCGAGCGCCTCGCGAGCGGAAAGACTGTCGGGCTGAGCGGATAAGATGACATGTTCGGCGGCATCTCCGAAATGATTCATCAGGCGGACCGCGCGCGCTTCCTTGCCGCCCAGATTGAACGTGCTGTGGAGGTGCAGTATCTTTGCTGGCTTCATGGGATTTTCACGTATGGCTATCGGCTGTCATTCAGTCGATGCGGTGAAGCAATTGGTTGATGGCGTCAAGCGAGGCGGGTTCTTCCAGTGTCGGAGCGTGTCCCACGCGCGGGATTGTGATCAATTCGCCCTTGTCCAGTTTTTCCAGCATCTTCAGGCCGATCTGCTGGCTGAACAGGTCCGATAATTCGCCGCGCAATATCAGGGTCGGTATGTCCTTCATATTTTCCAATGCGTTCCACAAGGCGCCGCTGCCGCCGCCCTTGCTGCTGAACGGCTCAGCAATCTTCATGTCATAGTCCAGCTTGATCCGGCCGGAACTGTTCATCCGGTAAACCTTCTTGGCGAAGGCGATCCATTCCTTTAGCGTGAAGTCGGGAAAAATGTCGCTATTGTTCTCCGCCATATCCCGTCCGGCGTGAGCCCATGTGTCAAAATTACGGCCCTGACCGACATGCTCGGCAATCCGGTCGAGACCTTTCTGATCCAGTTCCGGACCGATATCGTTGAGCAATGCACCGGCAACACGCTCGGGATAATTTTTGGCCAGAAGCATCGTCACAATCCCGCCCAGCGATGTGCCGAAGAAAACCGCTCTCGCTATTGCCAACGCATCCATCGACATGATGATGTCCGAAACATATTGTTTGGGATTGTAGGTGCTGCTGTCTTTTGCATATTCGCTGGAGCCGCGACCTCGCAGATCGAGCATGATGATCCGCCGTCCGCCGTGGAAGCCCGCGCCGAGATGTTCAAAATCACGGGCATTGCGGGTCAAGCCCGGGATGCAAATGACTGGCGTCTTGCCGCTCTCGGAAGGATAGTCCCGCGCGTGCAGTTTCAATCCGTCATCGGACTCCCAGAAAATGTCCTGATAAGATTTTTCTTCACTCATGCTGCATTTGGCCTTGTGTTCGCACTTGCTGCGCGACCGATTAGCCGCCACTGTGAGAGAATGCCATATAAACCGCAATTCGAACCCGGCAAGACCGTCTATCAGCCCGATGTCCAAATCACCCAGTTGGGAGAGCTGATCGGCGATCCGGTGACAGCTGCCGAATTTCCGCAACATATTCTGAGGTTCAGAAATGACCGTTGGGACCAGAGCATCGGGCTGGATGATCTGGATGAAAAGGATTGGCTTTCCCATTTCGGCAAATTCGAGCCGCTCCCCGACAATCTGTCTCCGGCGCTTGCGCTGCGCTATCATGGCCATCAGTTCCGCAACTATAATCCGGAAATCGGCGATGGCCGAGGCTTTCTGTTTGCGCAAATGCGCGACCATGAGGGTCGACTCATGGATCTCGGAACCAAGGGCTCGGGCACGACGCCGTGGAGCCGGTCTGGCGATGGCCGGCTGACTTTGAAAGGCGCGGTCCGCGAGATTCTCGCGACCGAAATGCTCGAAGCGCTTGGGGTCAACACGTCGAAAACATTTTCGGTGGTCGAAACCGGAGAGAAATTATGGCGCGGCGACGAACCCTCGCCCACCCGGTCTGCGGTCATGACGCGGTTGAGTCACGGTCATATCCGGATCGGTGCGTTCCAGCGTATCGCTTACGAGAAAAATGAAGAACTGATGCACCGGCTGGTCACCTATTGTCTCGAACAATATTATGGCGGGGTCCAAACTGACAATCCGGCCACAGAACTGTTCGCCCATGTGGCGCAAGAAGTTGCCAGGCTGGCCGGTGCCTATATGGCCGCCGGCTTTGTCCATGGCGTGCTCAATACCGACAATATCAATATTACCGGCGAGAGCTTCGATTATGGTCCGTGGCGTTTCACGCCTTACTGGGATCCCGGCTTTACCGCTGCCTATTTTGACCATGAAGGCCTGTATTGCTTTGCCCGGCAGCCGGAGGCGCTGCACTGGAACCTCGCCCAATTTGCCAGCGCCCTGCGGCTGATTGCCGATAGTGACCCATTGGTGGCCACTCTGGAAACCTTCCCCAAGGCCTATGGCACCGCATTTACCGAGCATTTCTGCTGGCGCCTCGGCATCCAGTCCGAAGGCTTTGAAAAGGATCGGGATCTGGTTGTCGCGGCGGAAAAGGGGCTTGCGCAAAAGAGCGTCGAGATAGACCAGTTTTTCTTCGACTGGGGCAAGGCCGAAAAGCTCGACCAAGTGGAAGAGGGTTCAGCCGAATTTGCCGAGTTTCACAAGCTGATTGCCGACCGCACGCGTGCACGGCCTCCCGTTGCTGATTACTGGCAAAAGGCCAGTCCCTGCTCCATGCATATCGAGGAAGTGGAGGCGATCTGGACCGCCATTGCGGATGGCGACGACTGGAGCCTGCTCTGGAACAAGATAGCGGAAATCCGCGATATGGGTCATGCCTTGCGGAACGGCTAACCCATTTACCTGCATAGACCGGCTTGCGGATGGTTTGCCGCCGAACGATTCGGCTTTTTGGGGCTATGATCTATCGTGAGAGATGTGCCATATACCCTTATTGTTCTGCAAGACGCATTTAGAAACCAGAGGCCAATGTGACCGACCTGATATCCATCGAACCAGCAACGGGAGCCACGCTCTGGACCGGGACTAGCGGAGATCCGGAGGCTGTGGTCGCGAGCGCCCGGGAAGCCTGGCCCGGCTGGGCGGCTACCGCTTTGGTCAAGCGCATCGAGGCGGTCCGGCGCTATGCCAATCGGATCCGCACGAGTGCCGACGAACTGGCTGAACTGATCTCCCGGGAAACCGGCAAGCCGATCTGGGAATCCCGCACCGAGGTGGAATCGGTCGTCAAGAAAGTTGATATCTCGGTCGCTGCCTTCGCCGACAGAACGCCGCAGCGCCAACTGGCCAGCCCGCCCAATATGCGGGCGGCACTCCGGCACAAGCCGCACGGCGTTCTGGCCGTGCTCGGCCCCTATAATTTTCCGGCGCATCTCCCAAATGGTCATATCATCCCGGCGCTGATTGCCGGGAACACGATCATTTTCAAACCGTCGGAGAAGACGCCAGCGGTCGGTCAATATCTGGTCGATGCATTTGCCAAGGCCGGCCTGCCAAACGGAGTGGTCAATATCTTGCACGGCGGCCCCGAGATCGGCAAGCAACTGACCGCCAATGAAGGCCTGGACGGCGTGCTGTTCACCGGATCCGCGCGGACCGGCATTGCCCTCAATCGCCAGTTCGCGACCCGACCCGACAAGATACTCGCACTCGAAATGGGCGGCAATAATCCGATCATTGCCTGGGACACCGACGATGTTCACAGCGCCGCCGTTTTGATCGTGCAATCAGCCTTTTTGAGCGCCGGCCAGCGATGTTCAGCAGCGAGCCGACTGATCGTCAAGGATTCGCTTTATGATCGCATCATCAGGGAAGTGAAGCATATCTCCGATCGCCTGATCATCGACGAACCCTTTGCCACACCGGCACCGTTCATGGGGCCGGTGATCGACAACGAAACAGCCGATGGCCTGACCGAGAGTTTCCTCGCCCTGATGAGCCATGGCGGCAAGCCGATCAAGCATATCGCCAGACCGATTGCCCGCCTCCCGTTTCTGACCCCTGGGATCATCGATGTCACCGACCTTGAGGAACGGCCTGATATTGAATTGTTCGGACCCATTCTTCAGGTTGTTCGTGTCGCCGACTTCGAGCAGGCCATCGCCGAGGCCAATAACACTCGCTATGGCCTATCATCGGCACTGATTGGCGGCACCGCCCAGCAATATGACCAATTTTGGGCGAACAGCCGCGCCGGTATCGTGAACTGGAACAAAATGACCGTCGGTGCCTCCTCCGAGGCCCCATTTGGTGGCATCGGACTGTCCGGCAATCATCGACCGAGCGCTTATTATGCGGCCGATTATTGCGCCTATCCGGTCGTTTCGATGGAAGCGGAACAAGCCCGCGCGTCGATTGGCGTTGGTCTCAAGGACGAAAATGCCGCCGGAGGCGTGGAACCCGCGCCCGCCAAATAGCTAAGCTTAGGCGACCCCAAAAACTTCTGTTTTGAACATCTTGCGGGAAGCGCGCATATCGCTTCCATGGAAAATATCGCAAACAACAAGGCGTCCAAGGGTATCGTCTACCTGGTCGGCGCCGGTCCCGGAGACCCGGAACTACTGACTTTGAAAGCGGCCAGGCTGCTTGAACGCGCCGATGTGGTTATTCACGACGGCCTGGTCAGTCAGGAAATTCTGGATCTGGCGTCGCCCTCCGCGCGCTTGGTTTCGGTAGCCAAGAAGCGCTCCCGGCACAGCGTAGCGCAGGATCAGATCAATCAGATCCTGATCGACGAGGCAGCCAAGGGCAATCTGGTCGTGCGTCTCAAGGGCGGCGACCCTTTCATTTTCGGACGCGGCGGGGAAGAAGCCGATGATTGTATCGCTGCGGGTGTCGCCGTGGAAGTGGTCCCTGGGATCAGTGCCGCACTGGGCTGCGCCGCGCAGGCGAGAATGCCGCTGACCCACCGCGATGCTTCCAGCGCGGTTTCCTTTGTCGCTGGCCAATGCAAGGGCCTGTCCGACCAGAACTGGTCCGGACTGGCAGGCAAGGGTCGGACGCTGGTCATCTATATGGGCGTTGCCAATGCCGAGGCGATTGTCGAAAAACTGATCGCCGACGGGGCGGCACCCGACCTGCCCGTCGCAGTGCTGGAAAATGGCACACGCGACAATTTTCGGGCGATCCGGACATTGCTGACCGACCTTGGCGATCTTGTTCGCCGTGAAAATGTCCAGAGCCCGGCGCTGCTCGTCGTCGGCGAAGTCGCTCGCTACGGCGATGCTGAAAACAAGTTTCGGGAATTTGCTGAATTGGCGGGAGTTGTCGCATGAATATATTGACCGGAAATGACCTCAAGACCGGCGACGTGATCTGGTGGACCGGCCTTGACTGGTCGCGTTTCGTCAAGGACGCCGCCGATGTCGGCGATCAGGGCGAAGCCGTCCTGCACCGCGAAGAAGCCGCGCGCCGCGTGAACGCGCCCTATATAATCAATGCCGAACAGACGGAAGACGGCCCAAGACCGGGTCATATCAAGGATCGGGTGCGCGCGCTCGGACCCACCGTCCGGCCCGACCTGACATTGAAACCGGCCGATCCCGACGCCGGCTTATGGGTGATCTGACATGTATCAATATGACCAATATGACCAGAAAATGGTCGACACACGTGTGGAGGAATTCCGCGACCAGGTGAAACGCCGCCTCGCCGGAGATCTGACCGAAGACCAGTTCAAGCCGCTGCGCCTGATGAACGGTCTCTATTTGCAGCTCCACGCCTATATGCTGCGGGTCGCCGTTCCTTATGGCACGTTGAGCAGCAAGCAGATGCGGATGCTGGGTCATATCGCCCGCAAATATGACCGGGACTACGGTCATTTTACCACGCGCCAGAATATCCAGTATAACTGGATCAAGCTGGCAGATGCCCCAGATATTCTGGCTGATCTGGCGTCGGTCGAAATGCACGCGATCCAGACCAGCGGCAATTGCATCCGCAATATTTCCTCCGATCAATTTGCTGGCGCAACGGTGGATGAAATCGCCGATCCCCGTCCCTGGGCAGAAATATTGCGGCAATGGTCAAGCTTCCATCCGGAGTTTTCCTATCTTCCCAGGAAATTCAAATTTGCCGTGATCGCCAGCGACACCGACCGGGCAGCGATGCGACTGCACGATATCGGCATCCAGCTGGTGCACAATGACGCGGGCGAACTGGGCGCAAAATTCTTTGTCGGTGGCGGCATGGGACGGACCCCGATGATCGCTCCGGAAATTCGTGGTTTCGTGCCAGCGGACGACCTGATCAGCTATACCGAGGCCTGTCTGCGGGTCTATAACCGCTACGGACGGCGCGATAACAAATATAAGGCCCGGATCAAGATCCTGGTGCATGAGCTCGGTGCAGAAGAATATACGCGTCAGGTGGAGGAGGAATTTGCCCATATCAAGGAACTCGGCCTCGATCCCCCGATCGAGGAACTGGCGCGGATCACGGAATTTTTCGCCGATCCGGCTTTTGATCAGCAGGCAAGCGACGACATCGACCTGTCCGATCCGGATTTTGCCCTCTGGGTCGATCAGAATGTATCGGCGCACAAGCAATCCGGCTATGCGATCGCGACGATTAGCCTCAAGCCGCGCGGCGGCATCCCTGGCGATGCATCGTCGGCCCAAATCGACCTGATGGCGGACCTGGCCGAACAATATAGCTTTGACGAACTGCGCGTGACCCACAGCCAGAATATCGTGCTGCCGCACGTGAAGAAGAGCGATCTCTATACGCTTTGGCAAAAGCTTGATGAGGCAGGCCTGGCGCCGGCCAATCTTGACCTGATCACCGATAGTATCGCCTGCCCCGGACTCGATTATTGCAGTCTTGCCAATGCCCGTTCAATCCCCCTCGCTCAGAAAATCAGCGAGCGGTTTGCCGATCTTGGTCGGCAGCGGGAACTGGGCGAACTGAAACTCAAGATATCGGGCTGCATCAACGCCTGCGGTCATCACCATGCCGGTCATATCGGCATATTGGGCGTCGACCGGAAGGGTACGGAAAACTACCAGCTGCTGCTCGGCGGATCCGGCGCCGAAGACGCAAGTCTCGCCAAGATCACCGGTCCGGGTTTTACTGAAGATGGTGTAATCGACGCGATCGAAACCGTGACCGACCTCTATCTCGAACAACGCGAAGACGGGGAGCGATTCATCGATACCTATCGCCGTGTCGGCATGGAAAAGTTCAAGGAGGCGATATATGGTTGATGCTATCCGTTTGCGCGATGACGAGGTCCACGAGGAACCAGCTGTGTCGCTGGATTCCTTCCTTGATCAGTCGAATGCCACGGCGGTGCGCATCGAGGCCGGCGAGGACGCCCGGCATCTGCTGCCCTTTCTCGACCGTCTTTCGTTGATCGAGATCGATTTTACCACATTCGGCGATGGCCGCGGTTATTCCTCGGCCCAAATATTGCGGGAGTCGGGCTATACCGGCGAATTACGCGCGAGCGGCGATGTGCTGGTCGATCAGATTGCCTATCTGAAACGTTGTGGTTTTGATGCCTTCGCACCGGATTCACCCATCAATCCCAGGCTAATGGAAGAGGCACTGAATCGATACGAGCATGTCTATCAGGCAACAACAGACAGCCGCACGCCGATCTGGAAACTTCGTCATGGGTAAAGCAGCACGCAAGATCGACACGATTGATGTCCGCCCGGATTTCGTCCAGGCCGATGCCGATGCTCTGAACCAACGTTTCGAAGGCATTGACACATCGACGATGCTCAAGACATTGTTTGACGAACGTCAACTGGGTGACGTCGCCGTGGTTTCCTCCTTCGGTACCGAAAGCGCGGTCCTGCTTCATCTTGTCGCAGCGGTCGACCGGACGATTCCGGTGACTTTTGTCGATACGCTGAAAATGTTCCCGGAAACGCTGGCCTATCGCGACACTTTGGTCAGCATGCTGGGTATCAAGAATAGCAATATTGTCGAACCTGACGCCGCCGTCCTGGCCGAAAAAGACAGCAATGGCCTGCGCTGGTCCTACGATCCCGATGGCTGCTGCGAGATCCGCAAGGTCGAGCCACTGGCCCGTGCCAAGGCAGGCCTGAACAGCTGGATTTCGGGACGCAAGGCTTTTCAGTCGGTGACTCGCAACAATATCCCGCGTTTTGAAATCGATGATGGTCGCCTGAAAATCAATCCGCTCGGCGACTGGGTCAAGGATGATCTCGAAGCCTATTTCGAAAAGCATGACCTGCCGCGCCATCCGCTCGAAGCGGAAGGCTATCTCTCGGTCGGATGCGCGCCCTGCACTTCCAAGGTGATGCCCGGGGAAGATCCCCGGGCGGGACGCTGGCGCGGATGGGACAAGTCCGAATGCGGTATCCACGAGGATGTGACACTCTTGCCGGATGCAGATGATCGCGGCGTGAACGATCCCATTTTCTAGAGGCATTTCTCTCTTGGCAGCGACTTCCTGAGGAGAGAATTTCTGCCGCGTCGGGGCTCAATATTGCTCCTGCCCATCGCCATAGGCCAGATCGCCAAATTTGGTAAACTCGCTGAGGAAGCTGAGGTTGATATTACCGGTCGAACCCTGACGGTTCTTGGCGACGATCACCGTCGCCTTGTTGACCTTGCTCTGGTGGTCGGTTTCCCAGGCAGAATATTTGGCAATCTGTTCCGGCGTTGAATTGCCGTCCGGCTGATCGGGCTTGATCGCGAGATGATAATATTCCTCGCGAAAAATGAACATCACGATATCCGCGTCCTGCTCGATCGAACCGGATTCGCGCAGATCGGACAATTGGGGACGCTTGTCTTCCCGGCTTTCCACCGCTCGGCTCAGCTGTGAAAGCGCCATGACCGGCACTTGCAACTCCTTGGCCAGCGTCTTCAATCCCCGACTGATTTCCGAGATCTCGTTGACCCGGTTGTCATTGGCGCGGCCCGAGCCCTGCAACAGCTGGAGATAGTCGACAACGATCAGCCCGATACCCTGACGCCGCTGCAACCGGCGCGCACGAGTCCGCAAGGCTGCGATGGTCAGCGCTGGCGTGTCGTCAATAAACAGCGGCAAATCCTGCAATTCCCGCGAAGCCATGGCCAGCCGATGCATATCGTCCCGGCTGATCGCACCCATGCGTAATTTTTCCGAACTGATCTCGGCCTGTTCGGACAATATCCTCGTAGCCAGCTGATCCGCCGACATTTCGAGGCTGAAGAATGCCGTTTTTGCACCCAGCGAATCTTCGGGCGCGATCCCGTCTTCCATATCACGGCGATAGCGATTGGCTGCGTTGAAGGCGATATTGGTCGCGAGCGACGTCTTGCCCATGCCCGGTCGGCCGGCCAATATGAGCAAGTCGCTCCTGTGCAAGCCGCCCATTTTGGCGTTCACATCGGTCAGGCCGGTAGTAATGCCGGACACCTTGCCGCCGCTGTTGAAGGCACGTTCGACATTGTTCAAAGCCTCGGTCGACGCCTGCAGGAAAGACCGCACGCCCCCTTCCTGCGCCTCCCCTTCGGACACCCGGTAGAGCGCGGTTTCCGCTTCCTCGATCTGCTCTTTCGGGTCGACCGTCTCGCTGGTATCAAGCGCGCTTTCCACCAGAGTGCGCCCGACACTGACCAGTTCGCGCAGCAACGCTAGGTCATAAATCTGATTGGCAAAATCCCGTGCGCCGATCAGGCCGGCACCATCACCGGTCAGCTTGGCAAGATAAGACGGCCCGCCCAGCGCCCGCATCGCTTCGTCCGCCTCGAAATAGGGTTTCAGCGTCACCGGGGTGGCCACCATATTCTTGTCGAGCAGTTTCAACGCCTGTTCATAGATTCGGCCATGCAACGGTTCGTAAAAATGTTCCGGGCGCAGCCGAATCTGCACATCTTCCGCGACCCGATTGTCGATCAGCAGCGCGCCAAGAAAAGTCGCCTCTGCCTCAACATTGCGCGGCAGGCGCTGTCCTTCATTCTCTTCATTCTGAAACCGCATCAATTCGACCATGGCCCCTAATTGACCCAGAATCGATTCTCGGCAAGGCCCAGCAGAAAAATTCTGGCAAACGATGGGGGACAGACCTGTGGACAATATACTGCTCGCTGCTGCACTGCAAAAACCCTTGTCCTGAGACCGGTGCTGCGGCAACAGGGCGAAATGTCCGATCCGCGCATCATTTCCGTCCAACTCGACGAAGCCACGATTTTGTGGCGCAATGCCGATATCGAGCAGGAACGGCGGATCGCCATATTCGATCTGATCGAAGAAAATTATTTCAAACCGCTCAAACGTCATGACGATGGCTATGCCGGACCCTATCAGCTGCAACTCAGTGTTCAGGAGGGTCGCCTGGTCATCTCCATTGGCCGCGAAGATGGCGTAGCACTGGAGGTGTTGATCCTCGCGCTGGGCCGGTTCCGACGGCCGATCCGCGACTATTTCGCCATTTGCGACAGCTATTATCAGGCCATTCGCAAAGCCAGCGCCGCAGAAATCGAAACGATCGACATGGCCCGCCGCGGGGTTCACGATCAAGGCGCGGAACTGCTGGTCGAGCGACTGGAGGGAAAGATCGATGTTGACTTCAAGACCGCGCGGCGTCTCTTCACCTTGATCTGTGTATTGCATATCAAGAATTAAGCGATACTTCCGCTGCGTATCAGGGAACCAGGGTGGCCAACCGAAACACAAGACAAACATTGCTCAGCCTGGCCACGACTGCGATCGTGTTGCTGGTGATTGCATTCATATTGCGCAATATCGTCTTGGGCTGGGCACCGTCCCGCGACCAATATCCGGTGCAGGGCATATCCGTCGATGAAAGCCATGGTGCGATTATCTGGCACGTCGCCGGAGCGACCGGCGTCGATTTCGCCTATATTCAAGCCACTGCCGGCACAGACCGGCGGGATGCGAATTTCGCCAGGAATATCACGGGCGCCGGGGATGCCGGCATTCGCTATGGCGCGCTTCACAACTACTCGCTCTGTCGCCTCGCAACCGACCAGGCGACCAATTTCGTGACCACCGTCCCGCGCGGCGCAAATATGCTGCCGCCGGCGGTTCGCCTCGCCTTCGACAATGATTGTGGAGACCGCCCCGGTCGGGCGCTGGTACTCAGCGAGCTCAACATGTTTCTCAACCAGATCGAGTCGCACAGCAGCAAGCCTGCCATCATCGCGGTGTCGAGCGAATTTGAGGAACTCTACAATATCAGCAGCGGAATCGACCGGACCTTCTGGCTCGAGGCCAATTTTTTCCCGCCGGATTATGCAACCAAGCCATGGGTGATGTGGCGCGCCTCCGACATGCGCCGGATCAGTGGGGTTGACGGCCCGATCAACTGGAACGTAGTGCGACCATGATCACCAACAGGAAACCGATATGAGCATATTGTCTGACCGATGGATCCGCAATGAAGCGAAACGTTCCGGTATGATCGAGCCGTTTGTGGAAGGCCAGAAACGGGAAGGAAGCATCAGCTATGGTCTGTCTTCATATGGCTATGACGCGCGGGTATCGGATGAATTCAAGATTTTCACCAATGTCGACAATGCAATTGTCGATCCCAAGAATTTTGCGGAAAACAGCTTCGTCGATCGCAAGACCGACTGCTGCATCATCCCGCCGAACAGCTTTGCCTTGGCCCGGACCGTGGAATATTTCCGGATTCCCCGCGATGTGCTGGTGATCTGCCTCGGCAAGTCCACCTATGCCCGTTGCGGGATCATCGTCAATGTCACGCCGTTGGAACCGGAATGGGAAGGTCATGTCACGCTGGAATTTTCCAATACCAGCCCCCTGCCCGCCAAAATCTACGCCAACGAGGGTGCTTGCCAGTTCCTGTTCCTCAAGGGGAATGAACCCTGCGAGACCAGCTATGCCGACCGCTCCGGCAAATATATGCGGCAAAAAGGTGTGACTCTGCCAAAACTCTAGGCCATAGCTTGGGCAAATTAAATGGAGGAGCCCTGCGATGTCCGAAGCACCGGAATTTGATGTCATTATCTATGGTTCGACTGGCTATACCGGGCGGCTCGTAGCCGAATATATGGCGCAGCAATATGGCGGAGCCGGCGATGCGCCGAAATGGGCGATGGCGGGACGCAGTCTCGAAAAGCTGGAAGAGGTTCGCGATCTCATTGGCGCGCCGAAGGATGTGCCGCTGGTGGTCGCCGATTCCGATGATCCGGCTTCGATCGACATGATGGCGAGCCGGACCAGAGTGGTGCTGACGACGGTTGGGCCGTATCAATTATATGGTGACGAAGTTGTCGCGGCCTGTGTTCGGCATGGCACCCATTATGTTGATCTGTGCGGCGAGCCCGGATGGATGCGGACAATGATTGATGAACATCAGAAAGCGGCTGAAGAATCGGGTGCACAGATCTGTTTTTCCTGTGGATTTGACTCGATCCCCTTCGATCTCGGCGTACTGATGCTGCAAAAGGAGATGGAGAAGCGCTTCGGCAAGCCCGCGACCCGCATCCGCGGCCGAGTGCGGGCCATGGAAGGCACGTTTTCCGGCGGCACGGCGGCCAGCCTCGGCGCGACCATGAAGGCATTGGCCAAAAATCCCTCGCTGGTGAAGATCCTGGGCAGCAGCTTCGGCCTCACGCCCGGATTCAAGGGCGCAGATCAACCGAACATGCTGATCCCCAAATATGACAAGACGATCGACAGCTGGGTCGCTCCGTTCATCATGGCGCCGATCAACACCAAAAATGTTCACAGGACCAACTTCCTGCTCGATTTTCCCTATGGCGAAGACTTCCAATATGACGAAATGGTTGTCACCAGTCCCGGCGATCTGGGAAAGCAGGCCGCCGAGATGGTCGCCAAGGCCAATCCGTTCGCCGGCGACGATACGCCAAAGCCGGGTGAAGGCCCGACCAAGGAACAGCGCGACAACGGCTATTATGATCTTGTCTTTATCGGTGAGACCGCAGACGGCGAAACCGCCAGTCTCTGCGTCAAGGGCGACAAGGACCCCGGCTACGGTTCAACCTCCAAGATGATCGCTGAATCGGCACTTTGCCTGGCCCAGGACAAGGTCAAAAAGGGCGGCGGGGTCTGGACCGCCGGGGCGCTGATGGGCAAGAAGCTGGTCAAGCGTCTGGAGGACAAGGCCGGTCTCAGCTTCGTCGTCGAAAGCTGACGCTTTTCAGCTAAGGTTCAGATGAATTCCCTTCTATGGACGTGCCGCGACATAAATTTCCTATTCCCTCTTGAAACCCCCTTTCCCAGGACAAAAATGCACGCATCATGCTGAAACGCTTTCTCCGTAGAAAAGAACCCGCTCGACCGATTGATAGCGCCTCCATCCCGGAAGGCCGCCGGGTCTATGCCATTGGGGATGTGCACGGCCGCAATGATCTTTTGGAGCAATTGATCGACAAGATCGTCGAGGACGATCGCCAGCGGGAGGCGCTGGACAGCGAAATCATCTTTCTAGGCGATCTGGTCGACCGGGGACCGGACAGCGCCGGGGTGATCGACACGGCGATGCGGCTCAAGGCCGATGCGCGCAATGTCCGCTTCCTGATGGGCAATCATGAAGAAGTCTATCTGGCGGCCGCGACCGGCGACGAGAAATCGGTGCGCTTTTTCAACCGGATTGGCGGCCGCGAGACGATCCTGAGCTATCCGATCAGCATGCAGGAATATGTCGAACTGGATATAGAGGAACTGGCCCAGCGAATTCCGGAGCTATTCCCGCAGGACCATGTGGATTTCATCGCCGGCTTTGAGGACCAGATCATCATCGGCGACTATGCCTTTGTCCATGCCGGCATCCGTCCCGGCATCCCGCTTGCCGAGCAGCGGCAGAAAGACCTGCGCTGGATCCGGGACGATTTTCTATCGGCTCAGGATGCCCACGAAAAGATCATCGTCTACGGCCATACGATCAACGACGAAGTCGTGGAAACCGGAACCCGCATCGGCATTGATACCGGTGCCTATTATTCCAACAAGCTCACCGCACTCGGCCTGCAAGGGTCGGAACGCTGGTATCTCGACACAGCTACATAGAAAAACGGCGAGACCGCTGGGCCCCGCCGTTTTATGGTCCTGCAATTGAACCGTTTCTGGGTAGTGAATTTCTGTATGTTCAGGCGACTTGCGCGGCGGGCAGGCTTTCTTCTTCCATGTCCCGAAGAACATAGCCCCGGCCCCAGACCGTTTCGATATAATTTTCGCCGCCGCAGGCCAGTGCCAGCTTTTTGCGCAGCTTGCAGATGAACACGTCGATAATCTTCAGTTCCGGTTCGTCCATGCCGCCATAAAGATGGTTGAGGAACATTTCCTTGGTCAGCGTCGTTCCCTTGCGCAGGGAGAGCAGCTCGAGCATGGCATATTCCTTGCCGGTCAGATGCACCCGATTACCGTCGACTTCGACCGTCTTGGCATCCAGGTTGACCGCCAGCTTGCCGGTCCGGATAACGCTTTGCGAATGGCCTTTCGAACGGCGCACGACTGCATGAATACGGGCAACCAGTTCGTCCCGGTGGAACGGCTTGGTGACATAGTCATCGGCACCGAAACCAAAGGAACGGACCTTGCTGTCCATTTCGCTGATCCCGGAAAGGATCAATACCGGTGTTTGCACTTTCGCCACCCGCAATTTCTTGAGAACATCATAACCGTGCATGTCAGGCAGGTTCAGATCGAGCAATATGATGTCATAATCATAAAGCTTTCCGAGATCGAGACCCTCTTCGCCCAAGTCGGTGGTGTAAACATTGAAACCCTCGGTCGTCAGCATCAACTCGATCGCTTTTGCGGTCGTTGGTTCATCTTCAATCAGCAGCACGCGCATCAGGCAGCCCCTTTTTCTTGATTACTCGGCTCGGATCGAACAACAGACCAACCCGATGGATCATTTATTAACCATAAGATGAATGAACGTAAAAGGTTAATTTTTGCTTAAGGCAGGATTCAGCACGAGTCGCGGGCTATCCCGAGAGTCTGTAACCCGCAGAAATGAGTCGTTTCCAGACTCCTCAACAGGTCGAAAAAAATATTAACTTTTTCCAGTTTCGGACTGCCAATCCTGCCAAAAAAGGCAAATCGGGTGATATTTTGTGACAAATAGGACCCAGCCGGACCGACTTTGCCCTGCATATCGCAAGCATTGTCAACAAGCTCTGTCGCACCGGTACGCATGACGCTAGATATCGTTCATGGTCGATATACCCGAAACCGCAATCACCGAGACATTTCTGGCGGCCAGCGGACCTGGTGGGCAGAATGTCAACAAGGTGGCGACGGCAGTCCAGATGCGGGTCGATATCTATGCATTGCGGCTCGAGCCCTACGCCTTTCGAAAATTGAAAATTCTCGCCGGACGCAAGCTGACCAGCGGCGGGGAACTGATATTGACGGTGCGCGAATATCGAACCCGCGAGGCCAATCGCGCGGAGGCGCGACGCCGCGTCGCCGAGATAATCGAACAGGCCTATCAACGCGACGCGCGCAGGATCAAAACCCGCCCGAGCCGCGCGGCCAAAGCCCGGCGGGTCGACACGAAGAAGAAAAAGGCTTCGGTAAAGAAGACGCGGGGCAAGCCGAACCTCGACTGAGCGAATCCGAAGTGGCGGTCGATCGGACATCCCGCGCGGCAACGCTTTTGCGTCTGGCAAAGTGCCGATATTGCTCTTAGGATATGTTGTTACAAAAGGGGAATTTGATGAAAACGCGCTATTTACTGGCCTTATGTTGTCTGCCGACCGTCGCGACTGCCGGCCTTGCCCAAGCAGGTGATGACGCCCGCCGGTTTACCGCCGAGCGCGTGTTCGACCTGGAATATGCCGACGATCCGCAAATCTCGCCCGATGGTTCCGCGATCATCTATGCGCGCAAATCCATGGACAGGTTCGCCGATCAGGTCGTTAGCGATCTTTGGGTGATCGAAACGAAAAGCGGCAGTCATCGGCCGCTGGTGAGCGGAGAAGGTTCCAGTTCTTCGGTCCGCTGGTCGCCGGACGGCAAACGACTGGTCTATCTGACGTCGACCGATGGCAAGCCGGATCTGCGGGTGAGATATCAGGACAGCGGGATCAGCTTTTCGCTGGCGCAGCTCGAACAGTCGCCCAGCGCGCCGGTCTGGTCTCCGGATGGCAAGAACATCGCCTTTGCGATGCTGGTTCCCGACGAGCGCGCCGCTTTTGCCAAACCACCGAAGAGCCCGGAAGGGGCAGAATGGGCGCAGCCGGTCAACATCGTCGATGATCTTGTATTCCGCTTTGACGGTGCCGGCTATCTGCCAAAGGGCAAAACGCAAATTTTCACCTTGAGCGCAGAAGGCGGCACCCCTCGTCAGGTTACCCGGGGAGAAAACGGATTTGATTCACCGCAATGGCTGGGCAATGATGTGCTGCTGGTGACCGGCAATGATAACGAAAATGCCGACCTTGATCCGATCGAGAGCGAAATCTATCGTGTTGACCTGGCCAGCCAGACGGTCACTCCGCTGACCCAGCGCGACGGACCGGACTTCGGACCGATCGTCGCACCCAATGGATCGCGCATTGCCTATCGCGGCTATGATGACCAGCTCAAATCCTATCAGCAGACCGATGTCTATGTAATGGCGCCAGATGGGACTGGGGTGCAAAATCTGACCGCCAATTTTGACCGCTCGATCGATACGATCGCCTGGCGGGCGGACAGCCGGGCGCTGATCGGCCAGGCCGAGGTTGACGGAATCTTGACCCTGGTATCGATTGATCTGTCGGGCAATGTCCGCAATCTGGTCAACGATATAGGCGGTACTTCGCTTGGCCGCCCCTATGCGTCCGGCAGCTTTTCTGTCGCCAGCAAGGCTGGTGGCAGCTCGCCTCTGATCGCCTATACCAAGGGCAGCAGCAACCGGCCCGCCGAAGTCGCCATGACCCGCGGCAGCGGTGATGGCCGACAGCTGACCCGGCTGAACGAGGATGCGCTGGGCCATCTGGATCTCGCCAGGATCGAAGAGATACAGGTCACGTCCAGCCATGACGGCCGCGAAATCGAGGCCTGGATTGCCCTGCCCCCGGATTTCCGGCCGGACGGGTCCTTTCCGATGATATTGGAAATTCATGGCGGACCGAACACGATGTACGGCCCCTATTTCGTTGCCGAAATCCAGCGCTATGCCGCGCAAGGCTATGTCACCGTCTATGCCAATCCCCGCGGTTCCACCGGCTATGGTGAAGAATTTGCCCAGCTGATCGACCTGGATTATCCCGGCAAGGACCATGATGACCTGATGAGCGTGGTCGACGCCCTGCTCGCCAAAAATTATGTCAGCAAGGACCGGCTGTTCATCACCGGCGGCTCCGGCGGCGGGGTGCTGACTGCCTGGGCGGTGGGGAAAACCGATCGCTTTGCCGCAGCGGCCACCGTCAAGCCGGTGATCAACTGGACCAGCATGGCGCTGGCCGGCGATATCGCTCGTTTCGTCAGCCGCCACTGGTTCCGCGCCCAGCCATGGGAGCAGCCTGAGGAATATTGGCGGCGCTCCCCGCTTTCCATCGTCAACAATGTCAAAACGCCGACCATGGTAATGGTTGGCGAGACCGACTGGCGCACGCCCGCGTGGGAAGCCGAACAATTTTACACGGCCCTGAAGGTCCAGAATGTCGATACGGTGCTGGTTCGGGTACCCGGTGCATCGCATCTGATCGCTCGCCGGCCGAGCCAGCTGATCGCCAAGGTCGACAATATCATGGGCTGGTTCGCAAAATATGATCCGGTCAAGACAGTGGAGAGTGACGACGAGCCCGAAAGACAGGAACCCTAGACATGCTCGACATCGCCATTAACCCGGACCAGCCCGCGGAGGAATTTTATGCCGAGCTTGCCTCGTCTGCCGCCGCTCTGGTCGACGGCGAACCGGATGGTATCGCCAATATGGCCAATATCGCCGCGCTGATCTGGCAATATGTGCCCCGGCTCAACTGGGCTGGTTTCTATCGCCTCGTCGATGGGGAACTGGTGCTGGGCCCGTTTCAGGGCAAGACCGCCTGTATCCGGATCGCGATGGGAGCCGGCGTTTGCGGCACCGCAGCAGTTACGGGCCAGGTGCAAAGAGTCGCCGATGTCCATGCCTTTCCGGGACATATCGCCTGCGACGCCGACAGCCGCAGCGAACTGGTCGTGCCGGTCGTGAAAAATGGCAAGGTGATCGCCGTGCTCGACCTCGACAGCCCCCTGCCCGACCGCTTCGCCCAGGCCGATGAGGCCGGTTTGGTCCGGCTGATCGAGAGGATTGCCAACAATCTTGGTTAAGCGCGCGCTAACCAATATGCCCCATATCGAGACAAAGCGTCAAATCTGCTCTATTTTACAACCCGCTAATGGTCAAAGCCTGCGAAAAATGGTAAATGTTCGTTAACCAAATTTCGGTCGGTCATGCTCAGTGCATGCCTGAAAACAGGAGCTGTTAACCATGAAGACCCTTTTATTTGCTGGCCTTGCCGGTGTTTTGGCCGCCGCTCCAGCAACGGCCATGGCTGCTATCGACTCGGCGCCGGGCGGTGTTGCAAAATCGCCGGTTGATCTCGGGTTCGCCTCCTCGACAGCGTTGGCAAGTCCTGCCGCTGCTGCCAGGAACATGCCGCAGGCGGGCAATATGGGCCATGCCCGGGGCATGAAAGCCATGGGCAATATGCAGCGAATGAAAGGCTATCGTCACTCCGGCAGCTATGTGCACAAGGGACGAATGGGCTATGACAAGGGCTATCGCAAACCGCATCGCGGCTTCCGGCTGCCGCGCACCTATATCCAGCCCAGCTATTTCATCGGAAATTTCGGCTATTACGGGCTGAGCCAGCCCCATCAAGGCTATGGCTGGTCCCGCTATTATGACGACGCCGTACTGACCGACCGTCACGGCGTCGTCCAGGACGCGCGTTATAATGTCGACTGGGACCGTTATAATCAGGGCTATCATGACGGCTATCGCGATGGCCAGGCGACCTATGACCAGAGCGTTTTCATTGGTGACGACCGCGTGGTTGCCACCCCGCCTGCCTATGGCGACGACCGTTCGACCTATCAGGGTGACTGGAACGGCGCCTATCGGGAAGACGGGAGCTATCAGGGCGAGTGGCAGGGCACCTATCGCGATGCCGATGGCCGGACCTATGAAGGCGAATATTCCGGTACCTTCATCGGTGACGGCCAGATGAGCCCGCACTGGGGATCGCAGGCAGAGCAAGGTGCAAACCATGATCAGCGGCGCTATCCGGATTATCCGCAATATGACGATGAGCGCGCCGAAGAACTGGCCTATCTCGAGCGGTGCAAGACAAGCAGCGGTATCGGCGGCGCCATTGTCGGCGGCGCGATTGGTGCCCTGGCTGGCAACCGGATTGCTGGCCGCGGTGACCGTCTCGCCGGAACCCTGATCGGCGGCGGGGTCGGCGCGGTCGCCGGGGCTGCGATTGATCAGGGCACCGACCGGTGCCGCCATCTGCTCAAGAAATATGGCTATGACCGGCAGCAAGCCGGACATTATCCGTCCCGTCCACCGGTCCAGCATCACCGTCCGCAGCCGCCGCAGGCCTATCCCAGCGGCTGGAACGGATATTATACGCCCGGCTATTATTATCCGCAGGCGCAGCAGCCGATGATCACTACGATTGTGGTGCAGTCCGCGCCGGTAACCACGACCACGACGACCACCTATGTAGAAGAGGAAGTGATCTACAGCAAGCCGACGTACAAGAAGCGCTGGAAACCGGCGTCCAAGGCAGTGCCGCTGAAAGGCTGCCAGCAGGCGCGCTGCCTGTACGACTGATGGCGTGAACCCGAACGAAAAAGCCTGCCGGTCTGACCAGACCGGCAGGCTTTTTATTGCCAGATTGTTGATCGGAAGCGGCTTGTCTGAACGTCAGCTACCGCATTGCCGTTTCAGATGCGCGGCAGGATCAAATCTCTGCCAGCCGTCCGGTGTCAGCCGTTCCAGCGGCCGGAAACGGACCTTATATTCCATCTGCGGCGAGCCATCGACCCAATAGCCGAGATAGACATAAGGCAGTCCGGCGGTCTTGGCGCGCAGGATATGGTCCATGATGATATAATTGCCAAGACCGGCACGCTCGCCATGGTCGGCATCGAAGAAGCTGTAGATCATCGACAGGCCGTCGCCCTGCTGGTCGGTCAGGCAGGCGCCGACGAGCTTGCCCGGGCCGCGGCCGACCGAAGGCTCGCGATATTCGACGACGAAGGTCTTGACGGGACTCTGCTCGACCATGTCGGCGAAATCGTCCTCGTCCATCCCCGCCATGCCGCCGCCCGGGTGGCGGTTGGCCAAATAGCGGCGCAGCAGCGTATATTGTTCGTCGGTGGTCCACGGCTTGCAGGCCGAGACTTCGAGATCGCCGTGGCGCTTGAGCAATTTCTTCTGCGTGGCGGACGCGACGAACTGATCGGCGCAGACGCGGACCGAAATGCAGGCGCTGCAGGCTGCGCAGCTCGGGCGATAGGCGACGCCCTGGCTGCGGCGGAAACCGATGCGGCCGAGCGCGTCGTTGAGCTCGGCGGCATGAACCCCGTTCAACTCCGTGAACACTTTTCGCTCGGTCTTGCCCGGCAGATAGGGGCACGCGGTCGGCGAGGTCACGAAGAATTTCGGGAATCGGAAAGGTGCGCTCAAGGCTGAGTCCTGGTCGTGGCCGTCGATCTCTTATGATGTCGGCGGCCAGCGATGGAAAGGCTTTTGCGGCGGGTTCCTGCGGTGCCACTGCCGCAGTCCCCGCGTGGCACCGCGCGAGCGCAAAGATTAATCCAGTTCGACCCGCGACAGCTCGAATTCGGCCGCGTGCAGCCGTTCGGTCAGCCGGTCGATCTGGGCGGCATCGCGCGCTTCGCACTCGATCTCGATCGCGGTGCCTTTCGCCGGAAGCCTGTTGAAGATGCGCTGGTGGTGGATTTCCAGGATGTTGACCCCGGCCTCGTGGAACAGGTGCGTGACCGCCGCCATCGCACCCGGCCGGTCCTGAAGCGAAATGCGGATGCGGGCGATTCGCCCCATGCGCGCAAGATCGCGAACCAGCACGTTGGCGAGCAGATGCGGATCGATGTTGCCGCCGCACAGCACGAGCCCGACGTTGCGCCCCGCGAAGCGCTCGGGATGCGTCAGCATCGCCGCCAGCCCCGCCGCGCCCGCGCCTTCGACGACCGTCTTCTCGATCTGGACGAGCAGGCTGACCGCGCGCTCGATGTCGCGTTCGGGCGTCAGGACGATGTCGTCGACCAGTTCGGCGATGATCGCGGACGTGATCTTGCCCGGCTCCTTGACCGCGATGCCTTCGGCAATGGTGTCGCCCGACGACGGCAAGTCCTCGCCTTTCACATGGCAATACATCGACGGATACAAATCGGCCTGCGCACCGACGACCAACATGCCAGGCTTGAGGGCACGCGCCGCGATCGCCATGCCGGACAGCAGACCGCCGCCGCCGATCGGCACGATCAAGGTGTCGATCTCCGGATGATCCTCCAGCATTTCGAGCGCCACCGTCCCCGCCCCGGCGATGACATTCGCATCGTCGAACGGATGGACCAGCGTCTGCCCTTCGCGCACGATGACGGCGCATGCATGCGCGAAGGCATCGTCGAACCGCTCGCCGTGCAGAACGACGCGGGCGCCATGGCCTTCGGTCTGCGTGACTTTGACCGACGGCGTCGGCGTCGGCATGACGATGGTCACGGGAATGCCCAGGCGCCGCCCATGATAGGCCAGCGCCTGCGCATGGTTCCCCGCCGACGCCGCGATCACGCCTTTTGCCCGCTGCGCCTCGGGCATGAGAAGCAGCGTGTTCAGAGCGCCGCGTTCCTTGTAGGCTGCGGTGAACTGCAAATTCTCGAATTTGAGGAAAACTTCCGCGCCCGTCAGCTCGCTCAGCGTTCGGCTATGCAGCGTCGGCGTGCGCACCACCGCGTCGGCGATGCGGAGGTGGGCGGCGCGAATATCGTCGATGGTCACCGGGATCATGAAACGCTGCTTAGGGCGGGTTGAAAGTCAGGGAAACCGCTCGCGTTCGGCCGCCTCCGCCGCGATCCTTCACCCGCGACGCTTTCCTACACGCCTCGACCATGTCACCGTCGCGCCGATCCCGCGTCGCGCGAACAGTGAACGGCACGAACAAGGAGGCGGAAACTGACTAAACTGACGAGATCCGCCTGCGAACGACACAAGGATGTCAGCTTCGGCGGCGCGCGACGATGCTCCGCGCCCTGTTCGCGAGTCGCCTCATCCTGCTATGCGCGCCCGTGATGGCAAAAGTCGCTTTCATCGGGCTGGGAGTCATGGGCGGTCCCATGGCGCGGCATCTGGCGGCGGCGGGGCACGAGCTCGCCGTGTACAACCGCACCGTGTCGAAGGCCGACGCTTGGGTCGCGGCGAACGGTGGCCGCGTCGCCTCGACGCCCGC